>JAYTGN010000297.1:0-3864 GCA_043733485.1 Gemmataceae bacterium
AAGGAGCACGGCGGTTCCGACCTGCACCTCGCCGCTCCGCTGGTGCCGCACATGCGCCTCAACGGCGAATTGCAGAAGGTGCCCGACTGGGCCGCGTTCACCGACGCGACATTGCGCGAGCATCTCAAAGAGATTTCCAACGAGAAGCAGTGGGCGCACTACGAGAAGAACCTCGACGCCGACTTCGCCTACGCGCTGCCCGGCGTCGCCCGCTTCCGCGTCAACTACTTCAACCAGGAACGCGGAGCCGCCGCCGTCTTCCGCATCATCCCCGAGAAAATCCGCACCCTCGAAGAGCTGAAAGTTCCCATCGGCATCGCCGGCTTCGCCGACCTCGAGCAGGGCCTGGTGCTCGTCACCGGACCCACGGGCTCAGGCAAGTCGACCACGCTCGCGGCGATCATCGATCGCATCAACACCAACTCGACCAAGCACATCATCACCATCGAAGACCCGGTCGAGTTCGTTCATCAGAACAAGTCGTGCACGATCTCGCAGCGCGAAGTCGGCCCCGACACCGCGTCGTTTGCCTCCGCGCTGCGCTCGGCGATTCGCCAGGACCCCGGCGTGATCCTCGTCGGCGAGCTTCGCGACATGGACACCATCGCGCTGGCCGTCACCGCCGCCGAGATGGGCGTGCTGGTGTTCGGCACGCTGCACACCAACAACGCGCCCAAGACGATCGATCGATTGATCGACGCGTTTCCCACCGATCAGCAGTCGCAGATCCGCACCATGCTTTCCGAGTCGTTGGCCGGCATCGTGTCGCAGCTGCTGCTGCGCACTGCCGACGGCAAGGGCCGCGTCGCCGTGAACGAGATCCTGCTCAAGACCCCCGGCCTTCCGAACGTCATTCGCGAAGGCAACACCCCGATGATCCATTCGATCATCCAGTCGGGGAAGGGCATGGGGATGCAGTCGATGGACGACGCGCTCTACGCGCTGGCCAAGGCGAAGACGATTGGCGGCGAAGACGCCTTCCACAAAGCGACCGACAAGCGGCGCTTCGAAGAGTTCGTCAAGTCATAGGCCCGGCCGTACGGCCCTTCAGCTTTCGCGCTCAGTTTGAAGTTTGGCGGGGCGATGTCGGCGCGCAGGCGCTGCTGCCGCACGAGTTTTGGTCTGCTTCGACTCTTTTGCCGCAGGGGATGCGTCGCGGCTGACACCAAAGAGGTACGCCTCCCCCCTTGTCGTCCTGAACACCACAGCATCGTGCGCGTCCCACGCCATCACCCCGTGAGGCCTACTGAACTCGGTCTTGCGATCGACCTTCAGCGTCTCCAATAGCTTCCAGCTGTTCGCATCCCAAAGTGCGAGAGAGCCGTCCGACGATGCTGTGGCCAGGATGCGACCGTGATCCACGAAGGCCAGCCCACGGGCGTATGGCTTCTGGTTCGCCAACTCGGCCAGGACCTTGCCGGTGCGCACGTCGAGGACGGCGAATCTGGCCGCCTTGGGCTGCCCCTGAGGAGCCGAGATGTTGGCGACGGCAACTGCGCCATCGGCGCGGACCACGACCGCCCCCAGTTCCCGCCGCTTCGGCGCTTTGATTTCCCAGCGCTTCTTCCCGGTGGCTGCGTCGTAGGAGGTGATGACCTTGCCATCGCAGATCACTATTGCGTCGCCGGGCGCGCCCCCAAACCAGAGCTCGATCTCGAGGGGCTCATCATCGACCGGCGCAGGACCGAACTTCGCGAGCGTGAGCCAGTGCTTTTTTCCGGGCCGATCGAGATCGATCACGATGATCTCCTCTGCTTCCGTACGGACGCAGAGGCGGTCATGAAGAACCTGCGCCTGGGTCATGTGCACGCCCGTCGCAGGGCCCTTGATCGTCCGCACCTTCTTTCCGTCTTGCCAGACAGAGAACTCGGTCGAGTCGCTTTCCTCTCCCGCGCAGGTCACGACGAGGCCGTCGGACTTCACTCCGACGAACCATTCGCGATCGCGGGAAATCACCGTGGTCGCCTCTTCACCCCAGGCCCAGGCGAAGTCCTGTTCTCGCTGGCCGCGAGGAGCGGTCGTCCGTCTCAAGTTGAACTGCAGCCCGCCGTTGTGAAGGCCGAACATCAGGTTGTTGTCGCGGTTCTCCTCGCCGAAAACTGCGAGGAGCTGCAGGTGCTTCGAGCGAATGGGCGCAGAGTGATGGGCAGGAAGTGGAGGAAAAATCATCGCGCTATTGTCCGTCACCCGAGCGGCGTCCGCAGCTGTCTTCTTCCCTTCGCAGCGAGCGCACGTGCAAGCGATCCCGGCGTTCAAAGGACGACCCACACGCGGTCATCGGCCATCCCGGGCGCACTCCCTCGGGAGTCTCAGCCGCACTGCGCAAATGAGCTCAGCGCACTACGACGCAATCCTCGGTCTTCCACAAAGCGACCGACAAGCGGCGCTTCGAAGAGTTCGTCAAGTCATAGGCCCGGCCGCCGGTAGACGCGGTCGGTCAGCACCACCCGCGCGCAGGTGCAAGCGATCACTACCGCGGTGAGCTGCGCGCAATGCTAATCCGCAAACCCTCACCGAACGGGGGCCTGATGATTCGTTTTTCGATGAAATTCGTTCTTGCTGCCGCATTGTTCCTCGGCGCGTTCAGCGCGCAGGCCGAGTGCTACGACTGCAATGAAGACACGCTGCACTGCGACTTCGTCGAACACGGCTTCATGCGGTGCGCCGCCCGCAAGGACTCGTGCCACGCGTTCGGAGGTGCGTGCACCGAGCACGAGTACACCGACCCGATCTCATTGGTAGACCAGGGAGAATGGAAGCACCCCGAGTTGGCGCGTTGGAAGGGGACCTTTGACGCGGAACAGAAGGCGCTTGAAGCGCCGTATGCGCAGCGGGTGGAAGTGTTGAAGGTTCGAATGGCGAAGCAGGTCGCGACAAAAGGAAGTGTGTCGTCGCTGGCGCAGAACACCGACGTCGCAACGCTCGATTTCGCCCTCGACACGCAGGACCGCAACAACTTCTACAAGAAGTACCGCGAGGGCGTTTCCGAACGGCTCGAGAAGGAGTGCTTCCTGCCGCTCTTGAAGGCCAAGCGAACTCCATCCGCGATCTACACGGTGACTGCCTTTGAGATCGCCAACGTGAAGGGGACCTATCGGGTCCTTACGGCAAAGGTCGCCGCCTCCAACGTCGCGGATCCGTCGTTTCGCCGTTGCTTCGAGGCTGCCTATGCGAATTTCGAGTGGCCAAGCGCAGCTCCAGACGCATCGCTCGAGAAGTTTCGGTTTGTCGAACGGACGGCGTTTCGCTTCTCCAAAAAGACGGCGAAGGAGTAACCACTTCGGAGGGGCGCCGGTCCCGGGCTGGGAATCGGCCCGTCCGTCAGCTCGAACCGAGCGGCGCCTTGGCGAATCACCTGGGCCACTTTTCGGCCTTGCACAAAGCGACCGACAAGCGGCGCTTCGAAGAGTTCGTCAAGTCATAGCCCCGGCCCGATATCCTTCTTCAGCCTGGTGATCGCGACCGCGCGGATCTTCGGGGAGAGCTGAAACGTGTGTTCCCCGGCATGAACCACATCGAGGTGGTCGAGCTTCAAGTCTTCCATCGCAATGTGCATCGACCTGGTCACGGCAGGCGCGACGGTGAGCTTGATCTCGAACCCGCGCCGCTTGCCGTCGCGGATGACGAGAAAGTCGAGCTCCGCTCCCTGGTAGGTGGACCAGAAGAAGCACTCACGCTCGTCGAGGCTGAGCAGATTGACGAGCTGCTCGATCACAAAGCCCTCGAACGACGCCCCCGCAGCCGGAGACCCCAGCAGCGCCTGCTCAGTACGGATGCCGAGCAATGCGTGGAGCATTCCGGGATCTCGCAGGTACACCTTCGGCGCCTTGACCTCTCGTTTGCCGAGGTTCGCGTGAAAGGGCC
>JAYTGN010000298.1:0-3836 GCA_043733485.1 Gemmataceae bacterium
AGCACCGGCTGGAAGCACGGTGCCACCCGCGCCGATGAGGGCCTTCCACAGGACGCCGAGGTACTTCGCGTTGAGCTTCTCCTTCGCGGCCACTTCATCGAACTTCCCGGCGGCGAGTGCCTCGCGATGCTTCACCGTGGCCGCGAGGTATGGAGTGAAGTTGAGTTTGCCTTCGGTCGCGAACTCGGCGTAGAATGCGCGAATCTTCGCGGTCTGTTCGTCGCTCCAGTCGCGGCGCGTCTTGCCCATCGAGAAGCGAAATCCATCCGGGAGCATCACGGTGTGGTCCGCGATGTCCTTCGCGGCATTGAGGTACTTCGTGAGCAGCGCCGGCGAGATGTCGGTGAGTGCCTCGGCGGCGTTGGTGAAGCCTTCGCCCGCGGCACCGTCGGCCGGGAACTCGCGCGTCGGCTTCAGATCGACGCCGGTGAGGTCGCGGATGGTGTAGTCGAACTCGGCGTTGCTGAGCCGCCTTAAGGGCACATGGCCGGGGTCGCCCTTGTTGGCCCGTGCCTCGGCATCGAGAAAGCCCTTCACCCACGCCATGAGTTTCTTCTTCTCCTCGGCACTCGGTTGCGGCTTCTCCTTCGGCGGCATCTCGCCCGTCTCGATCTGCTCGATCATCCCTTGCCACGGCTTCACGTCCTTGCGAATGTCTTCGATCGACCCGAATCGCTCAAGATCGAGGCTTCCTTTCTTCAGCTTCGTGGAGTGGCAACCGAGGCAGTACTTCTGCAATAGCGGGCGCACGTCGTCTTTGAACTCCTTGTTGCCGGGCGGTTCGGCTACGTTTGAATGCCCGCGTGGAGTTGCGATGAGAACCAGGCCGAGCAACGGAATCAGGAGGGTGGGTGCGAGGCGCATGGCGAATCTCGGAGTGTGGCGAGTGCCTTTGTTTTAGCAGGCTGGGCCGCGCGAGAGTTCAGTACTTCGCCATCTCGCCGGTCTTGCCGAGGCCGAGGGCGTCGGTCGTTTTCTTCGACGCATCCAGCATCAGCTTCAATTCGCTGCCGACGGCGATGAACTGCCAGCCTTCGTCGATTCTCATGCGGGCCTCTTCCGCGCCGAACGTGTGAATCCCGGGTGCGACCTTGTTGCGCTTGCAGCCAGCGAGGATCTCGGCGAGCGCTTCCTTGAAGGCGTCCGGGTGCGGGGGTTTGCCGTCCGGGCCGCGCATGCTGGCCGCCAAATCGTTCGGACCCACGAACACCGCGTCGATGCCCGGCACCGAGTAGATTTCGTCGAAGTGCTTGACGGCGACGATGTGTTCGCACTGAAGCACGACGAGGATTTCCTGGTTGGCGCGGGCGTAGTAATCGGTGGGGCTGGCGGCGAAGTTCAGGGCGTGGGCCGCTCCGCCGACGCTGCGCGTCCCGGCGGGAGGATAAAGGCACGCCGAGACCGCATCGAAGGCTTCTTGCCGCGAGTTGACCATCGGCACCACGACGCCGTGCGCGCCGGTATCGAGTACGCGCTTGATGTGGTCGTGGCGATTGGAGGGAACGCGGGCCAGGGCGGTGTTGCCGGCGTCGGCCACCGCCGCGAAGCAATCCGCCGCCGCCTCGATGCCGATGGCGTTGTGCTCGGTATCGACCGTGAGCCAATCCCAGCCGGCCCGGGCCAGGAACCGCGCCGCCAGCACGTTCCCAAGGGTGAGCCACGTGCCGACCGCCGGCTTGCCTTCTCGAAGCAGTTTCTTGATCGGATTCGGACGCATCGGCACACCTCGGAAGAATTTGTCGCGCAAGGTATTCGTTGTATCGGCACGGGAACGAGACAACAGAGCGAGCGGCACCTCACGCGGTGCCCCGTTTCGATTGGCCCCCATTCACAGAAGCGGTCTTGCCGGGTACGATGAGAGGAATGTTCTCGGGCCGAAAATGTGCTTTTCTCTCGCGGAGCGAGAGGGCTACTTGGGGAACCATGAAGCACACTGCGCCGCTTGCCACCTTCGAATACTCGGCGACCGAGCCGAACGCGGCGCTCGAGTTTCTCAAACGCACGCGATCGGAACTCCGCGAACTCCGGCACGTTCGCGTTTTCAAAGAACGACTTCAGATTCTCGATGTGAATCGCGACTGCTTTGAAGTCCGCGGCGTCGGCTACCCGGACGCCGGCATCGTCGCACTCCTCCAAGCCATCAACACCGCATTCGATCCCGCGACGATTCACAAACCGACCGAAGCGGAGTACAAAGAGTTCGCGACCGGCCGTCGGCACACCTGGGCCGAAGATCGCCTCATGTAAACCGGACACCACCGTGCAAAGAATCCACCGCGAGCAGTCCCGCAAGTACGCCTTCGACTGGCGCGACGAACCGCTCCTCCGCGTGAAGGTCGGCGAATCGTTCGAGATCGAAACCTACGACGCCAGCACCGGCTACTTCAAGAGCCCCGACGACAAAGCGATCCCCGGCAAGCGACCCGGCTTCGACCGCACGCCTCCGACCGCGAACCCCATCGGCGGGCCGGTCTACCTCGAAGGAGCCGAACGAGGCGACGTGCTTGCCATCACCATCGAAGACATCCTCGTAGACGACTACTCGTGGGTGGCGATCGGTCCGCGCCGCGGGCCGCTCGGCGAATCGACTCGCTGGCCTGAACTCTCTTCCGATTACACCACGAAAATCCTTCGGCACACGCCCGGCCCAAGCGGCACGACCCGCGACGGCACAGTCCACTTCAACGATCGCATCTCGTGGCCGATCACGCCCTTCGTCGGCACCATCGGCGTCGCACCGGATCGGGAGGTGACGACGAGCCTCGACGGGCAGGGTGCCTGGGGCGGCAACCTCGACATCCGCGACGTGGCTCCCGGCAACCGCATCCTGCTTCCCGTGTACCACCCCGGTGCGCTCTTCTACCTCGGCGACGTTCACGCCAGTCAGGGCGACACCGAGTTCACCGGTACCGCGGCGGAAACGAAAGCGACCGTGCGGGTTCGCTTCGAACTGATCAAGCAGAAGCGCATCCCTTGGATGCGGATCGAGAAGCCGAACGCGATCGTGTCCATCTTTGCCGATCGGCCAATGGAGTCGGCGGTGGAGACGGCCACGGTGAACCTGATGGACTGGCTGATTTCGGAGCACGGCTACTCGCCGACGGATGCGTATTGTCTCGTGAGCACGTGCCCGGATTTTCGGATCAACGTGTACCAGATGTGCAAGATGGGGAAGCTGAGCTTCGTGACCGGTGCGGAATTGCCGCGGCGCTATCTGAAAGTATCGGCTGGGTGAACGGTGCGTCTGGTTCTGAGCGGCAGGCGGGCGCGAACCCCTTGTCTTCGAGCGGGCTCTACTCTATCAATTCTGTGGCGAGAGTTCATTCCCCTGTAGCTCAGTGGTAGAGCAGCCGGCTGTTAACCGGCGGGTCGTAGGTTCGAATCCTACCGGGGGAGCTTTCAGCTCGGGTTTCGAGTTTGAACTACACAGGGCTTACCGGGAAACGCCGAGAGGTCCGCCTCTCGGCGTTTTGCGTTTTGCCCTTTCTTCGAAGGCTTTTCGGGCTCGCGGCCCCGCGGTCGAATATCTCCGGTTCGGGAGACGGTTCGAGCGCCCCGAATGCAAACGTGGGGTGTTACGCTGGCCGGTCCGAAAAGTATCGCCCGAACTCTCGCGCTCTCTGGTTAACAGTACCCGCGGGTTAACGGGGCCGTTTACGTTCAGCATCCCTCAATTCGCGTTCGAACTCGCTTCGGGGTGTCGGACCGGCATCCATTCGGGCGAGCGTATCTCCTGAGGAGTTCCCGGCGGTATCAGGCTTATCTGAACGGAGCCGCACGCTGAGAGTGGATAGCATGCCACCGAGCGCCACGTTTGGAGAGCATTGCGCCACGAG
>JAYTGN010000299.1:0-24223 GCA_043733485.1 Gemmataceae bacterium
CACATCCGGCCCACCGCCGAGCGGCACGAGATAGCAACTCACGACCAGCGAGAAGAAATCGACTACGTGCGCGGAACCGGTCATCTTTTGCCGCAAGAAGCCGGCCGCATTGGTGCAGACCGTGGGATTCATCGCTTGAAGCACGGCCAGGGAACGCAGGGCGAATCCCGTGTAGTAGAGGTCGGAGCCGCCGTCGCGCCCGGAGAAGCCGCCATCCGGATTCTGGGCGGTGAGCAGATAGGCAGTGTGTCGTTCGCGCACGTCTGCGGGTAGCCGTTCGATGCCATCGAGCAGGCGGGTCGTGAGCTTCGTCAGGTAAGGTTCTGCGTCCATGATTATCGCGAATCCACCAGCGGCTCGAGCTTCGCGCGCATCTCCGCCGGCAGGGCGACCGATTCCAGGTGGTCCGGTCCGTCCGAACGGCAGAACACCGTCGTGATGCGCCCGACGGCGAGCGCTTCCCCTCGCTGATTGCTGAAATCGAACCGGTACGACACCGACTTCGCGCTGACTTTCTCGACCGTCACCGCGATGCTCAACAAGTCCTCGAAGCGGGCGGGCTTCGAGAAGTCGCACGAGACCGAGACGCGCGGGAAGCCCCACTTCACGTGATTCTCGCGCCAACTCACGGTGAGACCGAGCGTGTGGAGGAAGTCGATCTCGGCCGATTCCATGAAGCGGAAGAAATTGGCGAAGTGCATGATCCCGGCCATGTCGGTGTCGCCGAAGTCGACGCGGCGCGTGGTGGTGAAGCTCATGAGGCCTGCGGTGGGAAGGAGTGCTGTGCCGTGAAGCGTTCGAGGAGCGCGACGGTTTCTCGAGCCATGACCTCGGCGGTGAATCGTTCGCGGACCGCAGACGCGCCGGCCCGGCCCATGCGATCGCGGAGGTCGCGATCCCCGAGTAACTGTTCGAGCCCCTCGGCCAGAGCCGCGGGATTGTCCGCAGAAACGAGGAGGCCACCGCCGGTCGATTCGATCAGTTCCGGGAACGAACCGTGTCGAGGCTGCACGACGGGAATGCCGTTGGCCCAAGCTTCCAGAACGTAGAGGCCCTTCGGTTCATGGTACGTCGTCGGCACCGAGAGGACGTCGACCGATTGCAGGAACTTCACTTTGTCGACGTGGCTGGGGCTGTCCACGTATTCGAAATCGGCCGCGAGGCCGGCGGCCTCCAGCTTGTGGAGTTGCTCGATGAAGTAGGCTCGATGGTTCTCGCCGAGCCAGCCGGAGGCGCGCAGTTTCACCCCTCGCTTGGCTGTGGGTCCCGCCACGCTCGGCTCCGCGGACTGCGCCTCGCGGCTAATCTGGGAGTGCAACGCGATGAAAGCCTCCACGAGATTGTGGAAGCCTTTCTCGGGGCAGATTCGGGCGAAGTAGCCGATCGCGAGCGGTTCGCGCCGAACCTCGCGTTTGCCGCCGTGCCCTTCCAGGTTCAATCCGGGATAGACGACGTGCATTTTCGCGCGATTCAAGCCCAGGTAACCCGCCATGAAGTCCGCATAGTAGCGGCTCGTGCAGATGTAGCCATCGACGGCCGCGTCGTTCGCGCGGATCGAGTTGAGGCATTGGGTGCGGTAAGGCTCCGGTAAGGCTTCGAGGAAAATATCGTCGCCCTGAAGCGTTACCAGGATGGGCACTCCGAGCTTGCGTTTCAGTTCGGGAAGCACGCCCGACAGCAGCGCGTTCGAAAGGACGACCACCTCGGGGCGGTGATCGTTCGCCAGCCACTCAGTGAGCTTGTCGACTTCCTTGGTCTGCTTCCCAGCGTGGCCTTGGAGCATGGAAACGGTCAGTTCGCCGAGCTCGCTGTATTTGGTTCGCACCGCGAAGCGCGACGCCCAACGGAGCAAGCGATTGAAGTCGAAGAGCCGATCGAGGAGCCAGGGCGTGTGGCGAAAGATCCAGGACTTCTGCTGGAGGTAGACGTTGATGCCGCCGAAGAAGACGCGGCGTTCGCTCACGTCGGCTTCGTCGGTTCGGATCGGCGTGTACGTGGGGATGAGCAGGGCGTCGTGGCCGTCTTTCCGCAGTGCCGCGACGAGCGTGTTGTCGCGCATGCAGCTGCCGCAAAACATTCCGGCCGCACCAGACGTAATGAACGCGATCCTCATGAAATTCCGAATATCGGGCGTCGGCGAAGTTCGCTTCAGAGATACCGGCGGGCTGCTCGTTACTTTCAGGCGGCGAAAAAGTCTGCCCGAGGGAGCGAAGTACAAGCTATGAACTAAGTGAGGCCCGGTCTGAACGCTTACGGATGCTCTGGAAATGACGGCGATCTCGTCCGAATCCCTGCTCGCCGACCTGCGGCAACTGCCCCTGCTCACGCCGGAGCAGTTGGATCGAGTGGAAGCTGCCGCCGAACGCAGGTCGCCGAGCCCCGAGAAAATCGTGAAACGGCTCCTCGATAAGGCTTGGATCACGCCTTTCCAGGCGGATGTCTTGCTAGCCGGCAAAGCGGCTGGCCTCCTATTTGGAGACTACGTTCTCCTCTCGCGACTCGGCGAAGGCGGCATGGGAGCGGTCTTCAAGGCGAGGCACGTTCGACTGGGTCGCATCGACGCCTTGAAAGTGATTCGCGCCGACAAGATTGCTTCGAAGGTAGTTGCGCGTCGATTTTTACGGGAAATTCAACTCACGGCAGACTTGAACCATCCTTACCTGATCAAGGCGCTCGACGCCGGGCAGGTCGGGAAGCAGCTCTACCTGGCCACCGAATACATTGCCGGCGAAGACCTGACCGCGACCGTTCGCCGCGATGGTCCTTTTTCGGTCGCCGATGCTTGCCTCGTGATTTACCAGACGGCGTTGGCGTTGAAGCACATTCACGAACGCGGCCTGATTCACCGCGACCTGAAGCCCTCTAACATCATGCGGGAAGAGAAGTCGCGGGCCGTGAAGTTGCTCGACCTCGGGCTTTCGAACAGCCTGAACGATTTGGCCGTGTCGGACTCGATTGCGGGAAGCCTGACGCGCGAGGGCGTGATGCTAGGAACCCCGGACTTCATGGCTCCGGAACAGGCGCGGAACCCGCACGGCGTCGACATTCGCGCGGACCTCTACGGCCTCGGCGGCACGTTTTTCTACCTGCTCACCGGGCGCACGCCGTACGAAGGCTCGCCGATCGACAAACTCGTGCAGCACGCCTCGGCTCCACTTCCCAAACTCGTCCTGCCTCGCTCGGCAACTCCGGCTGCACTCGCGGCAATCGTTTCGCGGCTCCTGGCGAAGGAGGCGGACGATCGCTTCCAAACTCCCCAACAACTCATCGACGCGCTCTTGGCATTGAGACCTGGGCAGGCCCCTATCGCTGCTCCCAGCGAACCGCAGGAGGCGGCGGAATGGCAGTCGCAGTTCGATCTGCTCATCGCGCAGGATCCGTCTTCGTCCGGAGTTTCGCCGGCTCCCACGCTTGCGGCGGCGAGCCCGGTGGTACGCCGCCGTTCCGGTTGGTACGCGGCAGGCATCGCGATGATTCTCGCCTTTTCGCTTGCGATCTTCGCCTCGACCCGCGAGCGGCCGAGTGCCGATGCGGTTGTTGCCGGTTCCTCGGCAGTCGAGGAAGAGCCATTGGACGAGTTGAAGTTACTGCGTAAAGCCGTGTCGGGTGGCGCCGACAATCGCGATCAGTTACGGGCACGCGTCTTGGAATTTCGTGCGAAGCATTCGGGTTTGCCACCGGCTTCCGTCGCTGCGAGCCTGTTGCGAAAGTTGCCTTCTCCTTTGGATCGGCTGACGCCGAGCAAGGATCCACTCGCCGACGTGCCCGTCGTTCGCGTGGCTGGGTCTGGGGCCGCGGTTGCGTGGCTGCGGTTTGCTCCCAACGATGAGAAGTTGCTCGTGTCGCGACTCGGTCAACCGCCTCAAGAGTGGGAACTCCCTGCGATCCGCGGGAAGGCGAAGTTCACAAACTTGACCGTGGCCGAAGACGCCGTGCCGTCCGCCACGCCCGATGGCCGAATCGTGCTGGCTCCCGATCGAACGGGTAAACTTTCCGTCTGGACGGAGGGCATCGGACGAACCGTGGACGTGGGCCCTGGAATCCCAGTAACAACAGCGGCCGTTTCCCCGGATGGGAAGACCGCCGTCGCGGCACTCGCCGACACGGAGAATCACCTCGTTCGCGTGAATCTCGACAGTGGAAAGATACTGAGCCGACTCGATCATCCCTCGGAGGGAGTGCTTTCACTCGCAGTCTCGCCGGATGGCAAGCACTGCTTGGCGTTCGGTCCCGATTCGATGAATCGCGTCCTCTCACTTTCCACTGGCAAACTCGCTCAAGTCCTCGATACTCCCGCGGGGGTGAAGGCGACGCCCGGCGGTGGGTTTGGCCCGGACGGACAACGGCTGTATCTGATCGGTGCGGCGCGAGCGGCCGGCCGATTCGCGTTGGGAAGTGCGACTCCCGAAGCATTTTTTGAGGTCGCCCCCGAACGTCCGAACCCGTTCGCTCCGAGGCTCGGCCAGGCCGGTCGCCCCACCTGCATCGCGTCTTCCGCCGACGAGACGACCGTGGCCGTGGGAACTCGGGCGGGCCGGCTTTACCTCTATGCAGCCGCGTCCGGCAAGGCGGGCCAAGAATTCCGATTCGACTCGGCCGTTCGCGCCGCGGCTTTCTCCACGCACGGACGCATCCTCGCCGTCGCTCTCGACGACGGCTCCATTCTTCTCGTCCCGCTCAAATCGTGATTGGGAAACCGGAGAGTTGCTCGAACGGAAGTGGCGAAACGAAGACTCCGCTGCAATGCCGATCGGGCTGTACAGCGGAGGCGAGAGTGCAATCGCGATTCAGCTACCCGAAGGCGGCTG
The DNA here is from genome assembly GCA_043733485.1 of Gemmataceae bacterium. GTDB lineage: Bacteria > Planctomycetota > Planctomycetia > Gemmatales > Gemmataceae > Urbifossiella. The sequence goes on from JAYTGN010000299.1 coordinate 4,809, forward strand.
AATTGCCGAGCCCACGAATGAGAACGTGCTGTTCGCATTCGAACCGAGAGTCGTGATGGCGGCAATGCACACCACCACGATCAGGGCCAGCATCACGGCGTATTCCACTGCGGTGGGACCGTCTTCCTTCTTGATGAAATTCACCAGCAGTTTCGTTGCGGATCGCATCTGAGTCCTTTTCCGGTGTCCGGTTCTGGCAGGTTTTGGTTTGGCTTGGGTCTTTTGGCGGGACGACGAGTGGCGACTCTCATTCGCTCGGATCGGTTCGAGTGGGGATTCTCAACCTCACCAAGTCCTTCTCACCTCGTTTCGTCGTTATGGAACGATAGTTCGGATTTGGACAATCGAATTAATTGTGCGGACAATTCTGTCAGCGATTTTCTTGGAGTGTCGGAAACCCGGACATTGGACTTGCGGAGCGCGAGAAATGAAAAAACCCCGCGAGGGCGTCGCGGGGAGACTCGAGTTTTGTTTCGAGGCTGGGAACTTCGCTCAGGTGCCGGTAGCGGCTGGCGGCTTGATCGTGGAGCCGACGTAGCTGAACGTGCTATTCGCGTTCGAACCGAGGGTCGTGATGGCTGCGATGCAGACCACGACGATCAGGGCCAGCATCACGGCGTACTCAACCGCGGTCGGGCCGTCTTCCTTCTTGATGAAATTGACCAGGCTCTTCGTGAAGTTGCGCATCGTCTTTCTCCGCTCCTGGTATCCCAGGAGATGACTGAGGTGTTCCGGAAAGTTCCGGTGTTTTGTTTCGCTCGTACCCAGAGGCCATCGAGCGAGAACATCAAGTACCTAGGTCATGCGTTTCGCCGGTGCAACCCGCACAGTCGGTTTTTTTCCGGGATTCGGCACATTGCACATAGGCCTTAAAATTGAGACCTTTTGAGGCCGAATCAAAGGGGGCGGTCGATCTCGGCCAGCACGTCATCCGTCACGTCGATCCCGCCCTTCAGATTGGTCCAGAGCGACTGAGCGGTCAGGAAGAGACCCCAGGGTACGCCCCACGGTCCGAGTAGAAGTGAGAGCAAAGAGTAGCCGAGCCCGCGGAGGTAGCGGCCCTGCCAGTTCTCAGTGAGGTAGATTCGCGACTCGTGCCGGATCGTGGCGATGAGGAACGACGTGCATCGTTCGAAGCGCACGAATCGATAGCCCCGCGACACCATGTCGCGAATCTCAACGGGGCTCAACGCTTCCAGGTGGGAGCTCGGGACGGGCAGGCTCGAAGTTCCCATTCCGCAATTCCCTTGCAAATTCCCCGTGCGAACGGGTAGTCGCTGTTTCACTTCGTAACTATATTAGATGGTTCCACTACGAATCAGGCTGTTTGAGGGCGTTTCCCGTGGCTGTTCGAATTCGGATGAAGCAGATGGGCCGGACCCACCGGCACTATTACCGTATCGTGGCGATCGATCACCGCCAACCGCGCGATGGCCGGGCCATCGAAGAGCTGGGCACCTACGATCCGCACGTGCCCGATCCCGTGAAGGGCATCACGCTGCTCCCCACACGCATCAAGTACTGGCAGAGCGTCGGAGCTATTGCCTCCGAGCATTGCGCAGCGATCTTCAAGAAGCACATGAAGCGCTGCGAGGCTCTCGAAACGGAATCGGCCGCGAAGGTCGCCGAAGACGTGGCGAAGTCCGCGGCCGAAGCCGCCAAGTAACCGGTGCCCCGTGGCCACCATCCGGTTCGACGTCCTGACCCTGTTCCCCGCGATCTTTGAGAGCTACCTCGGCCAGAGCCTGCTCGACGACGCGATTCGGGCCGGGTTGATCGAAGTTCACCCCTGGAACATCCGCGAGTGGGCCCAGGACAAGCACCAAAAAGTGGACGACCGCCCGTTCGGCGGCGGCCCCGGAATGGTGCTCATGGCTCAACCGATTCTCGACTGCGTCGAGGCGGTTCAGGCCAAGTCGGAGGTTCCCGGCAAAGTGGTGATGCTCACCCCGTCCGGCGAGCGCCTAACGCAACGGACCGTGGAGAAGCTGGCGATTGAGCCGCGACTGATTTTGCTCTGCGGCCGATACGAGGGGTTCGACGACCGAATCCGCCAGACTCTGCAGCCGTGGGAAATTTCCGTCGGCGACTTCATCTGTAACGGTGGTGAAGTGCCGGCGATGGTGGTGATCGACGCGACGCTGCGACTCATCCCCGGCGTACTGGGCGACCTGCAAAGTGCCGCGGACGAATCGCACAGCGAGGAAGGCCAACTCGAATATCCGCACTTCACCCGGCCTCGGGTGTTCCGCGGCCTCGAAGTTCCGGACATCCTCCTGAGCGGCAATCACCAGGCCATCGCGAAGTGGCGACAGGAACAAAAATTTAGCCGCGGCCCGAAGGGGACCGCGGGGGAAAATAGGAACCAGCCATGAAAGCCGCCCCGCTCCAAATCGTCGAAAAGTCGCAGCGTAAAGCCGACGTGCCCGACTTCCGCATTGGCGATCGCATCGAGGTCCACCAGAAGATCCTCGACGGCCCGAAGGAACGCGTGCAGATTTTTGAAGGCGACGTGATCGCCCGCCAGAACTCCAGCGTGAGCGAGACCGTGACGGTTCGCCGGCTGGTCCAGGGTGAAGGCGTCGAGCGCATCTTCCCGATCCATTCGCCGCGCATCGCGAAGATCGTGATCAAGAAGGCGGGCTCGGTTCGCCGTGCGAAGCTGTACTACCTCCGCGACCGCGTGGGTAAGGCGACGAAGATCAAGGACGACGTGAAGCGCCAGCACAAGATCGACGCCGACCTGAAGTCGTCGGCGGAAGCGGCGGCGAAAGCGGCTCAGGAAACGGCCGCCAAGAAGACGGCCGAGGGCGAAGTGAGCAAGTCGGCCACCAAGAAGAAGGCCAAGCGCGAGGCCGAGGCCGAGGCCGCCAAGAAGAAGAAGTAAAAGTCTCTCGAAACCCGGTTTCTGCTTTGGAAACCGGGTTTCTCAGCAACTTGAATTACGACCGAAGGACGGCTGGTGGGGTCCTACGATTTCAACCACTGTGGTCATAAGCAGCACTTCGCTTGCTTCAAGTGTCGCAAGGCGTTCAAGGCTCGGGGCACTTTTGGTTCCAGCTCTGATCGCGAGTTTAACTGTCCTAAGTGCAAACAGCGAATGACCCCCATGGGTTTGTTGTTTCGTACACCGCCGCAACGTGACATCAAAGAATGGTTGCAGTTGGAGCAAATCGCACGCAGTTCATCCGAGCCCCCATTTCAGTATCCGCAGCGAAGACCGAGCAAGGGTGAATGCCCCAACTGTCTGAGCCCCTCGGGCTGGGATGGCAAAACGTGTCCCTACTGCGGGAATACCAGTAGCGAATAACATTCATGCCACGCGAATCGTCATCCCCTGAGCCGCGAAGGTCGGAGGGTCAATTTTCTCGCTGGCCGTGGTGGCGGCGCTGGTTTGGTCGCCGCAGCGAACGCGCTGCGGCCCGCTTCCTCCGCAACCTCGGCTACCGAATCCTCGCCGCGAACGTCGCCGATCCTGCCGGCGAACTCGACCTCATCGCACTCGACGGCCAAACCATCGTCATCGTCGAGGTTCGTTCCACTGCCAGCACCAATCTCGAACGCACGACGGCCTCCGTCGACCTCCAAAAACAGAGGCAGATCACGAATGCCGCGGTGCGATTCCTCGCCCGCAAGCGGCTCCTCGAAGGCGTGAGCGTCCGCTTCGATGTGTTGATCCTGAGTTGGCCACCGTCCGCTCGCGAACCCGTCGTCCACCATTATCAGAATGCATTCGAAGCCGTCGGCCGCTTCCAGTTCCATAATTAAGTTTAGCCGCGACGCGAAGTCTGCGGAGCGGAGCGCGGCATCGCCGGTGCGCTCAACAATCGAGATTCAACCATGCCGTTCCTTCCCGTCGATGAACAGGTCGCAATCCTGACCCGCGGTGCCACGCACGTCGAGAAGCTCGACGAACTTCGCAAGAAGCTCGAACGCAGCCTCGCCACCGACAAGCCGCTGCGCATCAAGTACGGCATCGACCCCACCGGCTTCGACGTCCACCTCGGCCACACCGTGCCGCTGCGCAAGCTCCGCCAGTTCCAGGAACTCGGCCACACCGCCGTACTCATCATCGGCACCGCTACGGCCCGCGTCGGCGACCCCTCCGGTCGCGACGAATCCCGCAAGAGCCTAACCCTCGAACAGATCGACAAGAACGCGAAGACCTACCTCGAACAGATCGCCAAGGTCGTCGACGTTTCAAAGGCCGAGGTGCGGCCCAACGGGAAGTGGTTCGACCAATTCGGCTTCGGCGACATGCTCCGCCTGCTCGGCCACATGACCGTGCAGCGCATGCTCGAACGCGACGACTTCAGCAATCGCGTCAAGGCCGGCACGCCGATCTACCTCCACGAGTGCCTCTATCCGCTGATGCAAGGTCACGACTCGGTCGAGATCCACGCCGATGTCGAACTCGGCGGCACGGAGCAACTCTTCAACCTGATGGTCGGCCGCGACCTGCAGCGGACCGCGGGCCAGGAGCCGCAAATCTGCATGACGATGCCGATCCTCCGCGGCACGGACGGCGAGAAGAAGATGGGCAAAACCGCCGGGAACTACATTGGCCTGAACGAACCCGCGAAGGATCAGTTCGGCAAAACGATGCGCATCCCGGACGGCCTCATGCGCGAGTGGTTCACGCTGCTCACCGATCGCACGCCGGGCGAAATCGACGGCATCATCCTCGGCAAACCGAACGAAGCGAAGAAACTCCTCGGCGCGGATGTCGTGCGCTTCTACCACGGCCAGCCCGGCGCGGACGAGGTGCTGGCCGAGTGGAAGAAGCAGTTCGAGGACAAGGGCGACCCCGACGACATGGCCGAAGTGGCGATCCCGTCGACGGACCTGATCGATGGTGCGATCGCGGCCGTGAAGTTAATCGTGCTGGCGAAGTTTGCGGCGAGCAACGGCGAGGCCCGCCGCAAGATCGAAGAAGGTGCGTTCAACTTCGGCCCGGACCGCGTGAAGCCCGCCGACGCAAAAGCCACCGTGCCGCTGACGGATGGCCTCGTGATCCGCCTGGGCCGAAAGGTGGCGCGGGTGAAGTTGGGGTGAGGACTATCCGAGGTTCGGCCCGGTCGGTTCCATCGTGAAGTGCGGGTCGTACAAGAACGCGCGAACCAGTTCCCCGGCTTCCAGACTTGCTCGTTCAGATTCGATCAGGATGAAGCCGTCGGCCACGACGGTGCTGCTGAGGTTTGATGCCCCACCCGAGGCCAGCGGTTCCAGCGATCCGTCGGTCACCTTCACGCGGACGTAGTCGACCCGGCCAACGACCGAGGGAACCGCGGTCGCCAAGGGAAGCGAGAAGGTACGGTAAGGCATCTCGCGATTTCGGCCGCCGAGATGGCGAATGGCGCGACCCGCGAAGAGGTCGTAGGCGCAGAGGCACGAGACGGGGTTGCCGGGAAGCAGGAACGCGACGCGCGATGGAAGGAAGCCGATGCCCGTGGGGCCGGCGGGTCGCAATGCGATGCCGTGAACGGCGAGTTCGCCGAGGCTTGCCACGGCACGCGGCGCGTGATCTTCGGTTCCGACGCTCGACCCGCCCGAGACGAGAATCACGTCGGCATCGGCGAAGTGGATCGCATCTCGCACGGTTTCAAATCGATCCGGCACATACGAGATGGGGAGGCAAACTCCGCCATCGCGGGCCACGAACGCGGCCAGCATCGGCGAGTTACTATCGACGATGCGAACGCCTTCGGGTGTGGAACCTGGCGGCAGCAGTTCATCGCCCGTTACGAGGATCGCGACTCGAGGTCGGCACACGACGGTAACCGTGGCGATGCCGACGGACGCGAGCAAGCCGACGTCTTGCGGGCGAAGTTGCCGACCTGCCGAGAGTACTTCGCTTCCCATGGTCACGTCTTCACCGATGCGCACGATGTGCTTACCCGGTCGCGTTGATTCTCGCGCCAACACGCGGCCCTCGCGCTCGTCCGCAAGCTCCGCCATGAGCACGGCATCCGCTCCGGCGGGAAGCGGCGCGCCCGTCATGATGCGTACGGCTTGGCCTGGTCCCACGGTTCCCGCGAAGCCTCGTCCTGGCAGCGATTCACCGATCAACTCGAGCGAGCCCGGCGTCTCGTCCGCGCGAACGGCGTAGCCATCCATCGCGCTGCGGGTGAAGCCGGGAACATCGACGGGTGAACTAATTGAGGAAGCCAGAACGCGACCTGCGCATTCCAGCAGGGGAACTGTCTCGGAAGGCAGCACTGCGATTCGACTGTCTAGTAGTCGGAGAACCTCCGTGACGGAGGTGCGTTCGCGGAAGCCCTTCATGCGAACGTCGAAGAATGGCGTGGAACTCATCGGAACAGTCTCGCCAGCCGGCACGACCCGCACAACCCGGCGCGCTTGCCGGGCTTCGCCGACCGGTTCCGACCGCGAAACCGGCACAACCCCCCGACTGGAGCCGCAATCCGGGTCTTTTCGCTCAAGTCTCTCATTGCGGTGCGTGCAAGTCGGGCCTACGGTTTTGTTAAGAGGTAACTCGCATCCCAATTGTGCGAGTCGCTCGGCGGCCCGTTCCGAGGCACGGGCGACCCTTTATCCCAACCCGACAACCGGAAATAAGGAGCCGATGATGTTGACCAAACGACTGTTCCTGGCCCTGTGTGCCTTAGCACTGCTGATCCCGATGGTCGGCTGCCGGCACCGCTGCTGCCACAAGACGAGCGTGAGTTCGGCCGGCTGCTGCCCCACGGCACCGCCCGCCGGGTTCCTGCCGCCCGCGGGTTGATCCTGCGCACATTGCCGTTCACTCCTCGTTCCGTGTGGAGCGCCGCTTTCGGCGCGACGCGCGGAACGCATGCGTTCCCTTCCAACCGCGCGATACATCTTACGCGTTCAACCCACTTCCTCCGTCATTTCTGAATTCCGGTTAAATACCCGCAGGTTTCCCCGAGCCGTTCAACGCATCGAGATTCCCCCCATCCTACGCGAAATCGCTCGCTTCGCATTTGTTTCGCATGGAGTGAGAGCGCACGATTCCCCTGTCGCTTGAGGAGCAGCCACGGCCCGGACCTCCGATGGATCGGACTTCCGTCTGTTCCCCTCCCGAGACACGCTTCAGGAAGATAAGGAGGTTCGCGTGCCGAAACGACTACTCATGCTCTGCCTGCTTGCCACGCTCTCCGCGCTCTCGACGGGGTGCTGCGGTCGCGTCCGCCAGGTGATTGCCAATCGCTGGCACGCCCACCATCAGTACGGCGGAGGCTACGGTGGCGGCTACGGCGGCGGTGCCGCCTGCTGCACCCCGGCCTTCAAGGTTCCCGCCCAGTACGGCGCACCCGCCGGTGGTGCCGGTGGCTGTGCTTCGTGCGGCTCCGAAGGCCCGGGAATGGCTTACCAGGGGGCTCCCGTCTACATGCAGCCGCCCGCTGGTACGCCCAACATCGGCTACCCGATGCCGCTCCTCGGCACCGGCAGCGAGAAGGTGCCCGGCACCATGCCGCCCAAGAACTGACCCGAGTGACAACCCGATGTCAACGGCGAACCGCGGGTCAACCCCGCGGTTCGTTCGCTTTGGCCTTCTCCTCGGCGGAGCTTCCTCGAAGGTAAAGCGGCTCCAGTGCGAACAGTTCCTCCCGTGAAACCGGCGCAATTCCTCGACCGGCGCGAAGCACGCTCTCCACGGTGGGTTCCCAATCCACTTCCGAAGCGACCCGTGCATTCGCGGGAAGCCACTTCGCGTGAACGGCGAGCCCCGGTCCGGTGATCCACGCCTCAGCGGGTAGCTGCGGCAGCACCTCTTCCGCGCGTTCGATCCGAAGTTCGTCGAGTGGAATGCCGTCACTTCCAGAAAGCCGTTGAACGTAAATCATGCCTTGAAGCGCGTCCGCGATCACCCACACTTCGCGTGCCTCGTCGGGTGCTTGTAACGCAATGGCGGCGAACGTGGGGACCGCGATCAACTTGCAGCCCGTGGCATACGCAAATGATTTGGCAGACGTGATCCCCACGCGCAGCCCCGTATAGCTCCCCGGCCCGATGCTCACCATCACGCCAGTAATCTCCTTCGGTTGGAGCACTTCCTCAGCCAAAAGTTCGCTCACCGTCGGTGCCAGGTCGCGGGCCAGGCGGCGCGTTTCCTCCAACCGGCGACTCCGCACGATGGTGCCATCGCGAGCCAGCCCCAGCTTGCCGACGCGGCCCGAAGTTTCAAGGACGAGCCAGCTTTCGCTCATGCGCTTCCGAGTGTTCGAGGTGCCAGTACAATTTCGTCATTCTCGCAATCCGGACACCACGCGGCGAGTCGATCCCAATGAGCGACGTTCCGACAGCACACATCGATGGCGGTTCCCGGGGCAACCCCGGCCCCGCGGCCTGGGCCTTCGTGATCGCTCGCCCAGGCTTACCGGCCGTGGAGGAAGCCGAGACGATCGGCACCGCGACCAACAACGTGGCCGAGTACACGGCGTTGGTTCGCGCGCTGGAAGCGGCCACCGACCTGGGCCTGAAGCGAATTGCCGTGCTCAGCGATAGCGAACTCCTCGTGAAGCAGATGAACGGCGAGTATCGCGTGAAGCATCCGGATTTGATTCCGCTTTATGAAGACGCGCGGGAACTCGTGAAGGAGTTCGACTCGGTCGCCATCTCGCACATTCGCCGCGAGTTCAACAAGCGTGCCGATGCACTGTGCAACGAGGCGATGGACAAGCAGATGGGGAAGGCCGCGAAGCCGGCGAGTTCTCAGGGGCCGAAGCCGCCGAAGAAGGCGGTCTCGGATGGGCCGGTCCGCGAGGATGCGATTGCGATCTTACAGAGTGCTGCTCAGGCCTGGGCGAGCCGCGGTCTGGACGCGGTGCCGCCAGCCGCGATCTGGGAACAACTCTGGTTCGTGCTCGAAGAAGGCGGCGTGCTGAAGAAGAAATGATTGGGCGAGCGGGGGGCGTCAGCCCCCTGATTGTTCGCCGAGGAGTCCTATGTCCGACATTTTGTTCTTCGACGCGATCACCGATGCCGACGCGCCGCGCGTGGGTGGCAAGGGCTTCAGCCTCGGCAAGATGGCGACCGCCGGGCTGCCCGTACCCGATGGCTTCGTCATTACCACGGAAGTTTACCGTAGACATCACGCTCCGCGTGATGGTCCTCACGCAGAGCGAGGGGGCTACGGTGATGCGCTGAACGACGCCTATCGCAAACTCGGCGGCGGGCTCGTGGCGGTGCGCTCCAGTGCGACGGCCGAAGACTCTGCGGATACCAGCTTCGCCGGCCAACAAGAAACCATTCTCGGAGTCGAAGGTGAAGCACTGATCGGAGCGGTCGAACGCTGTTGGAAGTCGCTTCACACCGAGCGGTCTGTGGCCTATCGCGCGAAGCAGGGCATCGACGAATCGCAGATCGCGATGGCCGTGGTCGTGCAGAAGCTCGTACCCGCGGAAGTGGCCGGCGTGTTGTTCACGCGCGATCCGCTCGACCCAAACGGCCAGCGCATGTTGGCCGAGGCGTCGTGGGGGCTCGGTGAAGCAGTCGTCTCCGGCCGCGTGTCGCCTGACCGCTTCAAACTGAATCGGCAAACCGGCGCGGTTCTCGACAAGCAACTGGGTTCAAAATCATTCCGCATCGATGCCTCGGGTGAGACCGCCGTTCCCGCTGAGCTTCAGCGACAGTTCTGCCTCAGTGACAGTGCTTTGTCACAGCTTGCCGAACTGGGCCGGAAGGTCGAGGCGTTCTACGGCGACGCCCGCGACATCGAGTGGGCCTACGCAACTGGCACGTTCCATTTGTTGCAAGCGCGACCGATCACAGTTGCGACCGCATCCGAGCGCGAGACCGCTCGCTACGCCGTGATTTCCGAGTTGAGGGCCAAGGCCGATCCGCAGGGCACGGTCTGGGTGAAGTTCAATTTGAGCGAAGTGCTGGCGGCACCGACGCCGATGACCTGGGCCGTGGTCCAGCGCTTGATCGCGGCCGATGGCGGGTTCGGTGCCATGAACCGCGACCTCGGGGCGAGCCCAGATCCATCGCTCGGTTCGCAATCCGCATTCGATCTGGTTGCGGGGCGGCCGATGATGAACCTCTCGCGCTTGCCGCGGATGCAGTTCGCCAAACCGCCGATCGAGTATCCGTTCGCCGCGTTCAAGGCCGACCCGCGCAAGGCACTCGACCCGAAGCCGAACCTCAACCCGCTTCGCGGCGGCGCACTCAGGGGCCTGCTTCGATTGCCCGCGACGGTCTGGCGGCTGAACAAAATCATGAGCCGCACCAAGAAGGAATCCGAGACCTTCGCGGATCGCTTCGTGAAAGAGATCGTGCCGCCGTTCGAGGCGGTGGCGAAGCAAACTCTCGCCCAAGATTGGTCGATGCTCGATGGCCCAGCCTTGCTCCGCGAGTTTGAAACCTGGCAGCAGAAGACGCTCGTGGATTTCGCCCGAGAGAGCCTGAAGCCGACGGTGTTCGCCGACCTCGCATGGAATGCGTTGCTCGAGATGCTTCGGCCGAAGCTCGGTGACGAGAAGGCCAAGGCCGCCGTCGGCGAACTTGCGCTGGGAGCACGGCCACCGGAAGGCACGGACTACGTCGCGGGCATCCGGGCTTTCACGGAACGACGCCTGAGCCGCGAGGAGTTTCTCGAACAGTTCGGGCATCGCTGCACGAACGAAATGGAACTGAGCCAGCCGCGCTGGTCCGAGGATGCGGCCGCGGTCGATCGCCTGGTGCAATCCTTCGCGGCGAGTTCGCACTACACGGAGACCGCACACTTGGCGGTCGTCGCGCGCATTCGCAACGAGGCGAAACTGTCGGGCCCCGCCGCGGATCAGTTCGCGATTCAGGTGAAACGACTTCGCACGTACCTGGGCCTGCGCGAGGCCGCCAAACACTACCTGCTGCTCGGGTACGCCGTGATTCGGCGAACGCTGGTCGAACTCGATCGGCGGATCCAGTTGAACGGCGGCATCTTCCACCTCACGCCCGCCGACTTCCCCGACCTGCTGAGTTGCAAGAACCTTGCGGGCAAGATCTCCTCGGCCCGCAGGCAACGCCAAACCGAACTGACTCTGGAATTGCCGCCGGTGCTGTTCAGCGACGAACTCAACGCGATCGGCCGGCCCCTTCCCGAACCCACCGGCGGCGACAAACTCGAAGGCGTCGCGCTCTCGTCCGGTGTGGTCGAAGGCCCGGCGCTCGTGCTCACCGAGCCGAGCGCGACGCCCCCGGACGAGGGATACATTCTCGTGTGCCCGTCCACCGATCCGGCGTGGGTGCCGCTCTTCGTGAAGGCGCGGGGGCTGGTGATGGAGACGGGCGGCGTGCTTTCGCACGGCGCGATCGTGGCCCGCGAGTTTGGCCTCCCCGCGGTTGCCGGCCTGCCCGGCATCACGAGTCGATTGAAGACGGGGCAGATGTTGCACGTCGATGGCGGCCGCGGTACCGTGACGATCCTGTGAGGTCAGCCGAACGGCGACTTCGGGAGCAATCGGTCGCGGTCGAAGGGCGGTTTTTCCTTCGGAGGCATGGGGTGCTTCGGCCAACTCTTCGCCCAAATATCGCGGTCCTCATCGCTCGAGTAGTAGCGAAGCATGAGGTCGATGTCCTCCTCGCTGCCGCCTCCGATCATGTCGAGCCCATGCGTGCAGCCAGGTTGCACGGGCATGTCCTTGGTGTTTTCGAAGAATGTTTCTTCGACGAGATTCGCATACAGCGCGCGGTCGCTGAGGTGGTCCGTGTTGTGGAGGAACGTATTCCGAGCGGCGAGCGTCCGAATCACTTCCCAGAGTTTCGCGCGGAGTTCCGCCTCGTCCAGTTCGGCGGCGGGCGGTAGGTCCACGCCCTCGGCGCGCAGGATTTCGTGCTCGCAAGTATCCGGCGCGGTGTCGAAGGCGTAGAGATCGCGCCAACCCTCGATCTCGCGCTCGGCTTTTTCGCCGGTGAGACCTTGTGATTCCACTTCTTCGCGGGCCATCCGGTCCGCTTCGTGCCACGCTTCGTTCAGGCGAATCTCGCGGTCGATCCGATCGAGGCTCGATTCATCGTCGGGGAGCAGAGTGGACATGATGGCACCTCAGCGGCGAAACAGTTTGATGACGGGAACGGTGAACCCCGGCAAATGCGGGTCGGCGGAAAGCGTGTGTGTGGTGTTGAACAACTCGGGCGGCTGGCCAGGGCGAAGCACCGTGACCGTTTGGTAGTGCGGGTCGACGATCCAGACGAGCGGGATGCCGACGGCGAGGTAATCGTCCGTCTTCTCGTTCACTTCTTCCTCGGTGTTGCTCGGCGAAAGAATCTCGACGACGAGCGATGGCAAGCCGTCGATCATGGTCGTCCGATCCGTTTCGGCGGCGACGACTCCGGGAGGAACGTAGACGACATCGACACCGACGGCGGTATCGGGATTGCGGCGAAGGTAGAGTCCGGCCTCGCCATCGTACACTTCGCCGCGCGGCTCGGGTTGTGAATCGAGCCACATTCCGATGAGTTGACTGATGCGAGCGGAGAGCCTCGCATGAAAGCGATTCCGCTTCGTCATGTGGGGATCCTTCTTTTCGCGCAGTTTGCCACGAATCAACCATCGCTCCACGCCGTCGTCGGGCATCGCGAGTAGGTCTTCGATCGTGTAAAGTTTCTCCGCCGACTTAGGCGGCGGAGTGAGTGTTGCGGTCGCCATGCGAGTACCTCCACGTCTGGAATAGCTTATCACGGCCGCTTTTGCTCGAACAGATCGGTGGTGCGGCACCAGAAGTCGCCGCCGAGGCGAGCGACCGTTTGCAATTTTCGCGGGTCGATGCGGCCCTTCTCGTCCAGCACTTCGTCGGCAATGTGCATCATCAGCACTTCGCCGATCACGAGGTTGGCGGCAATCGGGCCGGTGCCGCACGGGATGATTTGCCGCACCTTACACTCGAAGTTCACCGGCGACTCCGCGAGCCGCGGCGGCTTCACCTTCACACTGGGAAGCGCCGTGAGGTTTGCGAGTGACACCTCGCTGTCACTCGCGGGGATCTCCGCGGATGTGAGGTTCACTTTCTCGGCGAGCGGCGCGGTCGCGGCGTTCACCACGAACTCGCCGAGCGATTCCAGGTTGATCAACGTATCCTTCTTGGAACCGTCGCGGCGCAGCGTCGGCGAGAAGACGACGATAGGCGGGTTCGCGCCGAAGGCGTTGAAGAAGCTGAACGGCGCGAGGTTCACCACTCCGCTCGGGGAGAGCGTCGTGACCCAGGCGATGGGTCGCGGCGTCACCGCGCCGACGAGCAGTTGATACACCTCGACCACATTCGCGGAAACGACGTCGATGAGCACGGTGAACCTCCATGAGCCGGTAATCGAAGACACAAGTGCTCCGTCTCGAACAGGTCCGGACGATCCGCGTTGTTGTGAATCGTTTCGAGGTGTTGAAACCAACGGAATGTTATCGCGTCGTCAGCACCCAGTACCGGCATCGGCCTCCGTCATAGTTTCACCCTATACAGCGCTGGTCGCGCGCGAGCCGAGTAGCCGCGCCAGCATTAGCGTGCCGAGCGCGACCGCGACCATGAGCAGCGAGACGGCCAGGGCCGCGGAAAGCCGACCCAACGACGCTTCGAAGAACACCGCCGTCGGCAGCACGACCGTCTTCATCGGCGTGGCACCGGCGAACACTTGCACCGGGCCGAACTCGCCGATGGCCCGCGCCCAGGCCAGCGTTCCCGCCGCCAACATTCCTCGCTTCGCAGCCGGCAACGTCACCCGCCAAAAGGCCTGGGCTCGCGTGCAACCCAGCGTGAGCGCCACCTGTTCGGTCCGCGGATCGATCTGATCGAACGCGACCCGCATCGTCCGCACCGCGAACGCCGTCGCCACCGCGAACTGGGCCAGAATCACGGCCGGCACGTGATAGGTTACGGGGATCACGGACTCGACCGCACGCCCCGGCGGCATCTGAAACAGAATCAGCAGGCTCAACCCGATCACGAGCGGAGGCAGCACGATCGGCACATCGAGGAGCGTCTCGATCAGCCACTTCCCCCGGAACTTCGTCCGCGAAAGCAAGTAACCGAGCGGCACCGCGACCCACATCGCCAGGATCGTGGTAATGGTCGCGGAAAGCACGCTGAGCCGAATCGCGAAGCGAATGTTCGGATCGTTCAACGCCTCGCGGAGTTCGCTCGGCGAAGTGTAGAACAGATCGCCGAGCAGCAAGGCGACGATGAGCAACACGTACGACCCGCCGAGGACGACGAGCGCGACCAAGAACGGCCGGTCGGAGGTGTGAGGCATCATGGTTCGAGGTCGGTAAAGCCCGCGGCGCGGAAGGCCTTCTGCCCGTGCTCCGCGGCTCGCACGAATTGCACGAACCGCCTCGCGGCATCGGGATCGGTCGCGGACTGCAACACGGCAATCTCGACGGTGCCGACCGCGCCATCGAGTTCCTTCAACCTCACCACGGTGAGCGTTGGATAATTCGCGGCCACGGCATCCCACACGATCGCGGCATCGTTCGCGCCCACCAGCACGGCGTTCGCCGCGTCCGTCACCGTCGTGTGATAGACGAGCGTATTCGCGTGAAGCCGGTCCCAGCGGCCGGACTTCTGCAGGTGGTCGCGGGTCACCTTGCCGATCGCGGCAGCATCTGGATTCGCCTGGCCGAGGCGAAGTTCCTTTTGAAGAAAGTCGTCGAACTTCACGAGGCCGCGCGGGTTGCCGGCGCGGACGAGCACGACGGCCCGCATCTTGGCGAGTGGAAACGATTCGATCGCAACACCCGAGGCGAATGCTGCACGAACGTAGCTACTGTCGGCGGGAAGGAAGAGATCGCCTTTGCCGCCGATGCTCGCTTGAGCCAGAATCTGTTCCGAGTTGCCGAACCGGAACTCGATGGGGGTGCCGGTCTCGCGGTCGTACTCCGCAGCCACGGCTTGCATCGCGGGTTTGAGTGCCGCCGCACAATAGACCACGAGGGGTTTCGCCTGTTGGTTCGACTGCGATTGCGTCTCGCGATACACGAGCGCGAGCAACCCACCGAGCAGGAGCAGCGAGACGATTGCCGTAATGAGGAACGGACGACGCGACATGGAGTTGTTTTACGGTGCGTGAGGCTGCCAGACGAGGAGTTCGCCCTTGCCCGGCACGGAAGAGTCGCCGGCGAAGCGCTGATACGAACCCGCATTCCTCTCGAACGGCAGGTCGAATCCGTGCGTGCGGAGGTGCTTCGAGTAGATGTTGAGGAAGGTGGGGTTGTAGGTTCCGGACGCGGCGAACGTCGGCAGCAACTTCACGGGCTTCATCGTGATGATCGTGCCGCGGAGCATCCACGCCCCGGTGCGGAGTTCCGCCCCGTTCATCAGAACGATGGTCCCGCCCTTCATCTGCAACCCGGCGAAGTCGCGGACCACGCCCTTGATAGCGATGAGCCCGCGTTTCATTCTCATGCCGAGTTCGATGCCGGCGGTACCTTCGACGAGAATCGTGCCGCCGTTCATGCCGGTGATGCTGCCGCGATAGGCGGCACCGAGTTGGCCGCCGGCGTTGCCGCGAATGTGGATGGTGCCGCCGCTCATTTCGCCGCCGACCCAGTCCGCCGCGTTCCCGGCCACGTCGATGCGGCCGCCGGTCATATATCCGCCGAGGTGCATGCCGACGTTGCCGTGAACGCGGATGTGCCCGCGAGTCATTTCCTTGCCGATCCACTTCACGCGACTCGTGTCGCCGTGGACTTCGATTTCATCCGAAGGCTCGCCTTCAATGGTGAAGAAGTCGTCCAATCGGAGGTGCCGCTTGCCGTGGTAGACGGCGAGACCGCGAACCGCGTCCAGTGCCAGCGGCGCGATGACGTCCGGCGAGATGCACTCCGCCTCGAGCGGCACCGTCGGCTGTTCTTTAAGTGTGAGTGTGAGCATTGATATTTAGCGGCCGGTTTACCGGCCGTCCGGCGGCGGGCAAGCCCGCCGCTAAATGTTGTCCATCCGCTTCATGCCGTGAACGCGGCTCTCTTCCACCGGGTAGTTCTCGAACGACATCGTGTAAACCTGCTGGAACACGGGCCGCAGGTAGTCCTCGATCTTCTCGTCGAATTGCGGCTTGAACACGAACGAATGCCCGTCGATGCTGTGCTTCACGTCCCCTTCCTCGACCACGATTTCGCCGCTCTTGATCACGTAGCGCGGGTACGAGAACATGTGGCACACGTCCTTGTTCTCGTTGTAAATCGCCACGTCCGCGTCGGCCCCGATCCCGAGGTGCCCCTTCTGCGGAAGCCCGAGGCAGCGAGCCGGGCCGGCCGAGGTGATGATCGCGATTTCAAAGAGCGTGTACTCGCGGTCCAGCTCGGGCAGCACGATCCGCTTCAGCACCTTCGGGTTGATCGTCTTGATCTGCTCCTTGCGGAACTGAGCGTCCATCAGCAGCCGGATGATTTCCGGATAGCGCCAGAACGCGGCCCCGTTCGGATGGTCCGTGGTGAGGTAGATTCGCCACGGGTCGTCGATGAGCAAGAGCAGTTCCAACCCGACGGCCCACTGCACGGCATTGGCGGGACTGCCAGGCTTGTAGGCGTACGGCACCACGCCGCAGCCGGTCTCGTTTTCAACGTCGAGGTTCGCCCACTTCTTACCTGTGAGTTGGTGCAGCAAGTGCTGCCACGGTCCGTCCGCGGTGATAGTTACGGTGTTGCCGAAGAGCACGGCCCCGGCATCGGTGGTGAGGTTTTTGTTCCGGTTGAAATGCTCGGCAACTTCGACCGACGCCGAACCGATGGAATCCCAACTGTCGCCGGAGTAGGCGTGATATTGGAGGTGGGCCAGGTGCGCCCGGTTGCCTTCAAGCACCTTCATCGTCTCGATCGTGGTGCTCACGTTCCCCGGCACGCCGAGTTGATTGCAGTGCAGGTGAATCGGGTGCGGCAGCTTCAGATCGTCGATGATGCCGGCCAGCTTCGAGATGATCATCGCCGGCGTGACCTTGCTGTACCCCGGCACCGGTTCGTGCAGTGGCCCGGCGTTCTTGCCGTACTTCCACGCCTCGACTCCGCCGGGGTTCACGGCTTTAATTCCGTAGGCCTTCGCGGCCCAGACCAGCCAGCCGACCACGTGCTTCGCCCGTTCCACATCGCCCGCTTCGAGCAGGTCCATCAGGATTTCGTTGTTCGCCATCAGCACGCAGCAGGTCTTGTCCACGATCGGCGTATCGTGCAGTTCCTCGTGCGTGTGTTTCGCGGAGAGAATCGGCACGGCGGCTTCGTTAACGGTGGTCCAGCCCATGCCCGCGTACAAATACCCCGTGGCGAAGGTGGTCGGCGTGACGCCACCGATTCCGGCGCGGCGGCCCGGCCCGCGCATCATCGGCTTGGCTTTGCGGTGCTGTTCCGGAATCAGCCCTCGGGCGAAGTTGAGTGCGGCCCCGGCCACGTGCGTGTGAACGTCCACCCCGCCGGGGAACACGACCATCCCGGTGGCGTCGAGCGTGCGGCCGTGACCGGCTTCGATGTCCGCGACGATCCGGCCATCCGCGATGCAGATGTCCTTGACGACGCCATCGACGCCGTTCTTGGGATCGTAAACCTTGCCGCCCGTGATTCGAAGCATGCCGCCTCCCTGCACCTGTCTTATCGGGCCGCGTGAACTCTGACCAAACGGTTGTGGTATGGTATCCTGACGGAGTGGTGCTTCGACTTGCGACTGACCCATGAGGAAGCTCATCATGCCCGAGTTGATCTCCGGCTGGGAAAGGGTGGCCCGCGAAGTGGAAAAAGTTCGTCAGCGACTGAGGCGATCCACGCAGGCCCTGGAACTGGCCGGCATCCCGTATGCAGTCATTGGCGGGAACGCCGTGGCCGAGTGGGTGGGCCGCGTCGATCCGGCGGCCGTTCGCAACACGCAGGACGTCGACATCCTGATTCGGCGATCCGACTTCGATGCGGTCAAGGTGGCCCTGGAAGCCGTGGGCTTCATCTATCGCCATGCTGCCAGTATCGACATGTTCCTGGACGGTGTCGGGGGCAAGGCACGCGATGCCGTCCACATGCTTTTCGCCAATGAGAAGGTCCGAAAGGAGTACGTGGCTCCGACGCCGGATGTGAGCGAATCCGAGATGGGCGTCGATTTCCGAACCCTGACCCTGGAAGCCTTGCTCCGGATGGAATTGACTGCGTTCCGGGCTGAAAATGCGATGCTCGTCCGCGACCTGATTGATGTCGGCCTCGTGGACGACACCTGGCTGCAACGTCTGCAACCGGAACTCGCGGCCCGACTCCAGCAATTGCTGGACGATCCTCACGGGTGATTGAACGATGACGACATTTCATCTGACCGGCGAAGCCTTGTGGCAGAGGATGAATCGGGCCGTGGAAAAAATTCAAGAACGCCTGGAGCGGACGGCAACGGTTCTCGAAGCCGCCGGTATTCCGTACGCCATCATCGGCGGCAACGCCGTGCGGGCCTGGGTGGCTCAGGTCGACGAGGCCGCGGTCCGCACCACCCGCGACGTGGACATCCTCCTGCGCCGCGCCGATTTTCCCCGTGCCATCGAAGCAATGGAACGGGCCGGGTTCATCTACCGCCACGTCAAGAGTATCGACATGTTCCTGGACGGTCCGGGCTCCAAAGCCCGCGACGCGGTCCACGTACTATTCGCGGGCGAAAAGGTCCGACCGGACGACCTGGCACCGACACCCGATGTCGAGGAATCGGTCGAGATTCACAAGCACCGCATCCTGCAACTGGAGTCTCTCGTTCGAATGAAGCTGACCGCATTCCGTCGGAAAGACCAAATGCACCTCATCGACATGCTCGATCTTGAACTCGTGGACGAGACCTGGCTCCAGCGCCTACAACCGAATCTCGCGGCTCGACTGCAGCAACTGCTGGACGATCCCGAGGGGTGACTTGGAATTTCGCATATGGGTAGGGATGCTCGAGTCGTCCGATGCAAGCTGTGGGAAGATTGAAACGATACCCTGAGCGAGTTCTGCGCCGGCCTTGAACCAAAACGCGGGTACAGATACGCTACAATTCAGTCTAATGGTGCCGAATATGCTTCCGACATACCCCGCACTTCTCCGAGCCGGTCAACTGGATTGGGGTGCGGACGGTCCACCGGCACTACCTCTGGACACTCCCGTTCCCGTACACGTTACCTTGCTCGCGCCGCTTCCGACTGCTACGTCGTCCGGTTCAAAAATGGCTGCCGCACTGGCTGCGATTGCCGCCTCGGGTGGCCCTTCTGGTTTCGGCGATCCGGTCGAATGGCAGCTAGCATCACGCGCTGCCATTTCGCTCGGCCGCCTTTGATGTCATCCCGATGTACAATGGAATCATACCATGATCAAAATCTAGATCTTCGTTGAGTGCGTAAGGGTGGCCCAGATGACTCAATACATTCCCCTTGTCGAGTAATGCTAAATAGCTCCTCACCCGATCGACAGTGAGGTTGGTCTGGAAACGAAAATAGACTTGGCACAAGGTAGTCGTTGCACGAGCGACCCGCCTTGGAGG
>JAYTGN010000300.1:0-10145 GCA_043733485.1 Gemmataceae bacterium
GAAGTTGCGAATGCAACTTCAACTCCGGGTGAGGGGGAAGCACCTGCGAAGGGGAAGACACCTCAAAGCCGGGGGAGAGGTGAAACGCCCGAGGCACTCGAACCCGCCATCGCGAAGTTCGTGGACGACGGCGACCCCTCCGCGCTCACCGCTCCCGAAGCCGTGCTTGCCGCCCTGAAGCGCGTGAAGGTCTGCGACCCCGCCTGCGGCAGCGGTGCCTACCTGCTCGGCATGATGCAAGAACTCCTGCGTCTGCGCGAAGCCCTCTTCGCCCGCCACAGCCGCGACCACAAGAACATCTACGACCGCAAGCTCGAAATCATTCAGAACAACCTCTACGGTGTGGACCTGGACGAATTCGCGACGAACATCGCGAAGCTCCGCCTCTGGCTGAGCCTCGCCGTCGATTACATCGGCACCAAGCCGGAACCGCTGCCGAACCTGGACTTCAAGATCGAACAAGGCGACAGCCTGACCGCACCCGACCCGCAGGATATGTCGAACATGTTCCGTCAGGCGGTCATCGCCCAATCGGACGAGCTAACCGATTTGAAGGGGAGTTTCATTCGGGCACACGGACCCGAGAAAAAGCGGTTGCTCAAGGAGATCAAGGAGCGCGAAGCGAAGCTCGGCGACCAACTTCCCGTTCATAGCCCCATCGGCTCGGTCGATTGGCGAATCGCATTTGCCGAGGTGTTCCGCAATGGCGGCTTCGACATTGCTCTTGAGAATCCGCCGTACGTCCGGATGGAGTTGTTCAAGACTTCCAAGCCGAGGCTGAAGCAAAATTTCCCACTCGTTTATGTCTCAACGGCAGATCTATATGTGTACTTCTATGCCCGTACATATCAAATCCTGCGGCCAGGTGGAACAGCATGTTTTATCTCTACAAACAAGTGGTTAAAAGCTGCATACGGTGAGCCGCTCCGCAGATTGTTCTCGAAGACTGCCTGGGTTGCATCAATCGTTGACTTTGGCCATGCAAAGCAGATATTCCAATCTGCCGACGTATTCCCGTCGATTCTTGTGATTCGAAAACCGAACGATGGGCCTGCACCAAAAGCTGCTCGTATTTGTGCAATTTCTCGTGACAACTTGCAGCTTGAAGAGGTTTCCCGACAGGTGAAGGATGAAGGATTCGAGATTTTGCGCTCCAAACTGGGTGCAGAAGCTTGGACGTTGGAGCCGGAGGGCGTTATTTCGCTGTTTGATAAGATCAGATCAGACCGAGTACCTATGCGTGAATACGTTGGAAGCGCGCCTTCTTGGGGGATTCTTACTGGATTCAACGAAGCCTTTCTAATCGATACTAAAACGAAGAATGCGCTCGAAAGTGCCGATCCGAGATCCCTGGAGTTGTTGAAACCATTCCTGCGCGGGCAAGACATAAACCGATGGGAAGCAGAATGGGCTGGTCTCTGGATGCTAGCTATCAAGTCGAGCCAAAATCATCCCTGGCCATGGGCGGGTAAGGGGAAAAAGGCGGAGGACGCTTTCAAGGCTGCATATCCTGCAATCTACACTCATTTGAACCATTTTCGCAAGGCGCTGATTGAGCGCCATGATCAAGGTGAACACTGGTGGGAATTGAGGTCGTGTAGCTACTGGTCGAAGTTTGAACAACCCAAAATCATGTACCAAGAAATTCAGTACCATCCTTGCTATCTGTTGGATCGCAGTCGTATGCTGGCAAACAATAAGGTATTCTTCCTTCCTACAGACGATCTCTACCTCCTGGGGGTACTTAACTCGCCAATGATATGCTGGCACAATTGGCGATATTTGCCACACATGAAGGATGAAGCGCTCACGCCTTCCGGGTTTTTGATGGAGAAATTGCCGGTCGCCACTCCAACGGACGAGATTCGCGATTCCGTATCTGTTAGCGTGGTAAGTTTGATCGATGCGACAGCTGAATCCACTTCGGCCCGCCGTTCAATCCTGGGTCGCCTCACTTCAAAGTTTGAAATCGAGAAGCCTTCTCAGAAGCTGCAAGACCCCGCAGCCCTTTCCGAGGATGCGTTCGTTGCGGAGGTGCAGAAACTTCGCGGCAAGCGTCTGCCGTTGAGCGCCGCCCAGGCGCAGGCGTTGCGGGCCGAACATGTCAAGCACGTGCGGCCGCTGCAACTTCTCGCGGCGGAATCTCGGCAACTGGAGGCTCGGGTGTCGGAGCTGGTCAACGCGGCTTATGGGCTGACTCCGGAGGAGGTGTCGCTGATGTGGACGACGGCCCCGCCGCGGATGCCGGGCTCGCCGCCGGGCACATAATGGATTTCGAGCCCATTCACTTTGCAGGCAAGACAGGTGCTGGCATGGCCAAGGCGGACCTCATTCCCGCGGAGCGACTCGAAAAAGCAATTGTGCAGATCCGTGGACAGAAGGTAATGCTCGGCCACGACTTGGCCAAGCTGTACGGCGTGTCCACGAAGCGCCTGAACGAACAGGTGCGGCGCAACCTGGCGAGGTTTCCCGAGGATTTCCTGTTCCAGTTAACGGCTGAGGAAGCAGATGCTTCAAGGTCGCAAATTGCGACCTTGAAGCGAGGGCAGAACATAAAGTACCTCCCCTACGCCTTTACTGAGCAAGGGGTCGCGATGCTGTCCAGCGTCTTGAACAGCGCCCGCGCGATTGAAGTCAACATCGCGATTATGCGAGCGTTCGTGCGCCTGCGGGAGGTTCTGGCCACGCACGAGGATCTAGCCCGGAAACTGAACGAATTGGAGCGAAAATTCGGCGAACACGACGAGAAGTTCCATCTCGTGTTCGAGGCCATTCGGCAACTCATGGCCCCTCCTTCCGTGCCGGAAAAGAAGCGGCGCATTGGCTTCGCACCGGATTGATTCGTACCTCGGCCTCCGGACTGACGCCGGAGGAGGTGTCGTTGATGTGGAAGACGGCCCCGCCGCGGATGCCGGGCTCGCCGCCGGAAATTGACGCATCGGGAGATCGACGGCGGTGAGATAATCACCCATAACGTCAAGCACTTTACCGGCTCGGAGCAGCTCGGCGTCACCGCGTTATCGCCGAGAGAATTCGTCCGACTCATTCGAAAGCAACCATGAGCACGATGACCGTCGAACTGCCGGAGTCTTTGAAGAATAGCATCGAGGCCTTGGCCGCGAAGGAGGGCTACACCGTGAGCCAGTTCCTGGCCAGCGCCGCGGGTGAGAAGTTGGCCGTCGTCTTGACGATGGACTTCCTTCGGCGCGAGGCAAGCGCCGGACGGCGGGACGACTTCGAGAAGTACCTCGCGGCGGCGCGCAACGTCGCGCCGCCGGAGAGCGACCGTATCGACTGAATAACGGCAGAAGAGGCCGAATCGTTAAGGTCGCTTCTTGAAAGGTTCCCTCGTCAACGCGGCTTACGGGCTGACGCCGGACGACGTGTCGTGGATGTGGAAGACGGCAAGACGGCCGCGAAGAAGTGATTGTTCTTGCCCCGAAGAATTCGACCTGTTCCAATTGGTGGGATGAGTGCAAGTCAAAACTGCGGTCGGTGCGGCCACACGTGGAACCCGCGCGCGAAGGGTTTCTCCTACCTCTGCCCGCGTTGCATGCGCGAGACGCCCCTCGAGGAACCGGCCGAGGAAGCAACTGCCCCGGCACAACTGGCTCCCCTCTCGTTGGACGATTCCGAGCAACTCGAACCGCTCCCACCCGTTCGGCCTTCGCTCGGGAGGCGGGCGTTCTGGACGACGACGCTCTTCGCGTCCAT
This sequence comes from Gemmataceae bacterium, assembly GCA_043733485.1. GTDB lineage: Bacteria > Planctomycetota > Planctomycetia > Gemmatales > Gemmataceae > Urbifossiella. The sequence continues at coordinate 3,715 of JAYTGN010000300.1, forward strand.
CGTCGCGATTTTGGCACTGCACGTCGCGGCATTCGCCATCTTCTACTTCGCCGTGAAGGGCGAGCCCGAAGTAGCGGTCCAGCCTGCGGAGCAGGTCGCGCAAGCTCCGGAAAAGACGAAGGCGACTTCACCGACGAGGCCACCCAAGGCCCGAGTCGAGAAGGCTCGACCACCAGAAACGCCCGATCCGCCGGGTGAGGATCCCGACCCGAAGCCCGAACCGCGACCGGCAACAATTCCGCCCACCCCCGTTCCCGTCGAGCCGACTCCCGAGCCCAAGAATACGGTCCACATCGCTCCGCATCCGCATCATGCCGTGCGGTTGCCGGTGCCCGATCGTGCGGGATGGACTTCGGAATGGGACCGCAACGGAGATATTCGCGTTCGGGTTCGTGCGGTGTCCCTGGCCGCATTGCCGACCATCGACGTGGACAAAGTGCGATCGTACACCGCGGAAAAGCACCTGGTGATTTGGTTGGAGATTCAGAACGTCTCGGAGAAGCCCCACACCTACCGGCGTTGGCAGCCCGTTACGAGCGGTCAGTGCTCGCTGTTCACCCCGGCCGGTAGTGCGATGGCTATCGTGATTTTCCCCAACAAGCATCGGTTCGACTGGACGGAAGAGTACGAGCGCAAGCTCGAGCCCGGCGCGGAGCCACTTCTCGAAACGGTATTCTTCTCGGCACCGGAAGAGGAAAGGCCCGAGTACGAATTGCGGCTGAACGCCGCCAACGTCGGCGAGAAGTACTTGTTCCGGTTCGCGATTCCGGGGAAGGTTCTGGGCAAGTAATCTTCCCGCGTCGCCTTATCGAAGTCCGTCGCCCACGCAGAACAGCGCCCCCACGGTGATGATCGGCGAGAAGGCGGCCGCGTTGAACATCTCTACTTCCCCGGCATCTTGAGGATCAAACCCTCGGCCTCGGCCGCAGTGCGGTTCTTGGGGCCGCAACCGAGGATGAGCTTCGTGCCGTCTGCCGAGATCGCGAAGCCGTGGAGCGGGCCGAAGTCGCGCTCGCCACCGGCGATCCGCTTGCCGTCGGCCACGTTCCACACGGCCAGGTAGCCCTTGTAGCGCGGAGCCGGGCCGACCGAAACCAGAGACTTGTTGTCGGCCGTGAATTGCACCGCATGAACCCAACCGGGGTGCGACGGGGCCGGCTCGCTCGGCAACACCGACTTCAAATCCGGGTTCGGGAAGTCGCGGATCACGGTGCCGGTCGCCACGTCCCAGAGCTTCACGGTGCGGTCGCTCGAACCGGTGGCGAACATCTTGCCGTCCTTCGTGAACACGGCCGCGAACACCTGATCGCGGTGCCCCACCGGACCCTTCGGCGGTTCGACCTTCGCACCCGGCGCGGGGTCCACTGCCGGCTTGAATTCCTTCACGAGCGTGCCCGCCGCCACATCCCAGAGCTTGATGGACTTGTCGTAGCTCGCGGTGAGAATCTGCTTGCTGCCGGGTGCCCAGGCCACACTGTAGATGGGGTTCTGCACGGCCACGGGCACGGTCGCCTGGTGGGCCGTGATCGCCTTGAGCGGCGTGGCCTTGGCAATGTCCCAGATGCGCAGAATGCCATCGTGGCAACCCGTGGCGAGCAGCGTTCCCGTTTCGTCGAAGGCGACCGCATCCACCAGATTCGGATGGACGAAGTTCTTGGTCGGAGCTTCCGAGGCGATGCGGAAGCGGCGCGCGAGCTTGTCTTCACCCGCCGTGAAGAACAGACCTTCGACATTGAAGGTGGCGCTGCCGATATTGGCCGGGTGCGGGAAGGTTTGGATCGCTTTGCCGAACTCGGGCGGCAGCGGTTGACCCGCTGTGAACAGTACGTTCCATGCAACTACGGTCTTGTTATTCAGCACACCGACCAGCACGGGATTGGTCGGGTGGAAGGCGAGGTCCAGGGTCGGGGCACCGGCCGCGATCGAACCGATGAGCTTGGCATCGGCAACGGTGTAGAGCCGGACGGAGCCATCGCTGCCGCCGACCGCGATGCGCTGGCCATCCTTGGAGAAGGCGGCGGAAACGGCTTCGCCGCCGGCCTCGAAGGCTTTCTCCTTCGTGCCGTTACCGGTGTTCCAACTCACGACATCCTTGCCGGGCCCGACGGTGAGAATGCGTTCGCCCGCCGGTGCGAGCGCGAGACCGGATTGCTTCCCGGCTCCGAGCGCAATCGCGCGGGTCGCCGTGACCGCATGAACGAGCACGGTCTTGTCCGCGCTGGCCGTGATGACTTGAGGCAAACTCGGATGGTGGGCGACGCCCTTGACCGCGCCGATGTGCGTGAACGATTGCAACACGGCACCAGTCGCTACTTCGACGAGTACGGCCTGGTTATCGGAACGACCCAACAGCAACCGCGTCTTATCCGCGTTGAACGCGAGGGAGTGAACGTCCGCCGGCGAGACCACCTTGCCCGCTTCCTTGCCATCCGCCAACGTCCAGAGAGTGGCATCCTTACCGACGATGCCCGCGAGGGTCAACCCATCGCGGCTCAAGGTCAAAGCGGTGGCCGGGGCGGCGAGCGGGCCGATTTCACGAACCGCCTTCAACGGCATCGCCGGATCCCAAATGCGAATGAGTTTGTCCGCACCCGCCGTCACGAGTTGCCCGCTACTTGGATGGAAGAACGCCGCCGTGACCTTGCCCGTGTGGGCCTTGATCTCGAACTTCGCGGCCTTCTCCTTGGGCTGCTTCGGATCGATGGGCAGGTTCCACCCCTTGGCGATGCCGTCCGCACCGGCCGTGAGCAGCACCGGCTGCGCAGGATGGAACGCGACCGCACTCACTCCACCCGCGTTCGCCGCGGGCAGTTCGCTCTTCACCTTGCCGGCCTTCTCCCAGAGAATCACACTGCCATCGGCACAGCCGGCGGCCACGGTCTGCTGATCGGCAGAGAGGGCCGCGGCTTCGATCGCGCCCTTTGCGCCAGCGTAGGAACCCGCGGGCACTCCGGTCGCGACCGGGAACAGCGTCAGCGTCTTGTCGGCGGAGGCGTACAGTGCCGTCGCACCGTCCGGCGTCACGAACAGCGAGGTGATCGCGTCCTTCGCCGGCGGCGGCGATTTGGGCTGCGCCGGCGGCGGCACCTGCCAGAACTTCAGCACGCCGTCCGCGCTCGTGGTGTAGGCGGCCGCGTTGTTCGGGTTCACCGCCAATCCCGTGAGGTCCGCGGTGCCGGTGGTATAACTTGCGAGCGCCTTGCCATCCGCGGGGTTCCAGAAGCGAAGGGTCTTATCCGCGCCGATGGAGACGAGTGCCGTGTTGTTCTGCATGAAGCCGAGACCCGTCACCGCGCCGACGTGCCCCTTCAGTTCGAGGGCACCCTTTTCTTCGCCGAGCGGGAAGAGCTTGATGATGCCGTCGCTGCCGGCGAGGGCGAAGGTCTTACCGTCGGCTGCGACCGCGACTTTCGTCACGGCTCCGGAATGCGCGAAGGTCTTGCCCGGCACCGTGGTCGGGATGTCCCAGATCTTCGCGGTGTAGTCCGCGCTTCCGGAGGCGAGTTGATCGCCCTTGGGCGCGAAGTGGACCGACAGCACCTGGCCCGTGTGCCCGAGCGGCCCCGCGAAGGTGCGAAGTTCCTTGCCAGCCGCGTCCCAAAGTTTAATCGTCTTGTCGAAGCTGCCCGTGGCGATGAGCGTGCCATCCGGGCTGAGGGCGACGGCATCGATGGTGTCGCCGTGACCCTTCAGCACCGCGATCACTTCCGGTGCCGGCGGCTGGCTTTTCAAGCCTCCCGCCACGGCGAAGATGCCGAACGCCAGCAACGGGAACGCTGCCAGCCGAGTGAGTTGCGGGAAGGGCATGGAAGAATCCTTCGAGGAGAGGCAAGGCAAGTGGTGCGCGGTTTGCATCACCGTGCGGCGCGGGCAGTGGAGTGCAGTGTCGCACCCGCGGCCCGCTTCGTCAACAATACGAGACCATTTCGCGGGCAGCCGGCAAGCCGGTCGCTATATTATGGGGCCACGCCACTCAACGGATGATTCATGGAATTGCGCGATCCGATCTCGTCCGCCTCGCACCTGCTCACGGCACTCTGGGCTGCGTACGCCACGCTGATTCTCCTCCGCCTCTCGCCGCCGATCGCGGGGAGAAGGATGGCCTTGGCCGTGTACGGCCTCTCCATGGTGCTGCTCTTCCTGGCCAGCGGCACCTTCCACGGCGTGCCCTACACGCGAACGGGAAACCCGGACGAATTCCGCTTCTTCCAGAAGCTCGACCAGTCCGCGATCTACCTGCTCATCGCGGGAACCAACACGCCCTGCCTCGCGATTCTGCTGAGCGGCTGGCGCTCGCGCTGCTTCCTGGGGCTGACGTGGTTGGTCGCCTTATCGGGTGTCGGCTGCCTGTGGTTGTTGCCGATGGTGCCGCATGAAGTGACCGTCGGCCTCTACCTCGGCACGGGCTGGCTCGGCCTGATCGCCGTGAGGGATTACTACCGGGCCGTGGGCTGGCGGGCGATGAACTGGATGTGGCTGGGCGCGGGGCTTTACACGGTCGGTGCGGTGTTCGAACTCGCCGAGTGGCCGACGATCAGCAGCGGCCCCATCCGGTTCGGCTTCCACGAAATCCTGCATCTCTTCGACACGGCCGCCAGCGTGGCGTTCTTCGTGTTCGTCTTGCGGTACGTGTTGAACTACGTTCCGCGAGAGGAACCGGATTACTGCCAGTTAGGAACCAATGACATCGGCATTCCAAGCGAACCGGCGACGTGAGTCGCCGGGTTGAATCTCCAACCCGGCGACTCACGTCGCCGGTTCACCAAAACTAAGCTGTTCGCTGGTGAGATTGTATTTCGGACCGTCAGTAGACTACTCCAGGTCGAGCCGCCACCAAGCGATGGCGAGGAAGACCGCGCCGAATCCGAGAAGCGCCAGACACGCAGTCGCAACCACGCCTACTTCCGGTTGCGGATTCACGAGCAGTTGCGAGTAGGCGTCCAGGGCCCAAGCGTGCGGCGTCGCCAGGCTCGCTTGTTTCATCGATTCCGGCATCAAATCGCGGGGCATCAACGAACCGCTCACTCCTCCCAGCACCAACACGAGCAGCGTGCCGTACACCGCGACCTGCGTCTCGGTTCGCGAAACGCTCGCCACCAGCATCGCCAGCCCGACAGCGGCCACGGAGGTACACGTCACCACGGGCACGAGCAGCCACGGCTCCGGCCCCCAACTCATTCCAAAGACGAGCTTCCCCGCGAACAGCAGAAAGAAGCCCTGGAACAAAGACACGACCAAACACGGCAGCAACTTGCCGAGGAGAATTTGGCCGCGCGTAAGCGGTGCGAAGCGGAGCCGCGTGAGCGTGCCGTGCTTCCGTTCCGCGACGAAGAGCCAGCCGACCGTGAGCACGAGGAAGAACGCGAACATCACGGTGTAAGACGGCACGAGCACCTGGTAGCGGATCGCACCGCGCTTCAGGATGCCGCTGCCGTCGGAATCGGAATAGGCCGTGCGGTTCTTCTCGTTCCCCTCGCGAATGCCGGACTTGGTGAGCCCAGCCCACGTCTTCGCGGTGAAGTTGTAGTTGCTGAACACTTCCTGCAGCGTTCGGGTGATGGTCGATCCGACGAAGGGCAGCTTGCCGAGGTACTCGAAGGCTCGGCCGATCATCCACGGCACGACGACCCGTAGCATCGTGACCTGTGCGACTTGCTCGATGACCGAAGCGGCGACCGGCTGCGTGTGATCGGCGAGCAGCACGACGCCGACATCGTTGAGGCGTACGCCGTCGCGGCCCAGCGGATTCAACGGTGGCGGGTCGGCCTTCGTGAGGAACGAACACCGCTGCATCCGCTCGCTGAATTTTGATTCGAACACGATGACGGCCGGTCGCTTGCCGGTGGCCACGAGCCGCTCCGCCTCCGCGCGGTCGGCGATCAGTTCGATGCGAATGTCCGAGGTCGCGCTGAGGTCGTCGATCACGACTTCGGACCACGCCTTGGGCGGGTAGCCTTCGTGTGCCGGCAAGCCGCGATCGAGGTTCACGATGGAAATGAGGAGGCGGTCGTCGGGCTTCTGGCCGAAGCCTTCGCCCAACGCGAGGCCGAGCACGAGGACCAGCACCAGCGGCATGAGCAGGAGGATGACCGCCGACCGCGAATCGCGGAGCAGCAGCCGAAGGTCCTTCGCGGCGAGTGTGAAGATGGGCATGGTGGGGTCGTTATAGTTTAGCCGCGACGCGGAGTCCTCGTAACTGAGCGCGGCACCAGCGAGTTCGCAACCGAAGGTCTGGATCGCGTTGCTGTGGCACGGTCAGGAGACCGGGCCACAGCAGAGCGGCACCAGCGAGTTCGCAACCGAAGGTCTGGATCGCGTTGCTGTGGCACGGTCAGGAGACCGGGCCACAGCAGATGCAACGTTGCTGTGGCACGGTCAGGAGACCGGGCCACAGCAGATGCAACGTTGCTGTGGCACGGTCAGGAGACCGG
>JAYTGN010000301.1:0-10139 GCA_043733485.1 Gemmataceae bacterium
CATCGAAGTGCGGCAATTGCCCAACGGCTACGACACCGCCACCGCCTTCGGTGCACCGGGCAAGCCGGCCACCTTTCGCCAAAAGCCGGTTCGCCTGGAATGCCGGTGCCTTTGGTTTCCCAACTGTCAGTAGCTTCGATTTCTTCGCACTTCGCGATTGCTCCTTGCCGCAAGCGACCCGCCGGGGAGATAATGGAACTGTGTCGCCTCGCCTGGGAGATTTGCCGATGCGCGCTCGCTGCCTGCTCCTCATCGCTGCCGCCATTCTGCTCGCGATCCCAAGCCCCACACCGGCTTGCCCGTTCTGTTCCGCCACCGGCGAAACGCTGGCCGGCGAAGTCGCACAAGCCGACTTCATCCTCTACGGCTCGCTCAGCAACGCCAAACGCGACCCGGACGAGTTCAACAAAGGGACCACCGATCTGAGCGTGGACCTGATCATCAAGGACAACGAGTGGCTCAAGGGGAAGAAGTCCGTCACCATTTCGAAGTTCCTCCAACCGGCCAAGAAGGACGCGAAGCAACTCGTCTTCTTCAAACTGTACAACGGCCAACTCGACGCCTATCGGGGCGAGGAAGTTCCGGCCGAGAGCAAATTGCCCGACTACCTGAAGGGCGCGATCGCGGTCCGACCCAAGGATTCGCTGACGCGGCTCGCGTACTTCTTCGACTTCCTCGAATCGCCGGACCTCGTGATCAGCGGCGACGCCTACTCCGAGTTCGGCTACGCGGAGTACAAGGAAGTGCGCGAACTCGCCGACAAATGGAAGTCCGACTCCACTAAAAGCAAGCAACTCCTCGGCTGGCTCAAGGATCCGAACACGCGGGCGACTCGCTTCGGCCTCTACGGCATGCTCCTCGGTCACTGCGGCGAAGCGGCCGATGCCAAGGCCCTCCGCGCCCTCCTGGACGATCCGATGCGATCGTACACCAGCGGGCTCGATGGCGTCGTCGCCGGTTACATCATGCTGGATCCCAAAGCCGGCTGGGAGTACCTGCTCACGATCATCGCGGACGAGAAGAAAGACTTCTCGGTGCGGTATGCCGGGCTTCGCACGGTACGGTTCTTTTGGGAAAGCCGTCCGGACATCATCCCGAAGGCCCAGGTGATGGCCGCAATGCAGGCACTCATGAACCAGTCGGACCTTGCCGATTTGCCGATCGAAGACCTCCGCAAATGGAAGCAGTGGGACCAGGTACCCGTCGTGCTGGGCTTTGCCGCCAAGGAGAGCCACAACACGATCCCGATTGTGAACCGCGCGGTGTTGAAGTTCGCGCTCTCGGCTTTACAAGCGGATCCCAAGAACGTGGCGGCCGCGGAGTTTGTGGAGAAGGCCCGCGCCAAGGATCCGAAGAAGGTCGAGTTCATGGAGAGCTTGTTGAAGGATGAGGTGAAGCCGGCCCCAGCGGTGCCGGCGAAGCCGAAGTAAGCTTCCGCGAAGGCACTCGATGAGGTATGACACCGGCGAGCCGTGCCCCGTCAGGGGCCGGGTGCGAATCCGGATCGTCAAGAGATCCCGGCGGCTGACGCCCGAGGCCAATGATGCTGACGATTCGATTCATGCTTCTCGCGGTTCTGGTCCCGATCTCCGCCCCGCATGCTCCCGCCTGCACGTTTTGCAGTGGGCCGATTCGGTCGCAGTCCACGCTCCGGATGCGGTACGCCGCCGCCAAGATCGTCGCTCACGGCATGCTCAAGAACCCACGCTTCGACCCGCAGACCGATCGCGGCTCCACCGACTTTCACTTCACGGCGCTTCTCAAGGACGATCCCGCCCGCAAGCAGCAGAAGAGCCTCACGATCCCGCAATACCTTCCCGTGATCGGCGAGACGCCGCCGGAGTACCTGCTGTTCTGCGACGTGGTCGAAGGCAAACTCGAAGTGCTGCCGGGGCTCTCGTGCCGGCCGGCGGTACTCGAGTACTTGAAGACTGCTGCCACCATCGACGACGCGGACCCGGCCAAGAAACTCGGCTTCTTCTTCAAGCACCTCGATTCGACGGACGCGGCCGTGGCCTCGGATGCGTTCCTGGAATTTGCCCGAGCCTCGGATGTCGAGATTCTCAAGGCCTCGGCTCAACTCGATCCGGCCAAGGTGAGGGCACTCATCGCCAATCCGAACTCGCCTTTGGAACGCCTCGGCGTCTACGCGTTCTTACTCGGTGCATGTGGGAAGCAAGCCGATGCTGAGTTCCTGGCGGGATTGTTGAAGCAGAACCCGTTGCCGGAACGGACGATGGCGGCGTTCGGCGGGTTGCTCGCCGGGTACGTCATGCTCGCACCGAAGGATGGCTGGCCGCTCACCGCCGCGATCCTCGCCGACGAGAAGCGAGGCTACTCGGAACGGCTCTCGGCACTCGGCACCGTCCGCTTTTTCCAGGCCACCCGTCCCGCCGAGAGCAAGGCCGACGTCCTCAAGTGCTGTGCGGCATTGCTACCGGTGGGCGACCTCGCGGATCAGGCCATCGAAGACCTTCGCCGTTGGGGTTACTGGGATTTGACGAAGGATGTGCTGTCTCAGTTCGGGAAGCCGACGCACGCCGCACCGATCGTGAAGCGCAGCCTCGTTCGCTACGCACTCACCTGCCCGAACGACGAAGCGAAAGCTTTCGTGGCATTGCTTCGGCAATCCGAGCCTAAGCTGGTTCGCGATGTGGAAGAGATGCTGGCGCGGTTCGCCCCGCCGAAGAAATAACACTACGCGGCCTTCACGGGTTCCGGCTTCCACCGTGAAGGCATCGCCTTTCGCAAGTACAACTCCATTCCGAGTGCCGCCGTGAAGATGACGACGCTGCCCCATTGGGAAAGTGTGAGTCCCAAGCCGATGGTCGGTTCGATCCGCAGCGACTCGTTTACGAAGCGGTGGATGGCGTAGCCCATCATGCAGAGTACCATGAGTTGGCCGTCGTGCCGGCGGAACGGGTAGTACGCCACGAGTACCAGGATGAGCAGGACCATGCTGATCGTTTCGTACAACTGCGTGGGGTAGAGGCTCACGGTTCGCGGGGCGAACGGCGGCAGGGCGACGTCCTTGCCCTCGCGAAGCACAGTGAGTACGAGTTCGTGCTGCCCGCGCGGCCACTCGCGGACCAATTCCGCCAGCCCATCCGAATCGACGAGCGTGACTCCGGCTCCGAGCCGATCCGCGATGAGCACGGCCTTCTCGTAATCCTTGGGATCGTTGAAGGCGACGCCGCGCTCGGGGACACTATCTTCCTTCGCGCCGGGTTGCTTCCGCAATTCTTGCAGCACCTTGGCCACGGCCTCCGTCGAACCGAGCACTTCCAAAACGATCGCGTTCGGCTTGCCGTTCACGGCCACGAGCCGGTCGCCGGGCTTCAATCCGGCCTGCTCGGCGGGCGAGTCGCGTTCCACGAATTGAACCACGGAACGCGGATCGACTGCGGTCGCTCCGCGATCGCGCGGCACGATCGTGAAGCCGGTCGAACTTTGCAGGACGGTCTCGCGAACGAGTTGATCGCGGGCATGCGCCGGGAGCAACGGGAAGTGAGCACCGCCCAGCGGGACGGGGCAGACTTCCTCCACGGCCACTTGGCCCCAGCAGCAGCCGTTCAGGTAGCAGCCGACGCGACCGATGGCGAGGCCGAGCGCGAGGATCGGAGCCATGGCGTCCGCCAGTTGCCAACCGGAGACTTTGAGCTTGCGCAAGATGAACCAGTAGAAGAGCCCGTACCCGAGGGCCCCGCCGAGGGCCGAGCCATAGAAGATGATGCCGCCCTTCCAGATTTGAAAGAACGACGTGGCGAGCGCGCCGATGCTCTTGTCCGGGAACTGATTCGAATACTGAATCATGTAGAGGATGCGGGCCCCGATGATCCCGGAGACGAAGATCCAGATCACGAGGTCCTGGACTTTTTCGCCGGGCATGCCGACGGCTTTACCGCGCCGCGTGGCCCACCAGGTGCAGACGATGAAGGTGATGAACAGCATCGCCCCGAACCCGTAGACGGGGATGCCGTCTGCCGGGAAGATCCAGAAGTCCTTGAGGAACGGAATGTTGAAGAGAACTTGTTGCATCGCGGATTCCTGGGAGCGCGGGCGTCCCGCCCGCTCTTTTTCTACGCATCGGGGAAGAGCGGCCGGGACGGCCGCGCTCCCAGGGGATCAAGGAACCGGCAGCCGATCCAGCACCTGCTTCACGAGGTTGTCCGGTCGCAAGTCCTCGGCCTCCGCTTCGAACGAAATCACGAGGCGATGGCGAAGCACGTCCGGGGCCATCAGCTTCACATCCTCAGGCGTCGCGTAGCCGCGGCCGGAAAGGAAAGCGTGACCCTTGGCGGCCCGGTGCAGCGCGATCGTGGCCCGCGTGCTCGCTCCTAACTGAATCAGACCGCCGAGGTCCAGCCCATAATCGCCCGGGTGCCGCGTGGCGCGGATCACGTCCACGAGGTATCCCTTCACTTTGGCATCCACGTAAATCGCATCGGTCGCCTGGCGCAGTTGCTCCAAATCGCTCGCTTCGAGTACCGGCGGAATCTCCGTGGTGGCGTTCAACCCGCCCATGCGGTCGAGCACGGCCAGTTCGTCCGCACGGCTCGGATAGTCGATCAGCACCTTCAGCATGAAGCGATCGACCTGCGCCTCGGGCAGCGGGTAGGTGCCCTCCTGCTCGATGGGGTTCTGCGTGGCGAGCACGAAGAAGGGCCGCGGCACCGGGTAGGTTCCGTCGCCGATGGTGGCTTGCCGTTCGGCCATCGCTTCGAGCAGGGCACTTTGCACCTTGGCCGGGGCGCGGTTGATCTCGTCCGCGAGCACGATGTTGGCGAACACCGGACCGTGCTTGATGGTGAATTCGCCAGTACGCGGGTTGTAAATTTGGGTGCCGATCACGTCCGCAGGAAGCAGATCGGGAGTGAATTGAATGCGCTGGAACTTCAAGTTCAGGGCGCGAGCGACGGTGCGAACCGCGAGCGTTTTCGCGAGGCCGGGAACGCCTTCGAGCAGGATGTGGCCATCGGTGAGCAGGCCGATGAGCAGGCTATCCAGAAGCTTTCGCTGGCCGATGAGTACGCCTTCGACGGCGGCGTAGAACGGCTCGAGTTTCGCTCGGAGTTCCTCGACGTTTTGGGCGGGGCCGCTCGGGCTCATGCGACTACTTTCTCGCGGGCATACGGGTTCCCATCATTCTACACCCTATGAGCCGCCGGGCTCGGAACAACACGCGAGGCTCAATCTCCACCGGGCGAATCGGCAACGGCACTTCCCGAAATCGGGTTGTCATCGGGTCCGTCTTCCGTTCTCTTAAAGGTGTACCGCCCTCCTCGCGGGAGAACCGCACCGTGTTCGCACCTTCCCGCTACTTCGCGGCCATCGCACTTCTCACGACCCTTCTCGCATCCGCTTCGGCGGATGAAGTCTGGTGGTCGTTTCGTCCGTTGAAACAACCTGCGGTTCCGGATATCGGGAGTGCCAGGTTCAAACTTCAGAATCCAATCGATCGCTTCGTGCTGGCGAAGTTGAACGAGAAAGGGCTCGCACCGTCGCCGGAGGCAGACAAGCGCACGCTGGTTCGGCGGCTTTACTTCGACCTCATCGGCCTGCCGCCGAGGCCGGTAGAAATCGACGCCTACTTAAACGACAACTCGCCGCAGGCCTACGAGAAACTCGTCGACCGGTTGCTCGCGTCGCCGCACCACGGCGAACGCATGGCCCGGCAGTGGATGGACCTCGTGCACTTCGCCGAGACGCACGGCCACGATCAGGATCGCGTGCGGCCCAACGCCTGGCGCTACCGCGACTACCTCATCCGCTCGTTCAACGCGGACACGCCGTTTTCAAAGTTCGCCCAGGAACAGATCGCTGCGGATGTACTGTTTCCCGAGAAGCCGGAACTCACGCCCGCACTCGGGTTCCTTGCGGCGGGGCCGTGGGACGAAAGCTCGCTGCGCGACATTCGCGAAGACACGATCGACCGCGAAGTCGGCCGCTACCTCGACCGCGACGACATCCTCACGACGGTGATGAACACGTTCCAGGGGCTCACGGTGCAGTGTGCCCGCTGCCACGACCACAAGTTCGATCCGATTTCGCAACTCGATTATTACCGCCTTCAGGCGGTGTTCGCGGGTGTGGGTCGCGGCGACGTGAGCTTCGACCCCGATCCGAGCGCTGCGAAAAAGCGACTGGAGTTGCAGGCGGCACTCGCAGACCCCAAAAACCTCGACGCGCCGGGGTTCAAGAAGTCCATTGTCGAATGGGAAGCCCGGCATCGCGGCGAGGGCATACCCTGGCGCGTGCTCGACCTCACCGGCATCGCCTCGCAGCACGGTTCGACGCTGACCAAACAGCCCGACGGCTCGATCCGCGCCGGAGGCACGCGACCCGACATCGACACCTACACCGTCTCACTTCGCATCAAGGCGAAGGGGATCACGGCGGTGCGGCTCGAACTACTTTCCGACGACTCGCTTCCGTTGAAGGGCCCTGGCCGGCAAGACAACGGGAACCTGCACCTCAGCGAGTTCAGCCTCACCGCGAATGCGAAGCCGGTGCCGCTTCGCACGCCGACTTCCGACTACGATCAACCGGGGTGGACCGTGGCCCACACGCTCGATGGCAACCCGAAGACCGCCTGGGGAATCTACCCGCAAATCGGCCGTGCCCACGAAGCCGTCTACGAACTGAAAGACACCCTCGGCGACGGCAGTGACACCGAGTTGTCATTCAAGTTGGAGCAACTCCACGGCGGCGGGCACCTCATCGGCCGCTTCCGCCTCTCCATCACCGACACGCCGCCGCCCGTGAAGGTGGGGCTCGTTCCTTCCCCGATTCAAGTGATCCTCGCGGTGCCCGTCGAGAAGCGAACACCTCAGCATACTCGCGAACTGGCGGTTCATGTCTTCCGCGAGCAGACCACGGCAGCGATCGCAGCCTTGCCCACTCCGCAGATGGTTTACGCGGCGGCGTCGAACTTCACGCCGGACGGCACCCACAAGCCCAGCGCGATGCCGCGGCCCGTTCACCTGCTGAAGCGCGGCGACATCCGCAAGCCCGGCGACCTCGTCGAACCCGGGTCCGTCTCGTGCATCGCCGAGCTACCGGAGAAGTTCGACCTTCCCGCGAAGCACGTTGAAGGGGCTCGCCGAGCAGCGCTCGCGAAGTGGATCACCGATGCGAAGAACCCGCTCACTTGGCGCGTGATCGTCAACCGCGTCTGGCAGATGCACCTCGGGCAGGGGCTGGTTCGCACGGCCAGCGACTTCGGCAAAATGGGCCAAGCACCGAGCCATCCCGAGTTGCTCGACTGGCTCGCGACCGACTTCCGCGACAGTGGCGGCTCCTTGAAGCGGCTGCACAAGTTGATCGTAATGAGTTCCACGTATCGGCAAGCCTCGCTGCACGACGCGAAGGCCTCGGCACTAGATGCGGGCAACAAATACCTGTGGCGCGGGAACAGGACGCGGCTCGACGCCGAGCAGGTTCGCGATGCCGTGCTGCTCATAAGCGACCGGCTCGACCGCACGGCCGGCGGCCCGTCCGATCAGCAGTTCGGCATGAAGCCGGGCATTCACGTGACGCCGATGATCGAGTACGGGAAGTTCGACTGGGATCGCCCGCAGGGTCATCGTCGCAGCGTCTATCGGTTCGTGTTCCGCACGCTGCCCGATCCGCTGGTCGACTGTCTGGATGGAGCCGACGCTTCGCAACTGACGCCGAAGCGAAATGAATCGGTGACCGGCCCGCAGGCACTGGCGCTCTTGAACAACGAGTTCGTGCTGGTCCACAGCAAGGCGTTCGCGACGTGGTTGGAGAAGCAGAGCCCGGATCGTGAGAAACAGATCGCGATGGCGTGCGAGCGGGTCTGGGGTCGGCCGGCAAACGTGGATGAGAAGAAAGCCTTCGCGGCATACGCGGCCAAACACGGCCTGCCAAATCTTTGCCGGGTACTCTTCAACTCGAACGAGTTTCTCTTCGTGGAATGAAAGAACCGGTCGGCCGTTGCGGGGTTCGGCCACCCATGTGACCGAACGTCGCGACGACCGACCGGTTTGTGCAGCCACGGGTTCCGGCCCGTCGCCGCGCCTCTTCTCTCCGGCCCCAGCTTGGCACTGATGCCGAAAGCGAACGATGGAAAGCAACTCGCGTGCCAGAGCCGAAAACGCCTTAAATCATGACGCTGTGAACATGTTGCTCGCCGCGAGTCGGTAGCTTTTACAATGCTGACCGGACACTTGGGAAAAAGCTACCGGTCGGGTCACGTCACCAGAATCACTCGAACGTCCATGACGTTGGTGCCGGTGAGGCCGCAGCGGATCAAGTCGCCGGTCGCTTCAAAAAAAGGATAGGCGTCGTGTCGTCTGAGGTGGTCCTGGATGGAGAACCCGGCGGCACGCATCGGCGTTTCGGCATCGGCCATCGCGCCGGCCGCGTCCGTCGGGCCGTCCTCGCCGTCCGTGCCGCCGCTCAAGATCGTGATGCCGCGCATGCCGTCGCCGCCTAACTTCGCGAGCATCGCCAGGACGAACTCCTGATTGCGGCCGCCCTTCCCGGAGTTATCTCCGAGTGTCACGGTCGTTTCGCCGCCCAGGAGGAGGCAGGCGGGCGGAGCGATGGGAAGTTGATCGCGGCGAATGCTGCGAACGATTCCGGCCATCGCCGTTGCGACCTGTTGCGTGTCGCCTTCAATGAACGACCCGAGATCGAGGACGGAGTAGCCGCGCGATTCGGCTTCCCGGCTGGCGGCGTCGAGCGAGACGCGGTTGCTGCCGATCACGCGGTTCGCGACCGCGGAGGAAACTGCCTTCGGCGTCTCGGGGCATTCGCCATTCGACCTGCGGAGCAAGTGTTCGAGTACGGCCGAAGGAACGCGATCGCGAAGCCCGAAGCGTTCGATCGCGGCGACCGCTTCCGCGAAGGTCGTGGGATCGGGAGCGGTCGGCCCCGAGGCGATCACGTCGAGCGGATCGCCGACCACGTCCGAGATGATGAGCGAGACGAGGAGTTTGCCGCGGAAGGCTTCCGCGAGGCGGCCGCCCTTGATCCGCGAGAGGTGCTTGCGAACGCAGTTCATCTCGTCGATGGTCGCGCCGCAGCGGTGCAGCAACTTGGTGACGGCAAGTTTGTCTTCGAGGGAAATGCCGTGGGCTGGTGCCGGAAGAAGTGCCGACCCGCCGCCCGAGAGCAGGCACACGGCGACATCATCGGGACCGGCCGAGCCGAGCAACCGGAGCATTTCTTCGGCACCTGCGACTCCAGCAGGCGTAGGCTCGTTGACTCCTTGCGGCCGGGCGGCATGAAGGCGAATCCGCTCCAGCGTTGCACCCATTCCTTCGGGGACATTGACCAGACCTTCGACGCGATTTGCGAGCGCCCGTTCCAACCCCGCAGCCATGCCGGGCCCGGCTTTGCCTCCACCGACCACGATCACTCGCGGGGCTAGACGAATCGCTTCGGCAACGGGATCGTTGGCGAAAAACTTTGCAACGAGCGGTTCCGGCAACGCGGCCCGAACCGCCGCGTCCCAGATGGCCCGGGCGTCTTGTCGCTGAGGCATGAGTTCAGCCTGCGGTAAGCGACTTCTTGAGCTTGCGTATCCGCGGTGCCGTCAAGCCCGTCGCCTCGGCGACCTCCGCCACCGGACGATCCAGGCGCAACATGCGAAGGGCGACCTGTTCGATGCCCTGATCGCGTCCTTGTTGCAGGCCTTCCTGACGTCCCTCGGTTCGTCCCTCGGTTCGGCCCTCGGTTCGGCCCTTTTCGAGTCCCTTTTCGAGTCCCTCTTCCAGAGCCTCTTGAAACACGCGGGTCTCCCGCACATCGCTGACCTGGAGCATGGCTTCGATCTCCTTCCTCGTAAGCTTCGGGAACTGATAGAGAATGATCGTCTCGATGAATTGTATCACATGGTGGAGCACGTCCGGAGGCCGAGTGGAGGCCTTTAGTCGCGGGACGAGTACTCGCGCCTTTTCCAAAGCGACTGCCGGTTGTGCCGCGATGATCTCCAGTATGCCCATCTCGAGCTGATCCGGAAGCGCCGGCGTTCCCCAACCCTAGGGGATTTCGTCAATCCGTCTATCCGTCAAACACCACCCGGCCCCTGACGGGGCTCGGCTCGCCGAGAATGGACGACCTCGAAACCCGGTTTCGCTTTGGAAACCGGGTTTCTTCTGACGTTCCAA
>JAYTGN010000302.1:0-24122 GCA_043733485.1 Gemmataceae bacterium
GCCTCCAAGGCGGGTCGCTCGTGCAACGACTACCTTGTGCCAAGTCTATTTTCGTTTCCAGACCAACCTCACTGTCGATCGGGTGAGGAGCTATTTAGCGGACCGGGAATGTAGTCTATTTGTCAATCCGCGCACCGGTGACATTTTAATGGATGAAGGTGATGGCGAGGGTCGGGTGAACGGAGCGGTACTCTTCGCCGACAAGGAGCCGAGGTTTCACACATTACCCGGACCTGATGCTGGCGGTCAGTTGTTGCTTTCGTACCGCAAGCACCTCTTCACACTGGGCGACCACGAAAACCTCGTCGCGATGCGCGACTGGGCCGACACTGCGAACGGCTTCCTCGCGACGAAACTTCCCGGAACCGATCTCAGCAGCGCGTTGGAGAGCGAGGATCCGCCGGCGAGCGGCACGAAACCATTGGCGGAACTCTCGCAACAGTGCGGGTAATCTCGCGTTCATTTAGAGAGTCCACCCCATGATCGTAGTCCGGAATAATACTCCTTCCCTCAGTGCTCAACGGGAAGCCGTACACCGCGAAGTCGCTGCGCTCGCGACCTATGAGCCAAACTGGAACGGCGAAGGTGCCCTGCCGGCACGCCCTGGGGTCGTCGAAGCAACGCTCCGATTTTTGCCGTCCCACGAACTGAATTTCTTGCTACCCGCCGATGCTTATCTTGCACCAGATGGCACGGTCATCCTCGAATGGCACTTTCCGGACGGACGCATCACGATTGCCAACATCCGAGTAGCCGATCGGGCTGAACTGACTCATCGAACGCCGGGCCAAAACCCTCGGTTTGAAACGCTGCCGATCCCTCCCGGCGCTGCACCAGTTGCAACCAACAGTACCGCGTTAGCCGAACGTATCATTGCGGGGTGAGTCTTGAATCCGGCGGCTTCAACGGCAGCAACGCGCGCCAGGTTTTGGTGAGTCCCGAAGAATGGCAAGGACGGAAGAGCGCGGGATGAGTGACGAAGAGCTGGTGTCTGTGTAGAATGAGCAGTGCTGAGTGAGCTCTGCCCTTGGGGATCCAAGCAGGGTGGGGTGTACCGGGGTATACAAATGGCCTTTCCCGAAACTCCAAGAGTGGTTTACGAGAGGAATCTTCTCGAACTGGTGACGTGCCAGATTCGTTTCCCTCCGATACTCATGATCGACAAGTCTCCAGAGAGCTACCAGGAAGCCGTCCGGAACGAGTTCCCATATTTAGAAACGAGATCTTCGATCCAGCTTCCACCAGGATTGCCACCTGGTATCTCTCAAGTAGTTGAACGGGATCTCTCCGCTGCGGGTAGCCGATCGCATGTTTTCATCTCGGAAGATCGAACCTGGGAGTTGACACTCACCAAAGAAGGGCTCTCTCTTTCGTGCAGACAGTACGCGCGCTGGGAGCAGTTCAGCCAAAAAATTGGGAGTGTTCTAGAGCCCTTGGTGTCGATCTACCGGCCGTCGTTCTTTTTGCACACTTGCGTGCGGTACAAGAACTCTATTCGCCCGAAGCACCTTGGACTCGAGGGAGTGCCGTGGTCCAGACTACTCAAACCCTGGCTGAGCGGACTCCTCGATAGACCAGAAATTGCGGATGAGGTTGAAGGTATGCAGAGTCGTGGTGTAATACACCTCCCACAGGGGATTGGTCGAGTCGAGGCTAACTACTCGCTTGGAGTCCACCAACCGAGCAACGAAAAAGCCTTCATCATTGAGGCTCATGTCTACAACGATGAACGAAAGGGGCTAAACGATGTCAACCCACGCCTTAATGCCCTTCACCGACAAGCTGGACTATTCTTCCGCTGGTGCATCACTGACGAACTTCACCACTCGATGGGACCAGCCCTTGTCTGACCCGGAACACTCCGACCAGTGGTCCGAATCGGACTCGCGGTTTCGATTTCCTGTCTGTACTCAACCAGATGGGATTCAAGCTTTCCTCGACGTGTGCGTGCCGGGAGCGTATTCCGTATCGGAAGCCGATCTTTATCGCCTCCTCTGTCACGCTTACTTGCAACGAATGCCGGACACGGCGATCGTGGAAGCCTACGAGTCGCTGTCTGATTCCTATCGGTTTCACACAACGCCCTTCGTGATACCTAAGCCGCTCTCTGGCACCAAAGCAGTGCCAGCGCGGACGGGAGTAACGAGCATTCGCCCGGTATTCCCATGGACCGGTGAGGAGTAACGGGCGTGATATTATCGCCCCTAATCTACCGGGCGTCGATGACCTCAGCGTCGTATTGCCTTCGCCAATGCGAGATCATTTCGAACGTCGTCCGTGCGCGCCTCTCGTTTGCCTCGGTTGGCGATGTACCGGTCGTCGATTTTAACATTCACCCTTTCGCTATCCTGATGACTCAAGACTGCGACCTCGAACAGGACTTTCGAGCCCGCCAAAAGAATGAAATAAACGACAAGGTATTGCCAAGCTTACTCTTCTGTGAGATCGTGACCGCAGAAGATCTTTTCAGCCTCGTTGCTGCGAACAGAAACGAATGGAAGAGTTTGAAGATATCTCCGAACAAGAACGAACGATTTCAGTTCCTTCAGAAAGTTGCTCCCCCCTGCGACGCACAGCAAATCGGGCTAGACGAACTCGCCATCGACTTCAAACGATACTTCACGGTACCTTCCGACGAGATGTACCGTCGAATCGAGTTAGGAGAGGCGAAACGAAGGTGTGTCTTGAACAGCCCTTATCTCGAACATCTCAGCAGTCGATTCGGATATTTCATGAGTCGCGTGGCGCTTCCGGAAGACCATTCAAGTCTCTGACACAGTCGCAGAATCGCACCCGCACCCCCTCCCTACCCCGAACCTTCGCGGTTGTCCACGTTGTTCCACCTCGTCCGAATTCGCGGGGCAGGCGGGGGAATCCGGCGCGAACCCAGCCGAGATTGATTGAACCCGCCAACGGCCGCCCCGCACCCGCGTTACACCGGTTAGAGTTGCCCGGTACGGCCATCCGGACCCCCGCTACCGGGATCATCTGGCACAATCGGCTTTCTCCGTGAAGAAAGCCTCCGATCTTCGAGTCTGAGCTGCCGCGAATCGGTTTTCGCGTAGCGGAAGCTCGGGTCGGTGTCGTAGAATCGCGGTTACGGTCCGTCATTCACATGGACCCGGATTGGCGTCCTCCGCCCGTCCCGGTTCCCTCCTCCAGGAGCGCGTGGGCAATGACAGCTTTGAAACGGCTCCGAATCCTGACGGCTTGCCTCGGCGTGGCCGGCGCGAGCGCAGCCATCGGCACCAATCTGTTCGGCGATGTGCGCGGCGGCCCCGGCAAGCCCGTCGTCAGCACCGAAATTCGACCCGACGGCAACAAGGTGATCGACGAACTCGCCGTCACCAAGTTCAGCGCGCTCCCCGCCCTCACCTATCAGGTGCGCAGCGGCGAGACGCTCTTCGCGTGGCAGATCAAGCCCGCGTTGGAAGCCGCCCCGGCCCGCCCGCGCGACATCCTCATTCTGGTGGACACCTCGGCGAGCCAAGCCGGGAAGCCGCTCCAGCAGGCCCGCCAGATCATCAGCGGCCTCGCCGGCTCGCTCACGGCGGACGATCTCCTGAGCGTCTGGACCGTGAGTACCCCTGCCGCCACCCGCGCCCTCACCAAGAACTTCCAGGCTCCCGCCTCGGAAGACGTGAAGAGCGCGGCCATCGCCCTCACCGAGGTCGAATACGGCTCCGGAGCCACCGACCTCAAGGACGGCCTGAGGAGAGCTCTCGCTACTCTCAACCCCAACCACGGCCGGCACCAGATGGTGCTCTTCCTCGGCGACGGCGACAGCAACTACGACCCGCTCAACGAAGACGACCGCACCGCCATCGGCAGCAAGATGGATTCGGACAACGTCTTCTTCTTCGCCGTGCCCCTCGGGTTGAAGGTGAACCCGGCCAACCTCCACGGGCTCGCCACCATCACCGGCGGTGCCGTGATCCGCGTGCAGGAAGACCTCGCCAACCCGACCAAGCGCGACGAGTTCCTCGCCCGGCTCAAGACCAGCTTCGACGTGCCCGTGCTCAAGGCGGACACGTTCAAGTTCGGGGATGAAGTCGCGGAGTTCTTCCCGACCAAGCTGCCGCCGTTGCGAACCGACAAGCCGACCCTCGTGATGGGCAAGCTCGCGAAGCTTTCGGCAAAGGTGAGCATGACCGTGAACGGGAAGTCCAGCGGCGGTAAGGCCGTGAGCCTGGCCCTCGCCCAAGACCTGCCCGCTTCGCAGGCCGATCACTTCTTCTTGAACATGATGGTCGAGCAATGGCGGGACGCTCCTCACCAGGACGCCCCGACGATGCTCCAGGCGGATCGCGCTCTGGCTCTCGCTTCGACCCAGGTCAAGCTGTACCGCGACGAGTTCCTCACCCAGGCGAACTGGGCCATCACAATGGATCGGCTGGATGAAGCGGCTAAGCTCTTCACCGCCGCCAAGCGGATCGACCCGAACGACGGCGAGGCGAACGCCGGCGTGGTGCTGGTCGAGAAGATGAAGACCGGTCGCATCACCAAGGCGGAACTCGAGAAGAAGATCGCCGCCGTGAAGGACGGCATGAAGATCGATGAGAAGGGCGCGAGGAAGTTCGCGTTCCAAGAGATCGCACTGCAGGACCCGAAGGACCCGCCGAAGGAGCCGGCACCCGGAGCGGGTGGGGCCACGCCGCCCGCGGCCATCGATCGCATCCGCGAGGCCGAGGCGCTTCGCCGCGTCGAGGAGCAGCGCTACCGCGTGCTCGTCGATTCGACCATTCGCCGCTCGCGCCAGCAGCTTCGCACCGAACCCGATCAGGCCTACCTCGATCTGAAGCGCCAGCGGGATGAAATCCTCGCTTACGGCGGCATCGGGGAAGAATCCCGCACCCGGCTCACCTCGGACATCACCTCGGTGATGGACGAAATCTTCCGCAAGGGATCGGAGATCAAGCGGCAGGCCGCGGCGGAACGCGAGTCGATCGCCAAGACCCGCCAGAAGCTGAACGAGTTCGATCGCATGCAGGCCGACGAGGACCGGACCAAGGCCCGCATCGATGCCTTCAAGCAACTCATGCAGCAGGCCCGCTTCGAACTCGCGTATCAGGAAGCTCAGATTCTGATCCAAGAGCGCGTCGCCAAGGGGCAGTCGGTGCCCCCCACGGCGGTGGCCAGCTACATCATCGGCCAACAGGCCACGCAGCTTCGCGAATGGCGGGAACTCGTCCGCATTCGCGAAGACCGCTTCCTGCTCGCCATGATGCAGACTGAGAAGTCGCACATTCCGTACCCCGACGAGCCGCCGGTCCACTTCCCGCCAGCCGCGGTGTGGCGCGAACTCACGGGTGCCCGCAAGGAACGGTACGAGAACTCGATCCTCGGATCTGAATCCTCGCCCACCCAGAAGAAGATTCAGAGCATACTCGAGAACTCGCGGGTGAGCTACGAGAAGGACCTCCAGACCACGCCGTTTAAGGAAGTGCTCGAAGACCTCGCCAAGCGCTACGACATCACCTTCGTGGTGAACAAGACCGCGCTCGGCGACATGGCCGCGACCATCGACACGGCGAAGGCCGAGAAGCTCTCCGTGACGAAGCTCGACGGCATGCCCATCGGCAACTTCCTGGACGTGTACCTGCGGGCGCTGCCGGTCGTGGGCGTCACGTTCGTCGTTCGCCCAGACTACATCGAGATCACCTCCTACGATGCCCGGCTCGAAGAGAAGGTAACCCGCGTGTTCCCGGTCGCGGACCTCGTGATCCCGATTCCGCAAGCCGTCAACCAGCAGTCGCTGCAGCAAAACATCGGCGTGCAGAATAACCAACTGTCGATCTTCGGGCAGGCCAGCCTTTACGGCGGCGGGCTCCAGAACTTCATCGGCAACGGCGGCGGCGGCGGCAATAACAACCAGCAGCAGCAGGGCGGAGCACCCGGTGGCCCTGGTGCCGGTCAGAACGCGGGGGGCAATCCGTTCTTCGGCGGCGGTGCGGGCGGCGGCGGTGGCATTGTCGGGTTGGGTGGCACTGGCGGTAACGCACAAGGACAGTTCGGCAACCTCGGCGGACAGTTCGGACTTCAGGGCGGTACCCAGGAGCGGCTCCTCATTCAGATCATCCTCGAGACCGTCGCCAAGGGTGAATGGGAACAGTCGCCCCAGGCTCCGCCTCAGATCCCGGGCGATGCCCCGCCCGAACCGATCCTCCCGGTCAACCAGCGGAATTCGATCGGCTACTACCCGCCGGCTCGTGCCCTCATAGTTCGCGGTACGTCCCGCTACATGGGTGCCGGCACCGCGAAGCTCAAGAAGCCCGAAGGTGGCCAGGCCAACGCGCTGCCTAACGATCCGAACAAGGGCGTGCTGGTGATCGGGCCGAATTCCTCGAAGACGCCTCCCGCCGTGAAGCCGGCGAATCCCCGCGATCCGGTTGTCATCAAGAAGCCAGTCGTCCAAGAACCGCTCGTCATCAGCGGGAAGCCGACGCTGGTCGATCCGAAGGTCGATGCGGTCGCCCTGATGAAGCGGCTCAGCAAAGACCCCAAGCAGATGTGGCACCAAGCCATCGACTGGACCGTGACCGATCCGGGCCTCATCGTCGCGGTGGCCGACTTCCTCATGGACTTCGACGAGTTCGGCCACGCGGCGGAAGTGCTCAAGGCGAACCTCCGCAAGGGGCTCGCCACGGATGAATGGGCGCACGAGGCCCTCGCCGTCGCCCTTCAGATGAGCAAGGCCGACGCGGTGGAAGTGGAGCGGGCCGCCCTCTCCGCGATCGACCTCGACCCGACCAACCCGAAGTCGTACCTCAAGGCCGCGAAGGTGGAAGCGGACTTGGGCAAGCACGATCTTGCGGTCCGGTTCTGCCAGAAGGCCGCGGAGTACGGTCCGGATCAACCCGGCCCTTACGCCAACGCCCTCGCCTACGCCAAGGACGCGAAGAACGTGAGCCCGGACACGGTGCAGTGGGCGGCTTCCAACCTGCTCCACCGCGATTGGGCCGTCGCCGACGGCATCGACTATCACGCCAAGACCCGCGCTCTGCTGCCGGCGTTCGTCAGCAAGTTCCGGGATGCCGGGGTGAAGGCCGAAGGCGTTCAGAGGGCTCTGGTCGAACAGACCCAACGCGACCTCGTGATCGAACTGCTGTGGCAGGGTGCCGCGGACCTCGACCTGACCGTGATCGAGCCTTCCGGTTCCACCTGCTCCGCGACCATGAAGCGGACGAGTGGTGGCGGCGTGCTCAAGGCCGACATCATCGAGCAGGCCGACGACAACCGCGCCGAGATCTACACTGCGGCCAGCGCCTTCGGCGGCACCTACAAGGTGTCCGTGAAGTCCGCCCTCGGCCGGGCCATCGGCAACTCCGCCACGATCAAGGTCACCCGGTTCAAGGGCACCCCCCGCGAAACGCACGACCTCATTACCGTGGACCTCGCGAACCCGAAGACCCTCGAGATCAAGCTCGAAGGCGGCTCGCGTCAGGAACTGGCGGCAGTCTCCGCGGATGTCACCGAGGTTCGCCTCGATGCCGCCCCGACGGAACTGACCGCGACCTCGGGCTTGGGTCGCGGGATGGGTGGCGGCACCGGCCTCGCCGGCTCGGTGATGACCGCTCCGGTCGCCGGCACCAGCGGCCCGGCTCTGCCGAACGTCGCCGCTCCGCAGGAACGCGTCCTACCCGGCATGGGTTCGGCCGCCGACATGCGAGCGTCTTACAAGCTGAACGCCGACCGCCAGTCGTACAGCGTTCACGTGAACCCGGTGTTCGCCAACGGCGGCAAGGACGTGAAACTGCCCAAGGTGCCGCTGCTGCCGGGGAGCGAGAAGTAAACCCACGACCGATTCGGTTTGAATTCGCGGCCCGTCCGGGATGTCTCATCCCGGACGGGCCGCTGTCTTTTCTGCGATGGAACCCGCCGTTCGCGGCGGGTCTTGCGCACCCGACGGCAACCGCGTAAGATATGAGGAGCGATCCACCCACGGAGATAGCATCATGAGTCGCCGATCCATTCCCCTCCGCATCGAGTCGCTCGAAGACCGACTCGCTCCGGCCGCCGGGGCTCTCGACCCGTCGTTCGGTACCGGTGGGATCGTGAGCATCACGCAAGGAAGGGTGGGACAAGTGGCGGTCGTGCCCGATGGCCGCATCCTCGCGCTTGTGCCACCAAACGGTTTTGGGCCAGGGGCTCTCGAACGGTTCCTTCCAGATGGAAGCCCGGATCCGAGCTTCGGCAGCGGCGGTGTTGCGCCGCTCCCCGGCATACTCTTCGCATCGGTCCTGACCGCCCTTCCGGACGGCGGCGCCCTGCTCGGTGGGGTGTCGGGTCAGATCCGCATCGCACACATTACCGCCGACGGCTCTGTTGATCCGAACTTTGGGACCGGCGGGACGGCCGTCGTCGGGCCGATAAGCCCCCTCTATTCACTGGCGGCCCTCCTGGTCCAGTCGGATGGACGGATCATCCTGGTTGGCGGCCAGGGCCAGGCCTCGACTCTCGATGGGGTGCCGATCAATTCCGGCCAGATGTTGCTGGTCCGGCTGACCGCCGCCGGACAAACCGATACTTCCTTTGGCCAGAGCGGCACCGCGCTTGTGACATTCCCAGTGGGGCGATTCAGCAACACGGTTGCCACCGGCGCCGCAATCCAGCCGGACGGCCGCATTGTCCTCGGCGGCAAGGCGGTTGTCTCCGGCCAAATCGTTTCGTCGTCCTGGACGACCGTATCGGACCCGGTCGCGGTGCGGCTGACCTCCGACGGACAACTCGACCCGACATTTGGAACGGGCGGGCGAGTGGTCGTGATCGCGGCGACTGTGAGGACGTATCAGCGAGCCGACTCGACCGACGGGTTTCGGGCCGTGCAAGCGCTTGCGGATGGACGGGTGCTGCTCGCGGGACGAGTATCAACCAGCGTCGGGGATTTCGGCGCCGCTGCCCGGCTGACCGCGAATGGTCAGTTCGACCCGACCTTCGGCTCGGCTGGCCTGGCGTTCACCGCCCCATTCTTCCTCGGCTCACAGACCGCAGATCCCCAATATGACCCGATTCTCAGATCCGCGATCGACACCCTCGGCCGACCGGTATTTTCCACGGTCATCTTATCGCTTCGGGGATCCATTTACTTCGATTCCGGTCTCTTTCGACTCACTGCCGATGGGTTCGCCGATAATCACTTCGGGAGCAACGGTCGGGTCAATCTTCCGTTTAACTACCCCACGAACCTGATCGGGTTGGCCGTCCAGGGGGATGGGAACATCCTGCTGGGCGGTGAAGGGGCCGGAGGCCCCGCCACCGGTGGGCTGGCCCGGCTGCTTGGGAACGGCCCGCCAGCGGGGTTCGTACCGGCCGTCGCGGGCGCAATTCTCGCTGGCGGAGCGGCCGACGGCACGGTCCAGGTACACAACCCGACCAATGGAACGTACGCGGCCGCTGGCACCATCACCGCCTTCCCCGGCATGATGTCTAATGTCCGATCCACGACCGCCGACGTGACTGGCGACGGCACACCGGACTACATCACAGGGGCGGGTCCCGGCGGTCGGCCGCAGATCACCGTGTTCGACGGACGGACCGGGAACGTGGTGGCCGACTTCCTGGCGTTCGAATCGAGCTTCACAGGCGGGGTGTTCGTCGCCGCGGCCGATCTGAACGGAGACGGGAAGGCCGAGATCGTGGTCGCACCGGATCAGGGCGGCGGTCCGCGGGTGGTGGTGTTCTCGATCGCGGCCGGAGGAGCGGCCACCATGCGGGCCAGCTTCTTCGGGATCGACGACGCGAACTTCCGAGGCGGAGCGCGGGTCGCCGTCGGCGACGTGAACCGCGATGGAACCCCGGACGTTCTCGTCGCGGCCGGGTTCCTGGGAGGCCCGCGCGTGGCCTTGTTCAATGGCACGACCATCGTCGGCGGAATCCCAACCCGGCTGGTGAACGACTTCTTCGCCTTCCCGGGAACCGATGCCATCGCACTCCGCAATGGTGCGTTCGCAGCAATCGGCGACCTGAACGGAGACGGTTTCGCCGACCTGATCTTCGGCGGCGGCCCCGGTGGTGCCCCGCGCGTCTTCATCCTGAATGGCCAGACGGTGTCGGGAGGGGATGTATCGGGAGCCCAGGCCAGCCCACTTGCCAACTTCTTCGTCGGTGGCAACGCGACGAACCGCGGCGGAATCCGGGTTGCCGCCACCAACGCGGACGGCGACGCCAAGGCGGACCTCGTCGCCGGGAGCGGCGAGGAGAGCCCGGCGAACGTGCGGGTCTATCTCGGAAAGAACTTCACCTCGTCCGTCGAACCGACCGCGTTTCAGGATCTCGGTGTCTTTGGCGGGGCGACACTCGCGGGTGGAGTCTACGTCGGCTGATGAATGGATCTCGCCCGCCCTTTACGGCGGGTACGTGTTGAACACCCGCCGTAAACGGCGGGCTATATGGAGCCTCACTCATCGGCAAAGCATTCGACACCCATCGCGATGAACTCTCCGTCGCCAGCGAGAAGGCCGTGCTCGTGACCGTCGGGCTGCCCGACCGGCCGTTCGCGCCCGACCCGTGCGACGAAATTCGCGGGCTCGCCACCACGGCCGGTGCCACCATCGTCGGCGAACTCACCCAGAAGCGACACGACATTCACCTCGCCACGTACATCGGCTCGGGCAAGGTCGCGGAACTGCACGACCTCGCCGAATCGACCGAAGCCGACGTCGTGATCTTCGACAACGACCTCGGCCCAGCACAGGCGCGGAACCTGGAAAAAGCCCTCGGCGTGAAGGTTCTCGACCGCAGCGAACTGATCCTGGACATCTTCGCCACTCGCGCCCGCACCGCCGAGGCGAAGCTGCAAGTGGAACTCGCGCAGCTCGAATACTCGCTGCCGCGCCTAAAGCAGATGTGGACTCACCTTTCGCGGCAGAAGGGGGGGGGCATCGGCCTCCGCGGCCCCGGTGAAACCCAACTCGAATCGGATCGCCGGCTCGTCGGCAACCGCATTCGCGACCTCAAGATCAAGATCAACGAAGTGCAGGCCCGCAAGGATCGCGAGGTGAAGAGCCGCGAGAGCGAGCACACCATCTCGCTCGTCGGGTACACCAACGCCGGCAAGTCGCAACTCATGAACTCGCTCACCAAGGCCGGCGTCATCGTCAAGGATCAACTTTTCTCGACGCTCGACACCCGCACCCGCCAGTGGCACATCCGCGATTGGGGCCGCGTGCTGCTCTCGGATACGGTCGGCTTCATCCGCGACTTGCCCCACCATCTCATTGCGTCGTTCCGCGCCACGCTCGCCGAAGCTCGGCATGCGAAACTCTTGCTCCACGTGGTCGATGCGAGCAACCCGCAGGCGGAAGAGCACATCGCGGCAGTGAATGCGGTACTCGCGGAACTCGACTGCGACGAGAAGGCGACCATCCTCGTACTCAACAAGCTCGACCGGGTCGAGGATCGTTCGAAGCTGCACATCTTGACGGCTCAGCATCCGCGTTCGGTCGCCGTCAGCGGCCTCACCGGCGAGGGGCTCACGCTCCTGGAAGATGCCGTGATGGACGCCTTGGCGGCGGACTTCGCGGAGGCGGAAATCATCACCGATTCGGGGAACGGCAAGGTGCTGGCGTTCTTGAACGCTCACGCCGAGATTTATCGTCAGGAGTTCCGCGACGAGGAGAACGAGGTGGTGATCCGCTGTCACTTGCCGAAGCACCTGATGCACCACATTGCCGGCCCCACGGTTCGGGTGCGGACGATCGCTCGAATCGTTGCGAACGACTCGCCGGGCGAGCCTTAAGCACACAGTTGGAAGCCCGGTGCGCGACATGTGCAGCCGCGAGCGCAGACCGAGTCGTTTGCTTCTGAATCCCGTCTGATCGGGTCGCATCTCGCCCAAAACTCCCGGTGGAAGCACTGCGGTTGCGACTGCGGTCGGTGCGTCCTTCACGCCTGCTCTGTCAGGAACTAATTTCGGAGTGGACTTCAATCCGGTCGTCGATCGTTAGGATTTCATGGTGTGGCCTAACCGCCCGCGATCGCTCCGACGATCCAAAATGCTTCCGCGCCCGAGGCGATTGCGTCCGGTAGAGGTGCATCGGGCGATTCGTTCGAGTAGTCTTCCTCGCAGGCAAAGAAGCGGATCATGGGCCGGCGAACGCTCGTGCCGCGGTCGCGGATCGTGCCGCGCAGCATCGGGTATTGCGCTTCCATCGCATCGAGGATCGCTCGCTGCGTGATGGGTGCGGCAACGTCGAGCGACACTTCGCCCGCGATGTTCGCCAGCGTGCGCAGATGGTAGGGAAGGATGATGCGGATCACGAGTCCGCCTCGGTTGCATCGAGTAGCCGGCAAACCGAGGCACTGGCGAAAACGACGGATGCGTCTTTCGGGGAGCGAAAGAACCAGACCTTGGCGAATGGAGCGACGCCTTCGGGATGCGTAATTCGCAACGCCTTGCCATTCATGAACTCGATGACGAACGGACGAAACGGCCTGCGACGGCAGAAGGGTCGAAGGCTCGCGGCGAATTGTTCATCCGTCACGATCCGATCTCCTGAAAATTCGCGTGAAAGGCTTTGACGCGGTCGTGGGTGAAGTCGATGAATCCCCCTTCGATCGGATCGATGGTCAGTGCCGCGCCGCCGCCGAAGGCGACCCCCGGGTGGCGAATCACGAGACGTTCGCCATCGTCCAGTTCTACCTCGAAGGGTGCGAACGTCGGCGAGCGGGTGAGTTGCCGTAACGCATTGTCGAATTCGTTCGGGTCGATCATGTGTACTCTCCTTCGCGATTCATTTTGCGTCAACTCGAAGGACCGTTCAAGTTCACTTCAGCGTCTGCACCTCGACGGATACCACGGCAGGTAAGTCGCGAACGATGGGAGCCCATGAGTCCCCGCCATCGGGCGAGCAGTAGACCTGACCACCGCTGGTGCCGAAGTAGATGCCGCACGAATCGAGCGAATCGACGGCCATCGCGTCGCGAAGCACGTTCACGTAACAGTTCTCCTGAGGCAAACCCTTCGTGAGCGGTTCCCATTCGTTGCCGCCGACGCGGCTGCGGTAGACCCGCAACTTTCCCTCCGGCACGAAGTGCTCCGAGTCGCTCTTGATCGGCACTACGTACACCGTGTTCGGCTCGTGGGCATGTACATCAACGACGAACCCAAAATCGGTCGGCAGGTTGCCGCTGACTTCGTGCCAGTTGTCGCCGGCGTCGTCGGTGCGAAGCACGTCCCAGTGCTTCTGCATGAAGAGCGTGTTTGGCTTCGCGGGGTGCAGCGCGATGCGATGCACGCAGTGGCCGACCTCGGCAGTCGGGTTCGGGATGTACTGCGAATGCAATCCGCGGTTGATCGGCTTCCACGTTTGGCCGCCGTCGTCCGTACGGAAGGCACCCGCGGAGGAGATCGCAATGAAGATGCGCTGCGGGTTGCTCGGATCGACCAAGATAGTGTGCAGGCACATGCCGCCCGCGCCGGGTGCCCAGAGCGGACCGGTGCCGTGACCGCGAAGACCGGAGAGTTCGTTCCAGCTTCGACCGCCATCCGTGCTCTTGAACAGAGCGGCATCTTCCACGCCGGCGAGCACCGTGTCCGGATCGGTGAGCGATGGCTCGAGGTGCCAAACGCGTTTGAACTCCCACGGGTGCTGCGAGCCGTCGTACCACTGATGCGTGGTGAGCGGCTTGCCGGTGGTGTCGTAGACGAACTTGTTGCTCTCGCCCATGGGAAACCCTTCGGGCGTCTTGGGAACTTCCCCAGCGGGCGTGCCCGGTTGGTGCCAAGTCTTGCCGCCGTCGTCGGATCGCTGAATGACCTGCCCGAACCAGCTACTCGATTGCGAGGCGAAGATGCGGTTCGGGTCCACGGGGGAACCCTTGAGGTGGTAAATCTCCCATCCCGCGAAGTGCGGTCCGGAGACTTCCCACTTTTGGCGAGCGCCATCCGCCGTGAGAATGAACGCACCCTTCCGGGTGCCAACGAGTACGCGAACGGACGACATGGGGTCGGCTCCGGGGAATGCAATCTGCGGTTCGGTTACACCTCGAAACGATAGTCGGACGAGGTCGATACTTCCGCCCCAAAATGGATTGACCCCAGACTTCGGTTGGGGAGTTTGCCGACCGCCATCAACCGATATTGCACTGCTTCAGTGTAATGTCAATACACCCGTTTCTCGGGCAGGCGCTTGATTGTAATCTTGCCGTTCGAGCGAACTTGCATCTTCAGTTCGTAACCCTTCAAGAGCTTCATGCCAACGAGCGGTTCGGTATCCGCTTCATCGATGAGAATGGGCCGCACTTTGCCGTCCCAAACTACCTCTGCTTCATAGATATCGAACAGACATTCGCTGCCATCGGCCAGCGTGCTGCGGTCCAGGCTTCGCCATTTGAGCCCCAGCGAAGCAACCACGGATGGCGGCAATGTCAAGAATTCGGAATAGCCAGTATCGACGACCGCCTCAATTTCTTGAGAGCGTCCACGAGGACCCACAACCTTGAGGCGAATGCATCCTTCCTCGCTTTTGACGGTGCCGGTGATCATGGAGTTACTCGTCGCACCCGACCTCCAAAGCGATGCACCGAACGCGAGCCGACTCGCACCATCCAGATCTGCGAGTTCGGGAAGCGGGCGCGAAGCCGATCGCCAGCTACCATCTCGTCCGCATCGAGCTCGTATTCGCCGCTCTCGATGTCGATGGCCGCGAACTTGCCTTCGTCGCTCCGATTCAGTTGCGGCAGCACGATGGTTTCGTAGACGCTGTCGCCGCGCTCGGCGAATTCTTCCTTGCTCAATCGTCGGCGTATTGGAGGCATCAGCTTGCTCCTGGATTGTTTACGTCATCGAACATCGCGGACGTCCTGGGCGAAGGCCTCCGCGTCATCGCCGAGCGAGGGGAGGCGGAGCAAGAACGCACGCAGATCCCCAACCTTCAGCGGAGTAGGCGAGGGCGCGGGCGTCAAGCGTGCGATCACTTGCTCGTCGCGCTCCAAGTCCACGCTGATGCCTTCGCGAAAGACCTTGTCCACGAGTTCGGTAAAGCCCTTTTCAGCCTCCAGAACGTTCATCGTCCTCTCCGGATTCGGGATGCCGCAGATTTCTTCTGCAAGCAGTTTACTCCTTCGGCTTCGCCTCTACCAGCGACTTCATGGTCGCGAGGCCCTTCTCGAAGTCGCCGCCGACCAACTTGTCGATGTTCATCGCCAGACGCGGAAATCCTCGGGCTGCAACATCACGATCGCGATGAGCGCGATCAGGATCACCGCGAACACGAGCAGCATCTTTTTGAGGAACGAGAAGCGCGGAGCGGGGGCACTCGTCGCGATGGGGGCGGCAATGGACAAGTTGAAACTCCGGTTGGTGTGTGCGTTCGAGTTCAATTCTAAAAGACGTCGGCCGGATCGACCTTCTTCACCTTGCTGAGTGCGAACAGGCCCGAGGCCATGCACATCATCAGGGTGAGCGCGAGCACGAGGCCGGCGCGGCCCGGTGTCAGTTTCAATGGCATGGACGAAATCGCAGTGAGGTACGCATAGGCTCCGTAGGTCACGACCATGCCCGGCAAGAAGCCCGCCACGGCGAGGATGAACGATTCCTGGAGCACGATGAGGCTGAGGTAGCGGTTCGGGTAGCCGATGGCTTTGAGCGTGGCGTACTCGGCGAGGTGGTCGGCCACATCGCTGGAAAGAATCTGGTAGCAGATGACGATGCCGACCACGAAACCGAGGACGACGCCGGCTCCGAAGGCGAAGCCGATGGGCGTGCTCGTCCACCAGAAGTTGCGTTCGCGAGCCACGCCCTCGGCCTTCGTGAGTACGACCACGTCGCCATCGCGGCCGATGGCTTCTTGAAGGTTCTTCTGCACGTCGAGCAGGTTTGCGCCGGGCTCGATCCGAACGATGCCGAGATCGACGTTCGCGAGGGGATCGGAGAGCGTGTACGGTTCGCGGAGGATGCGGGCGAAGGTGCGGTCGCCGAGCACCATGGTGCCGTCGGTAGCGAAGTCGAACCCGAGGTCGAAGCCGCCGACGAGCGTGACGTGCCGGCCCGCGAGTTCGGTTTGCATGCCGGGTTCGAACGTCCCGTACACCGTTTCGCCCGGCGCGGTCGGGTTCTGGGCCGGGCGGCTTTTGCGGTCGTAGAGTGCGGTGCCGGTGAGGCTGAGCTTCTCCCACGCACCGGGATCGAGGTTGGGCAAGTCGAATGCGTTCGAAGCCGGGTCCACCCCGATCACGCGAAGCCGTCGGGTTCGCCCACGCGCGTTCGGGTCGGCCCCAGTATGCCGAAGTCTGCCGAGATCGTGATCGACGTAGATCGCGTGCGCGGAGGCGACTCCGGGCACGCCTTTCGATTGTTCGATGCGTTGTCGATTGAAGGTGTGGCGAAACAGAAGTGCGGGCCGGGCCGGGTTCACGAGCACGAGGTCGGCGTTGACCTTCGAGAAGACGACGGTGTTGGAATCGAGCATCGCGTTCATGATGCCGAGTTGCACGGCCATGAGCACGACGGCGAAGGCGATCCCCGAGGCGAACAGCGCGAACCGCACCCGATCGTGGGTGAGGTTCTTCCAGGCCAGCGGCACGGAGGGGACGCGGGGCACGCTCGTACTCCTTCCCCAACAGCATATCGACCGCCCGGCCACCAAACCCGACGACTCGAGCCAACAAGAAGAATTCACCGCAGAGTCAAAGCGACACAGAGACAACGAACTGAGAGGGATTCAAATTGTCTGCATTTGGGTGATGTCTCAGTTTTGCGGAACGACCGGAATCAAATGCCCCCGCCTCATGGTACAGCATGGTACAGCAACGAACTCTTGCCGGGTTCAGAATCGCCCGGGCGAGCGGTTTTGCGACCATCGACTTAACCCACGACGGCGTCTACACAAGTTCCACCCACTTTCGAGCTGCTCACCCCTCGCCTCCGAAACCTGCAAATTTCTCTCGCCCTCGGGCGCGGAATCGGTTAACGTAAAGTTTGTACCAGCCTCCGCTCGCTTCCCGCCTCAAGACTCCGCTTCCCCTTCCATTGGGGAACACGCCCGACACACCCCACCCGCGAGGGTCGTTTCATGACTCGCAACTGGTTCTCTTCCGCCGTTTGCGCCCTGCTTTTGGCGAGCCCCGCCTTCGCGGCCCCGCCGCTCGATCCCGCGGATCGCGCCGTCGTGATCGGCACGCCGGCCTCGGTCGAAGCGTTTCCCGCAAGCATCACCCTGGCGGGTGCCCACGATGCCCGACAACTCGTGATCACCGGCAAGTACGCGGACACGACGCTCCGCGACCTGAGCGCCGTCGCCACGGCCCGCGTCGAGCCCGCCGGCATTCTCGACCTGCAAGACGGCCTCTACCTGCGCCCGCTCAAGAACGGCACCGCCAACGTCATCATCACCGCGGGCGGTAAGGAAACCCGCGTGCCCGTGACCGTCGCGGGAATGGATCGGCCTTCGCCCGTGAGTTTCCGCCGCGATGTGATTGCCGCGATGAACGTGGGCGGCTGCAACGCCGGCGCGTGCCACGGTACGCCGAGCGGCAAGAACGGCTTCAAGCTTTCGCTCCGCGGCTTCGAACCCGCCTCCGACTTCCTCATGCTCACCCGCGAGCAGTTCGGCCGCCGCACCGACAAGCACGACCCCAAAGCTAGCCTCATGCTGCTGAAAAGCATCGGCGGCGTGCCCCACGAAGGCGGTCAGCGCTTCGGTCTGGGCAGCGTGCCCGCCGAGATGATGCTTGCGTGGCTCAGCGACGGGTTGAAGGAAGATGCCGCGACGCTGCCGGCCGTCAAGATCGCCGAAGTGTTCCCCGCCGCCCGCGTGATGAACGCACCTTCCAAGTGGCAGCAACTCAGCGTGAACGTGACCTTCGAAGACGGCAAGACGCGCGACATGACCCGCCTCACCGTGTTCAGCAGCAGCGATCCTTCGATTGCGGACGTGACCCCCGCAGGGATGGTCGAGTTCAAGCGGCCCGGCGAAATTGCCGTCCTCTGCCGCTACCTCGAACAGATGATCTCGGTTCGCATCACGTATCTGGAACCGCGTGCCGGCTTCGCGTGGCCGAACCCGCCCGTGAACAACCTCGTCGACACGCACGTGTACGCCAAGCTCAAGTTGATGAACATCATCCCGTCCGACCTCTGCACGGAGGATGAATTCGTTCGCCGGGCGTACCTCGATTGCGTGGGCCGCATGCCGACGCCGGAAGAAGTGAAGGCCTTCATCGCCGACAAGGACGCCAAGAAACGCGACAAGCTCATCGACAAGCTCGTGGACTTGCCCGAGTACGCGGATTTCTGGGCGCTCAAGTGGGCGGATGTGCTTCGCTCCAGCCGCAAGACGATCCAACTCAAGGGCTCGCACGGGTTCCAGGCGTGGCTCCGCGAGAACTTCCAGAAGAACATGCCGATCGACGCGATGGTCCGCGAGATCATCACCTCCAGCGGCAACACCTTCAACAACCCGCCGGCCAACTACTACCGCATCGCCAAGGACCCGACGAGCCTCGCCGAGACCACGGCCCAACTCTTCCTCGGCGTCCGCATGCAGTGCGCCAAGTGCCACAACCACCCGTTCGAACGGTGGACGCAGGACGATTATTACGGCATGGCCGCGTGGTTCGCCCGGGTGAAGACGAAGCCCGAACCGACGATCGGGACCAAGCCCGCGGCACCCGCCGCAGGAGCCGAAGTGATTTTCATCGGCCGCGATGGCGAGGTCACGCAGCCACGCACCGGCAAGACCATGAAGCCGCGCTTCCCCGGCAGCGGCGACATCGAGGTGAAGCCCGGCGAGGATCGCCGCAACGGCCTCGCCGACTGGCTGACCAAGCCCGAGAACCCGTTCTTCGCCAAGTCCGTCACTAACCGCGTCTGGTTCCACCTCATGGGCAAGGGCATCGTCGACCCCGTGGACGACTTCCGCGATTCGAACCCGTCGTGCAACGACGAACTGCTCGACGCGCTCTCGAAGGACTTCTCGAAGAACAAGTTCGACATGAAATTGTTGGTGAAGACGATCATGAAGTCGCGGACGTATCAGCTCTCGGCTCAGCCGACGGAGACGAACCGCGACGACAACAAGTACTTCTCGCACGCCGTGACCAAGCTGCTGACGGCGGAGCAATTGTTGGATGCGTTGTGCGACGCGACGGCGGTACCGGAGAAGTTCGCCGGCCTACCGGCGGGCACGCGGGCGATTCAGTTGCCGGACGGCGAGGTGAACCATCCGTTCCTCAAGACGTTCGGCCAGCCGGCCCGCGAACTGGCGTGCGAGTGCGAACGCGAATCGGACGGCAACCTCGCCCAGGCCCTGCAACTGATCAACGGCCCGACTGTGAACGAGAAGATCCGCAACCCGAACAACCGCCTCGGCAAGTTGCTCGGCGCGAAGATGACCGACGACGCGATCCTGACCGATCTCTATTATGCAGCGCTGTCGCGTCCTCCGTTCGAGGACGAGAAGAAGCTGGCCTTGGCCCACATCACGAAGGGCGTGGACAAGCGCAAGGCTTGGGAGGACGTACTCTGGGCGCTGATCAATACCCGGGAGTTCTTATTTAGGCATTGAGACTGGCGAGCCGGCCCGCGTCAGCGGCCGGAGTTTGAGCAACGCAGCGAGCCACCGGGGCAACCCGGTGGCTCGCTGTGTAATTCGGATGAAGGGAAATGACATGGGTCTGTTTTCATGGTTATTCGGTGGTTCGAAGCCGAAGAAGTACCGTCGTCGTGAGCCCCAACGCAGAAGCCCATTGGAGGGTTTCCTCCCTGGCCCCGGCACCTTCGAAATTGAAGTGGTAGGAGAGTCGCATTATCAGGAATTGATTGAAGAAATATGTGGAGGCCGCGACGAACAAAGTGCGGAATTCTATACTGAAGCATCGCTTATCCTCGAAGACGACAATCCTCATGATCCTAAAGCCGTGCGCGTCGATATTGGTGGAAGCACGGTCGGCTATCTGAGTCGTGTTAACGCTCGGCAATACCGAAACAAATTGCGACACGCAGGCATCCCCGATCTCAGGGGAACATGTAGGGCCCTCATCCTCGGAGGTTGGGATCGTGGACCTAATGATCGAGGCTTTTTTGGCGTCCGTCTCGATTTGCCCACAGAAAATGATCTCATGTAGCAGAATTGAACCCTCACATCGAGACGGATGGCTCTACTCATTCTCCTCGTCTCCTCGTCTCCTCGTTTCCACGCTCCGCGTGGGAATACCCTCTTCGACGCTCTGCGTCGTCTTACTGCCGCGACGCAGAGCGTCGAAGAGCCCGTTCCCACGCAGAGCGTGGGAACGAGGAGTTGACGAGGATGCAGCGGCTCCAAGGTTTCTGGTAAACTATCTTCATGGACGGACTGCTTTCCCGAATCACGGTCGATTCCGCCATCTGCCACGGCAAGCCGTGCGTGCGCGGGCTTCGCTACCCAGTCGAGGTGTTGCTCGACTTGCTCAGTTCCGGCATGACCCACGACGAGATCCTGGCCGACTACGAAGACCTCGAACGCGATGATCTTCTCGCCGTTTTGTCAACCGTCGGCTCATGATACAATTCCACCATTCTGACTAGGCTGGGGAAACGCCATGGCGCTCGAAGGCACGGTGATCGATGGTGCGGTGATACCAGACTCGGGGCTTCGGTTGCCCGAAGGGGCCCGCGTTCGGTTCGAACTGGTCGAGGAACTCGATGAGGACAATATCGATCTCATCGATGCGACGCTGCCCGATGACCATCCCGATGCTCCTTACGATCGTGTGAAGGAACTCGCGATTCTGCGCGAGTCTATCGACGCCATGAATGCCGGGGAAGTCGGCATTCCGCTCGATGAAGCTATGGCTCAGATCGCCCGAAATTTGAACCTGCCATCTTCGAGACGGGAGTAGTCTCGTGCCGCCCTCAATTCGCGTCCATCCGCGTGCGTTTGCGGACATCACGAATGCCGTCGCCAAGGTCCAGGAGTGGAATTCTGAGGCCTCTGCGGACCGATTGCACGATGGGCTCTGGTCGAGGATTCGCTCACTCGCGGATTTTCCCGAAGTTTGGCCACTCGCCGATGAGGCCGACGACCTCGGCATCGAACTTCGCCAAATGCTGTTCGGAAAACGGCGGCACGTCTACCGCATCCTTTACACGTTCGACGGCACCACGATTCACGTTCACCGCGTGCGGCACGCCGCCCAGGATCGCCTGTCGCCGGAAGACATGTGAAGGGCGTCACTCGTCGCGCTTCGGATTGAACTTGATGCCGCAGCCGGAGGCGGCCGAGGTCTCGGCCACGTCCGGCTTCTTGCCCTCCAGAGCCGCCTTCACCGCCGCTTCCAGGTGCTTCGCCTTCGGCTCGCCCGGCGGGCTCGTAAACGTATTCTCGTTCCCACGCTCCGCGTGGGAATGCCGTCTTCGACGCTCGGCGTCGTCCGACTGCCGCCGGATGCTATAAAGTTCGATGAGCCAGTTCTCGGATCTCTCCCAGGTGCTGCCATGGTTCGCTTTTTCGCGTGCGGGCTTCTCGTTCTCGGTTCGTCGTTCATCCAGGCCGGCGAACTCACCGTGGGATTCGCCGAGGTGGACATCACCCCCGAACTCGGGAAAAAGCCAGTGTACCTCGCCGGTTTCGGACAGGATCGGCAGGCCAAGAAAGTTCACGATCCCATTATGGTTCGCGCGGTGGTGTTGGCCGACGGCGACCGCCGCATCGCACTCGTCTCGGTGGATGTGGTCGGGCTGTTCAACCCGAGTACCGAGCGCGTTCGCAAGGAACTGCCCGGCTTCAAATACGTCCTCGTCTCCACGACTCACAATCACGAGGGGCCGGACACGCTCGGGCTGTGGGGCGCGAACCCGCTGCAATCGGGCGTCGATCCCGAGTATTTGAAGAAGGTGGAAGCCGGTTGCGTGGCCGCGGCGAAGGCCGCCGATTCAGCGCGCAAGCCCGCCATCGCGAAGATCGGAACCGCTAGCGATCCGGACCTGATCCGCGATACCCGCCAGCCGATCGTCAAGCACGACGAGATCGTCGCCATCCGCTTTCACGATCCGAAAACGGACGCGCCGCTCGGCGTACTCGTGCAGTGGAACTGCCATCCCGAGGTGCTCGAAAGCAAGAACACCGAGATCACCGCGGACTTCGTGTACTACACGGTGAAGCAACTCCGCGAGTCGCAGAAGTGCCCAGTCGCGTACTTCACCGGTACCGTCGGCGGGCTCATGACCACGATTCGGTTGCCGATCAAGGATGAAGCCGGGAAAGATTTGCAGGACGGCACGTTCGAGAAGTCCGAGCGTTACGGCCGGCTCGTCGGCAAGCTCGGCGAGAAGGCGCTTGCGGGGGCGAAGCCGCTCGCGCTCACGCCCTTCGACATCCGCACCCGCGAGCTGCTCATCCCGATCGACAACAACATCTATCGGCTCGCCTGGCAGTTCGGCATCCTCGACCGCGCCGCCTACGAATGGACTGGCACCCCGACGCCCAAGGAGTTCAAGACGACCAAGGAGTTCGCCAAGCCCGTGGCCGTGAAAACCGAGGTGGGTTACCTCAAGCTCGGGGACTTGGAAATTGCCGTGATCCCTGGGGAGATCTACCCCGAACTCGTACTCGGCAAAGTGCAAGACCCGGCCGACCCCGGCGCGGACTTTCCCACCGCCGCGATCGAACCCGCGCTCTACGGCCAGTTGAAGGGCAAGCACAAAATGATCGTCGGCCTCGGCAACGACGAGATCGGGTACATCATTCCCAAGCGGCAGTGGGACGAAAAAGCCCCGTTCTGCTACGGCTTGAAGAAGGCCCAATACGGCGAAGGAAACAGCGTCGGACCCGAGGCCGCGCCGATTCTTTGCGAGGCCTTCCGCGACCTCGTGAAGGCCGAGGCCGAGCCCGCGAAGCCGACTTCGCGCAGCATCAAGAACATCGAAGGCTGGACGGTTCGCATCGACGATCGACTGCTCGAAGCGCCGAATGTCGAACTCGGCACCCGCGCCTTACGCTTCCTCGAAGCCAAGCTCAGCGACATCAAGGTGGTCGTGCCCGCGGACAAAGTGAAGAAGCTGCAAGCGGTGCCGATCGTGTTGGACCTGACTCACGGCAAGCTCGGGCCGATGCAGTACCACCCGAGCGAGGGCTGGCTCAAATCCAACGGCTACTCGGCGGACCTCGCCAAGTGCGTTCACCTCCCGCGGGCCGCGGATGTCGCCACGAAACGCAACATCAGCGAGCAACCCTGGGTGATCCTCCACGAACTCGCGCACGCCTACCACGATCGGGTACTCGGCTTCGACGAACCGCGCATCCAGGAGGCTTACGAGAAGTTCAAGAAGAGCGGCCGCGGCGACAAGACCTTGCTCTTCGACGGTCGGCGCGTGAAGCACTACGGCCTCACGAATCC
The DNA here is from genome assembly GCA_043733485.1 of Gemmataceae bacterium. Classification (GTDB taxonomy): domain Bacteria; phylum Planctomycetota; class Planctomycetia; order Gemmatales; family Gemmataceae; genus Urbifossiella. Next base: position 23,314 of record JAYTGN010000302.1, read on the forward strand.
GATGGAGTTCTTCGCGGAAATGACCGAGGCGTACTTCGGGGCGAACGATTTCTTCCCGTTCAACCGGGGCGAGTTGAAGGAATCGGAACCGGAGATTTTCGAACTGATGTCGAACGTGTGGAACGCGCCGGCGAAGCCGTGAAAATCAGGAGCCGTTCGACTCCCGGTACCAGGCGATCGCGGCCTTGATGCCGTCGTCGAACGACACGCGTGGGGTGTAGCCCAATTCGATCCGGGCTTTTGCGATCGAGAAGTCGAGGTTGAGCCCCGCGAACTTCAGCTGGGCCTGCGTGATTCGGGGCGGATGCGGTTTGTTCTTCCGGCGGAAGACGCTTTCGCGCCAGTTCGCGATGAACCGCGCAAGCCACACCGGCAACGTCCCCCGCGCCCGCAGCGCACCCACGCCATCCGCCACCGCTTCGAAGAAACGTCGCTTGCTCACGAACTCGCCGTCCGTGATGTTGAACACCTCGCCCACCGCCGCCGGATGATCCACGGCCAAGAGAATCGCATCGACCAGATTGCTCACCGAGGTGGTGTTCAAGGCATGGCGGCCGCGGGCGATGTAGATGATGCTGCGCTCCTGGAGCCGGCTTACGATTCGCGGCAACACCGACCGATCCCGCGGGCCGTAGATGAACCCCGGGCGCAGAATCGCCACCGGCACGCCGTCCTTGCGGTGGTACTCGAGCGCCAGTTTCTCGGCTTCGACCTTCGATTGCGTGTAGCCGTCGATGTGGTGTTGGGGCAGCGGTTCGGTTTCGTCGGTGCCGTAGTGGTGGCGAGCGGCATAGACGCCGAGCGAACTG
>JAYTGN010000303.1:0-24115 GCA_043733485.1 Gemmataceae bacterium
TCGTGATGGTGGGCTTCATGGAACGTCCTGTTTGGGTCGAGGAGTCGCCCCCTCTTACCTAAACCCCGCCATCAACACCAGAGAGATTGGTTACACCCAAAAATCGTAGGACGTTGCGCCGCGATTTGCGCCGCGCGAACCCGACGCTTCTACCGGACTCTTCTTCACTTGGAATGCGTCGTAGGGCTCGGGTAGAATAGGAAGAGTCGAGAATCGGTGCCGCCCCACGCGCTTACCCCTTGCAATCGGGTAGGCGAACTGGATAGCCTGAGAGCGTATCCGAAGCTCGACTTTCGCCCTGCGTTTCCGGCGCGCTCGCGCCCGTTCGTACGAGGGAATTTCATGGCCAACGCCAACGCGATACTCGAAAGCCTCCGCTCCCAGATCGATCTCACCGACTTCCGCAAACTCCACTGGGAAGGATCGTTCCAGGATTACGTGAACATCGTCCTGGAGACGCCCGAAGTCACGCGGACCGCGTTCCAGCGCCTCTACGACATGATCATGAGCCACGGCGTCGAGGACATTTACGAGAACAAGGACAAGCTGACGCGGTTCAAGTTCTTCACGGAATTCGCGAGCCGGCATTCGGACGGCATCTACGGCCTCGATCGGCCGCTCATGCAACTCGTGAACACCTTCAAAAGTGCCGCCCTCGGCTACGGCACCGAACGCCGCGTGATCCTGCTCCACGGCCCCGTCGGTTCCGCGAAGTCCACCATTGCACGGCTCCTCAAACGCGGACTCGAAGAGTACAGCCGCACCGATGCCGGCATGCTCTTCTCCTTCCACTGGAAGAATCTCGACGGCACCTGGGCTCGCGATCCCATGAACGGCGAACCGCTCCAACTCATCCCCGAGGAGCACCGCGCCAAGTTGCTAACCATGATCAACGAGCAAGCCAAGCCGCACAACTACGACGTCCGCATCAAGGGCGACCTCAGCCCGTACAGCCGCTACGAGTACAAAACCCGCTTGCAGAAGTACGACGGCGACTGGACCAAGATGCTCGCCGAGGAAGTCAAGGTTTACCGCATCGTGCTCAGCGAGAAGGACCGCATCGGCATCGGGACCTTCCAGCCGAAGGACGAGAAGAATCAAGACAGCACCGAACTCACGGGCGACATCAACTACCGCAAGATCGCCGAGTACGGCAGCGATAGCGACCCTCGCGCCTTCAACTTCGACGGCGAACTCAACATCGCCAACCGCGGCATCGTCGAGTTCATCGAAGTCCTCAAGCTGGACGTCGCCTTCCTCTACGACTTGCTCGGTGCTTCCCAGGAACACAAGATCAAGCCGAAGAAGTTCGCCCAGACCGACATCGACGAAGTGATCCTGGGCCATACGAACGAGCCCGAATATCGCCGTCTCCAGAACAACGAGTTCATGGAAGCCCTCCGCGACCGCACCGTCAAGATCGACATCCCGTACGTGACCCGGCTGCGGGATGAAGTCAAGATTTACGAGAAGGATTACAGCCCCGAGAAGGTGAAGGGCAAGCACATCGCCCCGCACACCGTGGAGGTCGCGGCGATGTGGGCCGTGCTCACGCGGCTGACTCCGCCCAAGCACGCGAGCCTCTCCGTGCTGCAAAAGATGAAGCTCTACAACGGCAAAACTTTGCCTGGCTTCACCGAAGACAACGTGATCGAACTGAAGCGCGACGCCACTAACGAAGGCATGCTCGGCATCAGCCCCCGCTACATCCAGGACAAGATTTCCAACGCGCTCGTCGTCCACCCGGACGAGGACAACATCAACCCGTTCATGGTCATGAAGGAACTCGAAGACGGCCTGCGCCACCACTCGCTCATCAAGGACGACGACCAGTTCCGCCATTACAAGGAGTTGCTCTCGGTGGTCCGCGAGGAGTACGAGGACATCGTGAAGAACGAGGTGCAGCGGGCGATCGCGGCCGACGAGGAGGCCCTGGCCCGGCTCTGCTCCAACTACATCGACAACGTGAAGGCCTACACCCAGCGCGAGAAGGTCCGCAACCGCTACACCGGCAACTACGACGAGCCCGACGAACGCCTCATGCGCTCCGTCGAGGAGAAGATCGACATCCCCGAGGGCCGCAAGGACGACTTCCGCCGCGAGATCATGAACTACATCGGCGCACTGGCCATCGACGGCAAGAAGTTCGATTACAAGACCAACGAACGCCTCCAGAAAGCCCTCGAACTGAAGCTGTTCGAGGACCAGAAGGACTCGATCAAGCTGAGTTCCCTCGTCTCGAACGTGGTGGACAAGGCGACGCAGGAAAAAATCGACGTGGTGAAGAGTCGCCTGATTCGGAACTACGGATACAATGAATCGAGTGCGACGGACGTGCTGAACTTCGTGGCGAGCATCTTCGCCCGAGGCCAGACGAAGAAGTGACGCTCATGACCGTTGAGAACTTCGAGAACACGCTAACGACCTTCCACGAACGAAGGCCATTTAAGCCGTTCACGGTGGTTCTGATCAGCGGCCGGCAGTTTGAAGTGGACCATCCTGGTGCAATGGTGCATCGCGACGGAGTCGCGATCTATGTCGCACCGGGTGGCGTGCCGACCATCTTCGACCACGAGGGGGTCGAGCATTTCATCGGCGACTTGGCAGACCGCACGAATGCGTGAGAGACAAATCCCGCCGGGGCTTGAAGGGGTGGGGGCCTGACCGACCTGAAGGTATGAACCTGGTCAGGGCGGAAGCAGCAGCCATAAGTGCTGGAGGGTGCGGCTCAGGGCACCCCCATCCTTTCATCCCCCGGCGGTCGAGACACGACAAAGCCCACCCACGAAAAGTGGGTGGGCTTTTTGCTCGTTGACAGAATTCGTTTTCTCCCTTGCTCAGCATCCTCTCGGTACTATGTCGAATTGATTACCTTCGCGACGGGGATCGACGATAGTAGGGAGAAACGTAAGTGCCGTCCTTTTTGGTGTAGCCTCTGACATGCTGATCCTTCGGTCCGCAGGTTACCGTGTTGGGTGGTCTGGTGGCTCAAGTCTGGGGGAAGTCATGGGGTACAAGGCCGCGTGCGTGCTTCTCGTGAGCGCAGCCGCCCTTTTCGCGGCGCTGTTGATCGGAAGCAAGGCGGTCGTTGCCTACAATGAGCAGCTTGATCGGAATGCCGAGGAGGCCAAGACGCTGGCAGGGAAGGAGTCGCTTCGCCAGACTCGCGAGGAAGCCGCGCGACTGAATCGGCAGAAGCCGGAAACTGAGGATCGCCAAGGGTCAAGGCCAGAAACGCCGCGCCGAAAAGCCTCGCTTGGTACCCAGGCAAAACGGGAAAACCTGATTGAAAGCCTCATCGACGACAAGATCTTTTCGAAGGTGGTCTACGGCCCCAATCTGAGCGTCTGGGTGCTGCCGAAGTTCTACTCGCTGACGTTCGACCTGAAGCAGAACTACCTTGCTGTAGTGGTCGGATACCAGCTTGAAATCGAAGTTGGTGAGTCGATGCGAGACGGCGAAGGCCTTCGTATCATCGACGCGTTGAACGGCAGAGAGGTCGGTTGCCTCACGTCGTCCGAGTTGATTCTGCGTTAACCCACCGGGGGTCGATCCAATCATTGTTTGGGAAGCTGCTGCTCAGGCTGAGGCTGGCCTCCTCACGCCTCACGCCGAAGTGTTCGGCGTGCTTCGGCTCGCCGCACGCATCGAGGTGGTCGAAAAGCAGTTTGCCGAGCGGAGCGCCACCGAAGCCGAGCATAACGAATACATCCGTGCTTGTTTGGGAGAACATGAAGCGGCCCGCGAAGCCAGACGGGAAAGGGCTCGCGCCGGCCTGGAGGAAGAGTGAACCCTTCGGCCTTCCAACGCGAGTTCTTGGTGATAAAATGCCTTTGAGTTAAGCGGAGTTTCACCGGTGCCCGAGATTACACTTGAAGGTCTCGCCGCAAGATTGGAAGCGGTCGAAAAGCAACTGGCCGAACGGAAAGCCGACTCGAAAGAGCCGCGGAAAAAAGATTGGCGGCGGACGGTCGGCATGTTCGCGGGAAACGAGTTCATCAAGGAACTCGATGCTGAATGCTCCGCGATGCGTGAGGCCGAACGAAACGCAGCGCGAGGAGAACCCACCGAATGATTCTCCTCGATACCGATCACCTCAGTATTTTGAGGAGCGATCCGACTGAGCAACTTTCGCTCTTCACTTTGCAGTCGCGTCCGAAGTGTGAAGCGGGTGTCCCAACCATTCTTGGAGTTCAGCCAACCGGAATAAATCGAGGCTGTTCGATCTTCAGCCTGAAAGCCACTTCGACGATGACATTCTCGAACTCACTCAAGTTTCCACCGGTGTGGAAGCCCTCATCCGGGAAGTCGATCTGGGAAACACCAAGAATGGTTGGCACACCCGCGTCCGATGCGTGAACCCCTTCGGCCTTCCAACGCGAGTTCTTGGTGATAAAATACCTTTAAGTTAACCGGAGGTCGATCCATGCCCGAGATAACACTTGAGAGTCTCGCCGCAAGATTGGAAGCAGTCGAAAAGCAACTGGCCGAACGGAAAGCCGACTCGAAAGAGCCTCGGAAGAAAGACTGGCGGCGGACGGTCGGCATGTTCGACGACGATCCCGATTTCCTGCGGGAAGTGATTGCCGAAGGGCAGGCGATTCGCGAAGCGGAACGTGAAGCCGCACTACGAGGGGAGACCGAGTGATTCTCCTCGATACCGATCACCTGACGATCCTTCAAACACCGGATTCAACTCGGCGAGATCGGTTGGTGGCGCGTCTTGCGTTGGCCGACAATGTGATTGGAACGACTGTCGTGAACGTCGAGGAGCAGATGCGGGGGTGGATGGCTTCAATCGCGAAGGAGCGTCAACCTCTCCGGCAAGTTCGCTCTTACGCACGTCTTGCACACTTGTTCGATTTTTACTCGGATTACGAGATCGCGCCCTTCGACGTGCCCGCGGCAACACGATTCGGCACGTTCAGTCGCATTCGCATCGGCGTTTCGGATCGCAAAATCGCCGCCATCGCCATTTCGCAGAACGCACTGCTTCTGACCGCCAATCGCCGCGACTTCGAGCTCGTTCCCGGACTTCGGTTCGACAACTGGCTCAACTGAGTTTCCCCAAAACATTTCCTTCACCGGACACCTCTCCGCTTCACGCGGGGCGGGGCGTTCTGGTAACATTCCTCTAGACGGATCGTTACCAACCCGAGGCTTTCGCCGTGGGACAGAAGATCGAACAAGACTTGCAGCGCTTCCGCAAGCTGGTGCGCGGGAAGGTGAAGAGCAACCTTTCCAAGTACATCAGCCGGGGCGAGATGATCGGGAAGAACGGGAACGACTTGGTGTCGATCCCACTTCCGCAGATCAATTTGCCGCAGTTCCGCTACGGGAAGAAAAACTCCGGCGGCGTGGGGGTCGGTTCCGGTCAACCGGGCCAGCCTCTCACGGCTCCCCAAGACGACGATGGCGAACCGCAGGCCGGCGATCAACCGGGTGGGCACATCCTCGAAGTCGAACTGACCATGGAGGAACTTGCCGAGATTCTCGGAGAGGAACTCGCGCTGCCTCGCATCGAGCCGCGCGGCAAGAAAAATGTCGTCACCGAGAAGGACAAATACACGAGCATCCGCAGCGTGGGACCGGAGTCGCTCAAACATTTCAAGCGAACCTACAAGCGAGCCTTGAAGCGGCAGATCGCGGCCGGCAGCTACAACCCCGACAACCCCATGATCGTGCCGGTACGGGAAGACAAACAATACCGCAGCTGGAAAGAAGTGCAGAAGCCGGACAGCGTGGCGTGCATCGTCTACATGATGGACGTTTCCGGTTCGATGACCGACGAGCAGAAGGAGATCGTGCGGATCGAGGCCTTCTGGATCGATATGTGGATCAAGAAGCACTACAAGGGCGTCGAGACGGTGTACATCATTCACGACGCGGTGGCGGCCGAAGTGGACGAGCACACGTTTTATCATACGCGGGAGAGCGGCGGCACCAAGATCAGTTCGGCCTACGAACTCTGCAACAAGATCGTGGACGCCCGCTACCCGACGAGCGACTGGAACACGTATGCGTTCCACTTCTCGGACGGCGACAACTGGGGCGACGACGTTCCGAAATGCCTGGCACTGTTGGGTGAGAAACTGTTGCCGAAGTTGAACCTGTTCGGCTACGGGCAGGTGGAGTCGCCTTACGGCAGCGGCGAATTCTTCGATCACATCCACGAGTTGACGGACGAGCACGAAAACGTGGTGGTGAGCCGCATCCCGGACCGCGACGCGATCCTGGGAAGCATCAAGGAATTTCTGAGCACGGGGCGGTAATGTACAATGAGGGTTCACTTCATTCTCGGTGACCCATGAGCAATGGCAAATTCGGCGATGATGGAGGAGCCGGAATCGAACTGTCTTCGGACGCGATTCTGCCGCTGGCGGATCGTCGTCGGTATCCCTTTCTCGATCCACCGCTCGCTCCAGAGGAAATCGGACGGGCGGGCGATTACCGGATTCTGCGCGCGATCGGGGCCGGCGGCATGGGGATTGTTTTCGCGGCCGAGGACACCATTCTCCACCGGCCCGTGGCTTTGAAAGTCCTTCGACCCGAGCTGGCGTCCGACCCCGAGAACCGCGAGCGATTTTTGCGTGAGGCCCGGGCCACGGCCGCGCTCGCATCCGATAACATCGTCACGGTCTTTCAGGTCGGTGTGGTCAACGGGGTGCCGTACCTGGCAGAGCAATTTCTTCCCGGCGAATCGCTCCAAGACCGCCTCGACCGCACGGCTCTCGTCGACCTGAGAAGTTCGCTAGTCATCGCGCGCGGCGCGGCGGCGGGGCTCGCGGCCGCGCATGCGGCGGGGCTCATCCATCGTGACATCAAGCCGGCGAATATCTGGCTCGAGTCCGATGCGTCGGGAGAATTCCTCCGTGCCCGGCTCCTCGATTTCGGCCTGGCCCGCCGAATGACGGGAGAGGCCAGTTTGACCGGCACGGGCGTAATTGTCGGCACGCCGAACTTCATGTCGCCGGAACACGCCAACGATCAGGAGATCGACCATCGGGCGGATTTGTTCAGCCTCGGGGCGGTTCTGTACACGATGATCGCGGGTGAGTTGCCGTTCCCCGGAAAGTCCGCCATGGCGGCGATGGTGGCCGTGACGACGCGGCCGGTCCCGCGCTTGAGCGAAAAGTATCCGGCCATGCCGCGCGGCGTTTCGGCTTTGGTTGCCCAGTTACTGGCGAAGGAACCGAACGACCGTCCGCAAACGGCTCGGGAAGCCATGGCGATTCTCGATGCGGAAATCGCTCGGCTTCCCGAGACCATGATCCCTTCGCTTTCCCCTCCGCACTTGTTCCCGATGGGGATCGCCGAGACGGTGGGTCCGAGTGCCTCCATCACGAGGATGGATGCCGAGCCGGTGCCCGCTCGTCGCCACGGATGGCGCTGGGCGGAACGCATCGCCGGCAGTTCGGTCACACTGGCCCTGATTGTACTCGTCGTCTATTTGGCGTTCGTCCGCGACCGCAATCCCGATCCCGCAACGCAGCCTTCGAATGCACCGATCAAGGTTGGCGTGCTGCACTCGCGCAAAGGTTCCATGGCGGTCAGCGAGAATTCAGTCGTCGATGCCACACTCCTGGCCATTGCCGAGTTGAATGCCGAGGGCGGCGTGCTCGGCCGAACAATCGAGCCCGTGGTTCTCGATGGCCAGTCGAAGCCCGACGAGTTTGGCCGCCTCGCCGAGACACTTTTGAACGACAAGGTCGCCGCGATCTTTGGATGCTGGACCAGCGCCAGCCGGCGAGCGGTTCAAGACGTGCTGCAACACCGCAACGAAGGGCTGCTCTTCTACCCGGTTCAGTATGAAGGGCTTGGGGATTGCCCGCGAATCATCTACCTCGGCCCGGCCCCGAACCAGCAACTGACCCCGGCCATCGAGTTTCTGATTCGGCCGGTCGCGTCCGGCGGCCTCGGCAAGAAGAGACTCTACCTCGTCGGCTCCGACTACCTGTTCCCGCGTGTGGCACACGAGATCATCCGCGATCTCATCAAGCCGTACGAAAAAGACGGCGTCCAGATTGTCGGGGAGATGTTCGTTCCCCTCGGGTCGGAACAGACGAAAGTTGCGGTCGACGATATCGATCGCACGCAGCCGGATGCGATCGTCAACACCATCAATGGTCGAAGCAACGGGCCGTTCTTCCTCGACCTCCGTGCCAAGGGCTACACACCGGACAAGGTGCCGACTCTGTCGGTGAGCATCACCGAGAACGAAGTGATGGGTCTGAACCCGGCGACGATGGCCGGCGACTACCTTGCGGCGAGCTACTTTCAGAACATCGACCGTGCCGAGAGCCGCGAGTTCCTTCGCAAGCTCCGCGCGCGATATGGTGCGTCACAGGTTGCAACAGACCCGATGGCCGCGGCCTACACGGCCGTTCGCATCTGGGCGCGGGCCGTCGAGGAGACCGGTTCGACGGACCCGACCACGGTGCGAGATGCCCTTCGCGGAATGGTGTTCGAGGGCGTTCGGGCGCGGCTCACGATCGACAGGGAGAACCAGCACGCCTGGTTGCCGGCTCGGATCGGCAGAATTCGCCCGGATGGTCTGGTCGATCTGGTTCCCGGTGCCGGTTCCGAGACTCCGATCCGGCCGATTCCCTTTCCCCCGACGCGGAAGCCCGAGGAGTGGAACCAGTATTTGAAGTCGCTTCAGTTCAAGTGGGACGGTAAGTGGCAGCCGCCGGAGAATTAACGGCCGGGCACGGGTAGAATAATGTGGGCGCGGATGTGCCCGGAGAGAGAACCATGAGCCTCGGATTCTACAACACGAACCTGCCCGCGAACCTTCGGCTCCTCAAGGACGAGATCGAGGGGTTCGCACGCGGTTACGGTCTCGATTTCTACGAGACCATTTTCGAAGTTGTCGATGCCGACAACCTCAACGAGATTGCTGCGTACGGCGGGTTCCCCACTCGCTACCCGCACTGGTCGTTCGGGATGCAATATCAAGAACTCAAGAAAGGCTACGAGTACGGCCTCTCGAAAATCTACGAGATGGTCATCAACAACGATCCCTGCTACGCGTACCTCATGCGGTGCAATCACACCGTCGATCAGAAGCTCGTCATGGCCCACGTCTACGGGCACTGCGATTTCTTCAAGAACAACGCCTACTTCAGCCACACCACGCGCAAGATGATGGACGAGATTGCCAACCATGCGGCCCGCATTCGCGGCTACGTCGAACGCTTCGGAGAAGACGAAGTCGAAAAATTCCTCGACCGCTGCATGTCGATCGACGACCTCATCGACATTCACTCGGTGGCGATCAAGCGCCGCGACAGCGGTTCGCGCTTCGATTTCAAACCGCAACAAACGGACGACGGAGAGGATAGCCGCACGCAGCGGTTCAAGGCGAAGCCCTACATGGAGGACTACATCAACCCACCCGCCACACTCAAAGGCGAGGAGGACGAGGAAAAGAAGAAGAAAGATCGACAGTCTCAACAATTCCCCGAGCACCCCGAGAAAGACGTACTGCACTTCCTCATCGAACACGCCCCGCTCAAAAACTGGCAGCGCGACATGCTCAGCATTGTCCGCGATGAGGCCTACTATTTCTATCCGCAGGCGCAGACGAAAATCATGAATGAAGGTTGGGCCTGCGTGGTTTCGGGTTCGATGATCGTGACGGACCGCGGATTCTTGCGAGTTGGGGAGATCGTCGAAAACAACTTGCCGGTCCAGGTGAGCGATGGTGCCGGAACGCGGCGCGTCTACGACTGGGCTAAGTTCGAGGAACGCGAAACGGTTCGAGTCCGGACGCGGCGCGGGCTACAACTCGAAGGCTCGATCACGCATCGCGTGCGGTTGCCCGACGGCAACTGGAAAGCTCTGGGCGAGATCGAAGTCGGCGACCGCGTGGCCATCGCCCTCGGCGCGAACGTCTGGGCAACCGAATCCGTCCGGCTCGACTGGCAACCCGCCGAGCGGTTGACGCTGCAGCGTGCCGCCGAGGTCGCCGGAGTCTCGATTTGGACCATGCTCCGTTACCGCGATGGAAAGAACGTCCGCAAGAGCGCGCAGCTCGCGGTCGTCAACGAGCGGTACGAACGCGACTTCGACGCACTCTCGTTCAATCAAAACAAGCGAGCGACGGTTCGTATTCCGGAGATCGTGGACGAACGCTTCGGGGCATTCCTCGGCTACCTGATTGGCGACGGGCACATCAACGACAAGAAGCGAGTTATCGGGTTGACGACCGGGGACGAAGCTCAAGCCGATCACTTCGCGGAACTCACTCGCGAACTCTTCGTCATCGAGCCCCGGAAAAAATGGGACCAGACGAAGTGGCGGGTGCTCTTCTCATCCCGAACCGTCCAGGATTTCCTCAGCTCGCTCGGGCTGAAGACCGGGTTCGCGGCCCGGGTGAAGGATGTGCCCGATTGCATTCTGAAATCGCCTAAGCCCGTCGTCGCGGCGTTCCTTCGGGCGCTCTACGACTGCGACGGGTACGCCGGGCCGCACGGCGTCATCCTCGCGACTTCCAGCCCGACGATGAGCGAGCAGGTCCAGATGATCCTGCTCAATTTCGGCGTCCGATCGACGCGCCGACCGCACCGAGATGGGTGCTGGCACGTTCACACGCAGGGGCTCTCGGCGAAGGCCTTTCAGGAACGGATCGGCTTTGGCTTGCCGCGCAAGCAAGAGAAACTTCGGCAGTACGTCGAGGAGCGGCGCTGGTTCAAAGCCGAATCCGCCACCGATGAAATCGTGGCGGTGGAACGCCGCCGCGCTGAGGTATTCGACATCTCCGTCGAGGAGACGCACCGCTACGTCGCTCAAGGGTTCATCAATCACAATTCCTTCTGGCACAGCACCATCATGACGCAAAAGGTGCTCGAACCCTCGGAGGTGATCGATTATGCCGACCATCATTCCGGCACGATGGCGACGAGTTCGCGCCGCCTCAATCCGTACAAGCTGGGCATCGAATTGCTCCGCGATGTCGAACGCCGTTGGAACATGGGACAGTTCGGGCCCGAGTGGGAGAACTGCGAGGACATGGAGAAGAAACGCACGTGGGATTTGCAACTCGGCCTCGGCCGCGAGAAGATCTTCGAGGTGCGCAAGGTCCACAACGACATCACGTTCATCGATACGTTCCTCACGCCGAAGTTCTGCCACGAGAACAATTTGTTCTCGTTCAACTATCAGGACACGACCAAAAACTACATCATCGAATCGCGGGAATTCGACAAAGTGAAGCAGCGGTTGCTCCACAGCCTGACCAACTTCGGCAAGCCGTGGATCTACGCGGCCAACGGCAACCACGCCAACCGAGGCGAACTGCTGTTGCGGCACGAGTATAATGGGGTAGAGTTGAAGGGGGACGAGGCGCAGGACACTCTCTCGAACGTACAGTATCTGTGGGGTCGCCCCGTTCACCTGGAAACCGTCGTGGATGGACAGGCCGTACTCCTGACGTTCGACGGAACCGATCATTCGCATCAAACCATCGGAGGAACCGATGACACTCGCGGAAAAGCTCCTGCCAAAGCTCAGTGAATGGCAACCGACCGGCGCCGGCCGGCACTCTTGGTCCACGGACCTCGCGGACGGCGGCTGGAATCTCCACCTCGCGGCGGACCGCGCCGATTCGCTCTCGTGCCTCGTCTGGGAACTGACCCTTTCGCGCACTGCTGTTGTGCCGAAGGGTCTGACCCTGAAGGCCTGGGCGGATGGTATCGTGGCCCGCGTCGGCGGGTTGATGGAAGACCTGAAGGTCTACGAGATCGATGCGCACTCCAACGAGGCGCTGCTGCGAAGCGATTCACCCAGTTCTCGCGGCGAGAAACTCGCTTATTACGAAGTGAAGCTTTACGGGCTGGACAAGGCCGTCGTTCGCCGCTTCGCGGCAAGCAAGGCGACGGTGGGCCGCGACCAAGTCGCCTTCGCGCTGACGCACGAGGTACTGGCCGACTTGGTCGAAGACATCGCCGGGTGAAGTGAGGACTTTCGTTCTCGACCAATTTCTGTTAGCCCGACGCGCAAGCGAGGTGTCAGTAACCCTCGCTTGCTAACGGGTCCAACGCTCGGTCACTCGTGGCCATAGCCTTCCAACATCTCGAATTGTTTGTTGAAATCGTGTTGATCGACGCCAATGGGGCTCTTGAAGAAGCAGGCGAGGTGCTTGAGGATTCCCGATTCGCCGCGCCGCTGAGCCAAGAGCGAGAGCCGCGCGATGTCCAGGACCAGCGGTGCGGCGAGAAGCGAATCGCAACCCTGCCACGTGAATTGCAGCGTCATCTTCGTGCCGAGAAATCCTTCGAAGTGAATGTGGTCCCAGGCCGTCTTCCAGTCGTCGAGCGATTCGATGTACTCGATGGAGACGTGCGATTGGGGGCGGTAGCCGAGCAGTTCGCCGAGCAGGTGGTCCTTGCTCTTCACCTTGCTGGCCTTGTTCTGCGGGTCGTTGAGGACCATGCCGTCGCGGTTGCCGAGGATGTTGTGCCCGACCCAACTGAGCACCTTCAAATTACGCCGAGCGAACAGCGGCGCGAGCACGGACTTGAGCAGCGTCTCGCCGGTCTTCAAGTCTTGCCCGGCGAGGGGCACTTTGCGTTTAGCGGCAAGTTCTTCCAAAGCCGGCATCGTCGCACCGCGTGAGGGCGTGAGGTTTACATAGGGGAAGCCGGCGTCGATCGCGGCGAACGCATAGAGGCTGCTCGTCGGCAACGTCGTTGGGGCGGCGCGATCCAACGCGGGAAGCAGGCGCTCCAGCGACTCGTGTTCTTCGCTGAGGTCGAAGACCGGTTCGGTCGAGGCCGCGTTCACGACCACGAGTTGATCCAACTTCGCGGAAGCCACGAAGGCCTTCAGATCGCGTTGTACGTGCTCGATGGCCGCCTTCGGCGAAGAAGAGATGGTGAGGTCGGTGCGGTCGGCCATGGCCGCGAGCGTCGAGTTGGGCCGATAGGCGACGCCGGGCCGAAGGTTCGCGGACCACGCTTCGAGGTCGCCGGCACATGCTGCGATGGTGCGTTCGTCGAAGACGTTGGAACGGCAATGGAGTTCGCGAACGGCCGAGAGCAGGCTCGCTTTACGAACGTCGTGTCCTCCGACGATGAAGGCGGCGGGTTCGTCCAGTTCGAGGGCGGCGAACTGTGGCAGGGCGGTGACGAGGCCCGTGGTGGGGGTGAGCCCTCGGGTGAGGGCCGCGAGGCCGAACGCCGTGGTGCTGCCAACGCCGCCGCAGGCACCGATCAACCAGATTCCGACTCGCCGGGCCATATCGAGGGTGTCCGTCTGAAGAGCGGGAGGAGAGCCGAGGCAGGCGGGAATAAGTCTATTCTCGCGGCCAGCTGTTGTTTGGTCAAGTTGAGCGAGGCCGGTGGTCAGGCATTTGCCAGGGTTGAGCAGGATTTCACCACTTCCAGGCGAACCGGCGACGTAAGTCGCCGGGTGTTCGAAAAACCCGGCGACTTACGTCGCCGGTTCGCCCCGATCTTGCACTTCCTCTGTGAGCTTCGTGAAGCTTGCTGCCTTCGTGGTGAACTCTTGTTTCAGCGTCCGAATCACGATCCAGCCAATCAATCCCATCGCGGGAATGGCGAGTTGCACCACGCCGGGAAGCTTCAAATTGTCGATCTGAATCTTCGCCAAGGGCGTACTCGCCGCCAGGACCAGCCACGCAAGGACGAACAAACAGAGCCACGCATCGCGTCGTTCTGGGAAGCGTTCCCAGAGTACGATGGCTGCGGGAATGAGGATCGCCCACTCGTAGATCAGCGTGTGAGGCGAAGCCCAGAGCGAGAGAAACACGGCAACGGGAAACATCGCAGCAACTGCCGCGCCGGTTCGCTTCGCCAGCCATGCCGCGGCACCAATCGCGGGCAGTACCGAGGCCAGCGTCAGCGTCCAGATCACACGCGCATCGGCGTTTGGAAGCAGTAACGACCAGAAGGCCCGCGGCGATTCCTTGTTCCAGCCCTTCTCGCCGCCGTAGCTCAAATTCGACTTCAAGGAATGGACGAACTCCCAGGATGCCTCGGGAAGCGCGATCCAACTGATGGCCGCGAGGATCGCCCCGGTAACGGCAACGCCTGCCCAGCACCGGGCGTACTTCCTCGGCGCGAGCCCCCACCAGATGAAGAGACCGATCAGCAGTTGCGGTTTGAACCAGAGCAAGCCCGCGACCAAGCCAGCGAGGAATGGAAACCCGGTTTCTGCTTGGGAAACCGGGTTTCGCGTGAGTGACTCAGAAACCCGGTTTCCAAAGCAGAAACCGGGTTTCGAGATTGTCAGCAGTCGATAGACGGCCGCGAAGATGCCGAGGCTCAAGAGCGAATTCTGCCCGAAGCTCACGGCCGCGAACACGGGATAGAATGAGAGCGACCAGAGCAGCGTGCGCACGGGCCGCTCCGGTTTCAACCAGCCGATTGCGAGTACGAGTACACCGAGGCCGATGGCGTTCCAGATGACCATACTCACGACGAACGACACGCCCGTCGTGGGCAGGTAGAGCAGAGCGTAGAAGGGCGGGTTGCGGTAGCCGAGGAGCATGCCCCAGTCCCAGCCGAGTTGCTCGCCCTGATACTTGCCGAGGAAGTCGTAGTTGTACATTTCGCCGGAACGGCCTTCGCGGACGAGCTTGGCCGCCGAGTAAAACGTGAGGTGATCGACGCAGACCGGCGTGCCTTCCGCATCGACCGGCCGGTTCTCGCTCCAACAACCGTACCCGATGCTGCCGAGCCACACGACCCAGGCCGTGGCCCCGACCGGCACGCCGATCCAGAGCCGTTCGCGGAGCCACTCGGCCGTTCCCGCGTAGGTCATGATTCTTCCAGGATTTCGCGGACCTGTTGTTCCGAGATGCCGTCGAAGAGGCGGACTTCGCCGAGTTTCGTCGGCAGAATGAATCGCAATTCGCCGGCGGAAGCTTTCTTGTCCCGGCGCATCACGGCAATCATCTCGTCGATTGGCCACTCCCGTTTGGGCGAAGTCGGAAGCGAGAACGCAACCAGCAATTCGCGCTGACGCTTCGTGAGGTCGCTGCCGATGAGCCCGCGTCGCTCGGCCAGCCGCGAAGCACACACCATGCCCGCAGCGACGGCTTCGCCGTGCAGCCAGCCTCCGTATCCGCCGACCGTCTCGAAGGCATGCGCGAAGGTGTGCCCGTAGTTGAGCATCGCTCGCAGGCCGGTCTCCTCGCGCTCGTCCTTCTCCACGACATCGGCCTTGAGCCGGCACGAGCGTTCGACGATGTGTAGGATCGCCTCGTGCTTACGAGCCCGGATCGCGGCGGCGTTCGCTTCGAGATACTCGAAGAACTGCGCATCGAGAATGACGCCGTACTTCACGACCTCGGCGAGGCCGCTGAGAAACTCACGCTCGGGAAGCGTCTCCAAGAATGCGGTGTCGATCCAGACTCCGGCCGGTTGATGGAAAGCACCAATCAGGTTCTTACCTCTCGGATGATTCACGCCGGTCTTGCCGCCGACGGACGAATCGACCATCGACAAGAGCGTGGTCGGTACCATGACCAGCGGCAGGCTGCGGTTGTAGGTCGCGGCGACGAACCCCGCGAGGTCGCCGACGACGCCGCCACCGACCGCGACAACTGCCGTCTTGCGATCCGCCGCCAGTTCGTAAAGGACATCGTAAAGTTTGGCGGCCTCGGCGATCGTCTTCGAACCTTCACCGGCCGGGATTGCGGCGAGCCCGGTGCGGAACCCCACTTCTTGAAGTGAAGCCTCGACGCTTCGGCCATGTCCTTCCGTGTTCCGATCGCAAACGACGAGTGCGAGTCGCGATTGCGGTAGCCGTTCGCGCACGAACGGCCCGACTCCAGCGGGTTGTGCCGCAGTGAGTGCGATGTCGTAGGACCGCGGCCCGAGATCGACGCGAACGAATTGCATACCCGCATTTCAGTGAGAAGGAACGACTTCGCCAAGTGCGGCAAGCCGGAAAGGGAACGCTTCCATATTGTGCGAGGTGCGATTACGATGGGCAGCTTGAAACCCGGTTTCTGCTTTGGAAACCGGGTTTCTGGAGGTGAGAACTGGTTTCCAAAACAGAAACCGGATTTCAGTTCAAACTCATGTCAATCTCCCCCTCAGTACCTACTCCCATCGAGCCCTCCTGGAAGGAGTTCGCGCGGTCGCCGCTGGTTCCCGTCGCGCTGACGGTGTCCGTCGGGCTGATCGCCGATCGCTACCTCGAAGTGGCACTCGCGGCGGAACTCGCCGGCTGCGTCCTCGGGATTCTTGCGTGGCTCCTTTCGCGATGGCAGAAGTCCGGTGCCGCGGTGGTTTGGCTCTGGGTCGCGGCAGGAGCATTGGCTGCCGCGCACCATCACGTGTACCGGAATGGCTTCGCGCCGGACGACATCGGCACGTTCGCGGGTGAACGGCTCGCCGTGGTTCGCGTTCGCGGGACGCTCGACGAAGAACCCGCTCGGTATCGCCCGCCGAAACCCGACCCGCTTCGCACCGTTCAGAAAGTGGAAAGCACACTCACGGTTCTTGCGGTCACCAGCATCGAGACGCCGGACGGTTGGAAGCCGGCGAGTGGCCGGGCACGATTGACGGTCGAGGGCCGTCTCGACGACCTGCATCACGGCGACTCGCTGGAAGTGACCGGGCGACTGACCGCGCCACACAGCCCGTCCAACCCCGGCGAGATGGACTACCGTTCGCATCAACTCGATCAGCGGATCACGGCGGAAATTCGCACGAAGCGCAGTGCGGACGGCATCGCGAGGCTGGAGGAAGGTTGGCGCGGCTCGATGTTCGGTTGGCTCGCCGCGGTGCGAAGTTGGGGCACGCGCTCACTGCAAAAGATGCTGCCCAGCGATGAAGCCGGCCTCGCTGCGGCACTGCTGTTGGGCGACGGTACCGCCCTCGACCGCGACGAATGGGATGCCTTCGTTCGCACCGGCGTCGTTCACGTGCTCGCCATCTCGGGGCAGCACCTCGTCGTGCTTGCGGCGTTCGTATGGCTGATGCTGCGGGCCTGCGGAATGCGAAGGCGAAACGGAGCCTGGGTCGTGATGGCCGTCATGATCGGCTACGCACTCCTCACCGGTGGGAAGCCTTCCGCCGTTCGCGCCGTCGTGATGGTCTGCGTCGTGTGCGGCGGCATCGTTCTGCGCCGGCCCGTGATCCCCGCTAATGCGCTCGCCTTCGCGTGGCTCGTCGTCGTCTTCTTCAACCCGACCGATCCGTTCACCGCCGGTTGCCAATTGTCGTTCGTCTCGGTGTTCGTGCTGATCTGGGGAATTGGAAAGTGGCTGGCTCCAAGGCCACTCACGCCGCTCGAAGCGCTGATTGAAGAGAGCCGCTCCTCGGGGGAGAAATTGTTTCGCCGAACGCTGCGCGCGCTCGGCTTCGCATACGCCATCAGCCTGGGGCTCGGCATCGCGAACGCGCCGCTCATCCTCGCCTGGCAGAACATCGTCTCGCCGGCGGGCGTGATCCTCGGGCCGCCCCTGGTGCTGCTCACGTCCATTGCGTTGATCGCGGGGTTCCTATTGTTGCTCACCGCGCCGATCGGCTCGTGGCTGGCGTGGCCGTTCTCCTTCGTCGTCCACCAGTCGCTCGCGGCGTGCGAATGGTTCGTGCATCAAGCGGAACGCGTGCCGGCCGGCTGGATTTACGCGCCGGGCCCGGCAACTTGGTGGCTCATCGGCTTCTACCTGCTCACGACCGGAATCGTGTTGCTCGCCGGTCGGCGGCGCTGGCAGAGCGTGGCCGGGCTGTTCTTGTGGGTGATCTTCGGATTGTTGTTGAACATCGAGCGACCCCAGCGCGACGAGATGCGAGTCGCGTTCCTCTCCATCGGTCACGGTGGCTGCGTGGTGATCGAAACGCCCGATGGCCGCGTGTTGCTCTACGACACCGGCACGTCGAGCGGGCCGGACGCGGTTCGCCGCGCGATCGCGCCGTACCTCTGGAGCCGCGGCATCTCGCGCATCGACGAACTCTTCCTCTCGCACGCAGACCTGGACCATTTCAACGGTGTGCCGGAACTCTTGAAGCGATTCACCGTGGGCCAAGTGACGCTGACGCCCTCGTTCGCCGAGAAGCCTTCGCCCGGTGTGGCGGTCGCGATGGAGGCGCTGGATCGGCACGGCGTGCCGCGACGAATCGCAACAGTGGGCGACCGCTTCGCGGCCGGCGACGTGACAATCGAGGTGCTTCATCCGCCCGAGAAAGGACCGCCCGGCAACGAGAACGCGCGAAGCCTCGTGCTGCTCCTTCACCACGGCGAGCACACCATCCTACTCACCGGCGACCTCGAAGGCGCGGGTCAGGAGGAAGCCTTGAAGCGGCCCATTCCGCCGGTCGATGTGATGCTCGCGCCTCATCACGGCGCAGTCGGTGCGAACGCGCGGAAGGAACCCGACGGCAAGTTCTCGCCGGGCCCGATGGCGGCGTGGGCCAAGCCTCGTCTCGTGATCTCGTGCCAGGAGCCGCGCGAAACGGCCCACCTCGTGGCCGCCTATGGCCCTGCAACTGTCTGGGACACCGCGAGCGTGGGAGCCGTGATCGTCCGCAGCCACGCCACGGGTCTCGTCGCCGAGACATTCCGTACAGGCGAGGTGCGCGTGGTGCGAAAGGGGAAGTGAGATCTGCGGCTACACAGTTGGGGGACGCTTTCTGATTTTCCTGGGATTCGGGGTTTCGTTGCGAATTGCTTCTAACGCTTCCTCCGGTGGGATGAACTTGTCGGCTCGTTCCATCGGCAGCAAGTGATTGCGAATCTCATACCAGACTTCACCTGGCTCGCATTGCGGATCGAGGCATAGCAATTCCATCACACCAACAAATTCAATGTGAACGGGGTTTCCGTCGCTATTTGTGTACCGGTGCTGCACGCCAACGCCTTTTCGTTTGGCGGTGGCGAGCGCATGCTTGGCCGACTTCGCCAAGAAAACAACGATACGTTCTTCGCATGTACGAAGTCGACCGTCAATCCCATCGACAGTGACCCGGAATTGGATGAGCAATTTGGCTGAATATCGCTTCACCGCATTCCCTTAACGGTATCCCACGACAAGCCCACAGTTGGATCCGTGCGAAGTTCCGCGGCTCGGCGGTCGAGTTCCGCCAGGAACTCGGCATCGTCCAAAGGGTCTGCTTCTCCGGGTTGAGGATCGAAGCTGGCGAGCAGTTCTTCAGTGAACGCCGCGCGTTCGTCCTCAGGCAGGCAGAGCGCGCTCGCGAGAAGTTCACTGGCATGCGGCGACATCGAGACGTCCTCCAGGTCAACCCGATTGTAAATGGCAGTTCGCTTCTCGGCAACACCCTTTCGTTCACGATGGCGGGTCTGGTAAGTATGATGAAGTCACCCGCAGCGAGGTTGCGATGTCTCCTCAGATCACCGAACCCGAAATCGAGTACCCCGATTGCGACGGCATGCCCATGGCCGACAACACGCTGCAGTGGGATTGGATCGCCACCATCAAAGGGAACCTCGACCTGTTGTTCGCGAACGATTCGCGCGTGTTCGTGGCCGGGGATAACTTGATCTACCCGGTCGAGGGCAAGAACAAACTCTGCATGGCTCCCGATGTGTACGTGGCGTTTGGCCGCCCGAAAGGCTATCGCGGCAGCTACAAAGTTTGGAAGGAAGGCGGCATCTTCCCGCAGGTCGTGTTCGAAGTGCTCTCGCCGAACAATACGCCGGCCGAGATGGAACTCAAACGGCAGTTCTACGAGCGGCACGGAGCCGAGGAATACTACGTGCTCGACCCGGAACTCGTACAGGCGGAAGGGTTCGTCCGAAGCACAACGGGTCTCACGGCCATCCCCGCGATCGACGGTTTCAAGAGCCCGCGCCTCGGTATCACGTTCGTGATTGGCGAGGACGAGATCGAACTGCGCTACCCCGGCGGCGACCGGTTTCTGACCTTTGTGGAATACGGCCGTCTTCAGCAGAAAACGGCTCGCGAAGCCGCGGAAGAGAAGCGGCGTGCAAACAAAGAACGGAAGCGAGCCGACCAGGAATCGCATCGTGCCGACTTGGAACGACTTCGATCCGAGAAGTTGGCCGCCAAGCTTCGCGAACTGGGCGTCGATCCCGACGCCTAACGAACTTCACCTACTCCCTACCCCGCACACCATCACCATGCGAAAACTGCTGATCACCTTCGCGATACTCGCCTGCTCGCGCCTGATCGCGGCAGACCCCAAGCTCGCCGATCGCCCGCTGCCGCCCGGCGAGGCCGCCAAGGCCATGACGGTGCCGAAGGGATTCAACGTCTCGCTGTTCGTCGGCGAGCCGGACCTCGTTCAGCCCATCGCCATGACCTTCGACACCCGCGGGCGGCTCTGGGTGGTCGAGTGCCTCAGCTACCCGAAGTGGCGACTCGACGGCAAAGGCAACGACCGCGTCGTGATCCTCGAAGACACCGACGGCGACGGCAAGTTCGACAAAAAGACTGTGTTCCTGAACGACGGCGTGAACCTGTCCGGAATCGAAGTCGGCTTCGGCGGCGTCTGGCTCTGTTCCTCCCCCAACCTCGTCTTCGTCCCCGATCGCAACGGCGACGACAAGCCGGACGGCCCGCCCGAAGTGGTACTCGATGGGTGGAACGTCAAGGACACGAAGCACAACGTCTTCAACTCGCTCGGCTGGGGCCCGGACGGCTGGCTCTACGGTTGCAACGGCATTCAAGCCAAGGCTCGCGTCGGCAAGCCGGGCACGCCGGACCAAGATCGCGTCGCACTCGATTGCGGCGTCTGGCGCTACCACCCCACCAAGAAGATCTTCGAACTCTACTCCTCGGGCACGACCAATCCGTGGGGTCTCGACTGGGACGATTTCGGCCAGATGTTCATCACGAACTGCGTGATCACCCACATGTTTCACGTCGTGCCCGGCGGGCACATGGAACGCATGTACGGCGACGACGTGAACCCGTTCACCTACGGCCTGATGAAGAGTTGTGCCGACCACTTGCACTGGGGCGGCGGTGCGTGGACCACGTCGCGAACCACGGGCGTGAACGGGAATCCGCAGCACAGCGAAGCGGGCGGCGGCCACGCCCATAGCGGTGCCGCCGTCTACCTCGGCGACAACTTCCCACCCGAGTATCGCAACTCCGTCTTCATGTGCAACATTCACGGCAACCGCCTCAACCGCGACTGGCTCGACCGTTCGCCCAGCGCGTACGTTGCCAAGCACTCGCCCGATTTCCTGTTCGCGAACGACTCCTGGTTCCGCGGCCTCGCCGTGAAGTGCGGCCCGGAAGGCGGCCTCTACGTCGCGGACTGGACCGACACCGGCGAGTGCCACAACTACGAGAAGGCGGACATCACGAACGGCCGCGTCTTCCGCGTGGTGTACGGTTCGCCGAAGCCGTTCAAGGGCGACATCGCGAAGCTCACCGATGCCGAACTGATCAAGTTTCAGTTTCACACGAACGACTGGTTCGTGAGGCAGTCGCGGCTCGTGCTTCAGGAGCGGGCCGCAGCCGGGAAACTGGAGAAAGAGACGATCGAAGACGCCCGCAAGTTCATGAACATGGCCGATGCGGTGACGAGCAAGCTGCGATTGATGTGGGCCTTGCACGCGATGGGTGGATTGACGGCGGAAGACCTCACGACGCTGCTCGGTCACGACGACGAGAACGTTCGCCTCTGGGCCGTCATGCTCGGTTCGGAAGCCAAACCTTCGCCCGAGTTCGTGAAGCAATTGTTGAAAGCGACCGCGAAGGAAGAGTCGCAGTTCGCGATGCTGTTCATCGCCGGGATGGTGCAGCGGCTTCCCGTGAAGGATGCACTTCCTTTGGCGGAAGCCCTGACCGCGCGCGTGCTGCCTGCCGATGATGGGAACCTCGCGCTGGCCACGTGGTACGCAGTGCAATCGGTGCTGGCTCGCGACCCGGCCGCGAAGTGGGAGACGCTGCTCACGTCTTCGCGGCATCCGCTCATCGCCCGCAACGCGGCTCGCTACTTGGTATCGCGCGTGCCCGCCGACAAACGCGCCGCCGAACTCGCGGCACTCGCGGAGTACATGAAGGAGACGGGCATTGCCGAGAAGCAACTCCCCGTGCTCGCTGGTATTCAGGAAGCTCTTGCGGGGCTACGCGAAAGCCCCGAGCCCGCGGGCTGGAAGGAACTCTATTCGCACTTCGCGACCAGCGAGGATGCTCAGCTTCGTTCGCGCGGGGAATCGCTCGCCGTGCTGTTCGGGAACCAGAAAGCCATCGGCGACTTGAAGGCCCGCATCGTCGATGAGAAGGCCGAGCCCGCGCTCCGCATCGCGGCCATCGAGCTTCTCACGCGCCGGAAGTTGGACGGACTCGCCGCGACTCTGCAGGCGCTGCTCGCCGACCCCACCGTTCGCGGTGCGGCCGTGCGAGCCCTCGCGGCTTATCCGGACCTGCAGACTCCGGACAAGATTCTCGCCGCGTATCCGAAGCTGACCTCAGCCGAAAAGACCGACGCGGTGCAGACGCTGGTTTCGCGCTCCGCCTGGGCCTTGGCTCTACTGAGCGCCATGGAGAAGGGAACGATCCCACGAGCGGATGTCTCGCTGGTCGCGGCACGGCAAGTCCTCGCGCTCAACGACAAGACTCTGGCCGAGCGTCTGGAGAAGTCCTGGGGGAAAATTCAGCCCGCTTCCAAGGAACGCGTCGCGCTCATCAAGAAGTGGAAGGGCGAACTCACCGACGACGCCTTGAAGGCGGCCAAGCCCGAGAATGGTCGCGTGCTGTACTCGAAGCACTGCGCGAGTTGCCACAAGCTCTTTGGCGAAGGTGGCGATGTCGGCCCCGACCTGACCGGTTCGCAGCGGGCGAACCTCGACTACCTTCTCGAGAACGTTCTCGACCCCAGTGCCGTGGTGCCGCGCGAGTTCCAGGTGTCGATCTTCAACCTCACCGATGGCCGGCTGATCTCGGGGATCGTGCAGAAGGAGACGCCGGACGGGCTCACGGTTCGGACCGTGAACGAGACGATCACGATCCCGAAGGGCGACCTCGAATCGCGGAAGGCGACGAACCAATCGATCATGCCCGAGGGGCTACTGGATTCGATGAAGCCCGAGGAGGTGCGAGACCTCGTGGCCTACCTCCGGAGCTCGCAGCAAGTGGAATTGCCAAAGTCGCCATAGTTCCTTCGCCTTGGATTCGAGTTCGTGGTAAAATCGCGGACGGTTCCCAAACTCTCCCCACGAGATTCACCGATGCGTACGCTGCTTGCCGGTTTCTTCTTCCTCGCCTTTTGTGCGACACCTGCCGCCACCGAAGACAAGAAAGAGACCCCGATCGTCCCGCCCCGCGAAGGGAAGAACGAGACGATCAAGCTGTTCGACGGCAAGACCCTCACCGGCTGGGAAGGCTACAAGGATCTCTGGTCCGTCGCGGATGGCGTGATCGTGGCCAAAAACAAAGACCCGCTGAAGTTCAGTACGTACCTGCTCACGCAGCAGAACTTCTCGGACTTCCGCCTTACCTTCGCATCGAAGTTGGTGGAATCCGAGATGCATTCTGGTCTGGCCTTCTGGGGCGTGGTGAAGCCGGACGTGAGCAAGGACCCGGAAGCGGATCGCACGAAGCACACCTACGCCGGGCACCTCGTGATGTTCCCTTCGGGTTACGGCATGTACGATCTGTTCGGTCGGAATGGCCTGCCCGTGGACGGTGCCCCCGCCAAGAAGGTCGGTAAGCAGCACGACTGGAACGACGTCGAAATCCTGGCTCAGGGCAACCGCGTTCGCGTGGCGATCAATGGCGTCGCGGTCGTGGACTGGCGCGACCCGGAACCCAAGCGCATCAAGGAAGGCCCGATCGGCCTTCAGTTGCACTCGAACGGCGTGCCGCAGGAGATTCACTTCAAGGGTTTGACGCTGGAAAGCTTCCCGAAAGAAGACAAGCTTCTCACCGTGAAGTAAACCGAAAGACCAGCCGGGTTTCGAGCCCCGGTCTGAAAACGCGATCAACCCCTGCTGTGGCCTGGTCTCCTGACCGTGCCACTCGGCCCGCCTGCTGTGGCCCGGTCTCCTGACCGTGCCACTCGGCCCACCTGCTGTGGCCCGGTCTCCTGACCGTGCCACTCGGCCCGCCTGCTGTGGCCAGGTCTCCTGACCGTGCCACTCGGCCCGCCTGCTGTGGCCTGGTCTCCTGACCGTGCCACAACAATCGTCTCCCCAGGTG
>JAYTGN010000304.1:0-3787 GCA_043733485.1 Gemmataceae bacterium
TCCAAAGCAGAAACCGGGTTTCGAAATTCTCATCGGCTGCGGACCCGAGCCGATGCTTCACGCCCTCACGAAGCTCGCCGCCAAGTGGAATGTGCCGTGTCAGGTGTCGCTCGAAACCCCGATGGCCTGTGGCGTCGGCATTTGCTTCAGTTGCGTGACCAAGGTGAAGACGCCCGACGGCGGCTGGGACTATAAGCGCGTCTGCGTGGACGGCCCCGTGTTCGACGCCGCGAGTCTGGTGTGGGGCTCTTAGCTTGAAACTTGGAACCTGGAACTCTGAGGTGAGCGTGGCCGCTTCTCCCATTCGTGCCAGCGTCGATTTCGCCAAGCCCGGCAAGCAGCACGGCCACTTGTTCATCCCGTATTCGCACAACCTCGGCGGCTGGGCGAACATGATGGTGCCCATCGCGGTGCTCGCGCGCGGCACCGGCCCCACCGCGCTCGTCATGGCCGGGAACCACGGCGACGAATACCCCGGACAAGTTGCCATCCTAAAGCTGATTCGCGAACTGCAAGCCGAGCAAGTGACTGGCCGGATCATCTTGATTCCGGCCCTCAGCATCCCCGCTTCGAAAGCCGCGACGCGGCTCTCGCCATTGGACGGCAAGAACTTCAACCGCTCGTTTCCCGGCAACCCAGCCGGCACCGTGAGCGAGGTACTCGCCCACTACCTCACGACCGTACTCTTCCCACTGTCGGACATCGTGATCGATATGCACACCGGCGGACGCAGCACGGATTTCTTGCCGTGCGCCCACATGCACCTCGTGCCGCCGGGCCCGCAACGGCAAGCGATGCTCGCCGGCACGGAGGCGTGGAACTCCGAATTCTGCTTCCTCTACGCGGACATCGCGGGCACGGGTTTGCTTCCCGTCGAAGCCGAGAGTCAGGGCAAAGTCGTCATCACGACCGAGATGGGCGGCAGCGAGAACGTGACGGCCGAGGTGCATCGCATCACGCAAACCGGCCTGCGAAACGTGCTGATTCAAACCGGCGTACTCGAAGGCCAGTTCGTGCCGCGGCCGAAGCCGGCGCGATGGGTCCAGGCCTTGAACTGGGAAGATTACCGCTTCGCGCCGGAGTCCGGGATTTACGAGAACATCGTGCCGCTGGGTGAGAACGTGAGCGCGGGGCAGCCGGTCGGTGCGATCCACTTCCTCGAAAACCCGCAGCGCGAACCGGCGATGGTCGCGGCTCATAGCGCGGGCGTGCTCGTGGCCACGCGCGCGCCGTCGATCGTCGGCCAGGGCGATTGCGTGGCCTGCATTGCCCACGATGTCGATCCGCGTTCGCTGTGAGAACCGCCCGCATGTCGCGCATCCGGAAGTGGCTCGTTCGCGGTTGGAAGCCCGCCCTCGCACTGCTCATCGTGGTGCTGGTCGCCCGGCACTTCGTCCGCATTCTCTCGCGGCCCGAACTCGACCCCTACCCGTTCGCGCTCCGCATCGAGTACCTGGTTCCAGCCGGGCTCCTCTACCTCGGAGCGCACACTTGCTGGGCGTGGTTCTGGGTGCGGCTCATGCACAGCCAGGGCATGCAGGTGCGCTTCTACGATGGATTGCGGGCCTATTTCGTCAGCCAGTTCGGGAAGTACATTCCGGGGAAGGCGTGGGTCTACTTCATTCGCATGGGCATGCTCCGCGGCACGCCCGGTGCCACCCCAATGGTCGTCGGCGTGACCGCGACTTACGAAACGCTTTCGAGCATGGGAGCGGGGGCGCTCGTCGGCGTGCTGCTCTTGCCGTGGATCGGCGTCATGCCTCGGGTACTCTCGGACAACCTCGCCATCGTGTTCGTCATCGCGGCGAGCCCGCTGTTCCTGGGTGTGTTGAACAAACTGGCGGCCCGGAAGATCGCGAAGCTGCGAGGTCCGGATGCGCCGCCGCTGCCGAGCCCGCCACTGCTCCTCCTGTTGCAGGGGCTCTTGCACGGAACGTTCGGGTGGTGTCTGCTGGGGTTGAGCCTCACGCTCGCGGTTCAAGCCGTGGCCCACGAACCGCCCGCGACGACGCTCGATTCCTTCCTCGCGGACCTGGGCGCGGTTTCGCTTTCGTATGTGGCGGGCTTCTTCGTGCTGGTCGCGCCGGGTGGGCTCGGCGTCCGCGAGGTGGTCCTGCAATATGCGTTGACGCCGCGCTTCGAACCCGCGCTCGGCGAATCGCTGGCCACGGCTCAGGCCGTCGTCGTCGCCCTCGTGCTGCGGCTCACCTGGACCGTCGCTGAACTCCTCTTCATTCTCGGCCTCTATGCAAAGCGACCTCGGAGTTTCTAATGGCCATCGTCGTGCTCGATGAATCGGAACCGAAGCCGCAAGACATTCCGCTCCTCATCGCGGATGCGGAATTGATCAGCCTCGTGATCCCCGTTTTGAACGAATGCGAGAGCCTCGAACCGCTCTGCCGCGAGATCGGCGAGGTGGCGGCCGCGAATAACTTGCGCATCGAGATCGTCTTCGTGGACGACGGCAGCACGGACGGTTCCTGGAAGCTGATCGAGCAACTAGGTGCGGCCGACCCACGGGTTCGCGGCATCCGCTTCCGCCGAAACTTCGGTAAGGCCGCCGCACTCTCGGCCGGGTTCAAGGCCGCGGCCGGCAAGTCGATCATGACGCTCGATGCCGACCTTCAAGACGACCCGCACGAGATTCCCCGCTTCCTCGCGGCCCTCGGTGAAGGCCTCGATGTGGTGAGTGGATGGAAGAAGGTTCGCCACGATCCGTGGCACAAGGTGTGGCCGAGCCGCCTGTTCAACGGCATGGTCGGGGCCGTGACCGGCGTCTGGCTGCACGATCACAACTGCGGCATGAAGGCGTACCGGGCCGAGGTCTTCCAGGAAGTGCGGCTCTACGGCGAACTCCACCGCTTCATTCCCGTGCTCGCCGAGTCGCGCGGGTTCAAAGTCGGCGAACTCGTCATCAACCATCGCCAGCGTAAATTCGGACACTCGAAGTACGGCATCCGCCGCTTCTTCAAGGGCTTTCTCGACCTGCTCACCGTGAAGTTCCTCACCGGCTTCGGCCACCGCCCGCAGCACCTCCTCGGCAACTTCGGGCTCATTCCCGTGGCCCTCGGCATCTTCGGCATGCTCTTTCTCGCCGTGAATGCCATCGTGCGTCTCGCCTCGGAACATACGGTCGGGGCCAG
Source organism: Gemmataceae bacterium (assembly GCA_043733485.1). Lineage (GTDB taxonomy): Bacteria > Planctomycetota > Planctomycetia > Gemmatales > Gemmataceae > Urbifossiella. The sequence goes on from JAYTGN010000304.1 coordinate 3,144, forward strand.
CACGACTACGCAGATCGTCATTGCGATTCTGTCCGTGGGCTTGCTCCTGTTCGGGGCTCAACTCGCCATCGCGGGCCTGATCGCGGAACTGATCGTGGATCGCGGCCAGGACGACGTGCAACAGTACAGCGTGGCCGAACGGACCAACGAGAAGTAGAGCCGACGAGCCACGATTCCCGAACCTCACGGGAGTCTCGGATGCGTCTTTTCAAAGTGAAGAAGTATCGCTTCGTGCAGCGGCTGTCGTTCTCGCCCGATTCCAACGAGTGTTGAAGCCCAAACTTGCACCTCTGCTTCAAGCCGGGCCTATGGGAGTAAAGTGCTTCACCAACGCAAAAAGCCCCGGAAAACCGGGGCTTTTGTTGAGTGGAGGTGAGGAGAGTTGAACTCCTGACCTCTTGAATGCCATTCACAACTGTAAGTCCGTAAAACACGCCGAACGAGCATGATTTACAGAGGTAATATTATCAACTCGGTAGGCTTGCAGGAAGTGGAAAGCCTTGCAAAAATACTCAAGGAATTGTGCTGATTCACAAAATAACGTGCAAGACTGGTCACTTCTCAATAACCCGGTGGAAACCGGTCTTTACGAAACCCGGATTTGATGCTTTTCTTTGGGCATGGTACGGAAGCCCGGCACACGG
>JAYTGN010000305.1:0-24087 GCA_043733485.1 Gemmataceae bacterium
ATCGTAAAACCCGGTTTCTGCTTTGGAAACCGGGTTTTTTGAAGCGGAAGAAACCCGGTTTCCAAAGCAGAAACCGGGTTTCAAAAACGAATTACTGAATGCGGAGTGCGTGCAGCCACGCCGCTTCCTTGGCGATCTCTTCCTCGGTTAAGCCGCCGGGACGGTGAATCTCGGCCTTCGCCACCCGACCGCTCGTCATGTCCAACGCCATCACCTCGATGCGGCCGTTCGCCGCCACGCCGCATCGCACCTGCACCGGCGAGCCCTTCGGCAAGTCGCCGGGCAACCCGTCGATCCAGCACTCGCCGACCGGGATGCACGCCTCGGCTTGCTGTGCCTCACCCTGCAAGATGCGCACGCGAACCCGCACCTGATTCTCGTGCGCCGTGAAGTAAACCCGGCTCACGGCGGCGGGCAGTTGCGTGTTCTTCGCGATGAGCCGGTCGTTGAGCCGCTCGTCTTTCTTCTTCACCTCGACTCCGAGGCTGTGGGCGTTCACGCTGATCTCGACCACGTCCGCCAGCAGTTCGATCGCGGGTCCGGCTCCGCCGCGAATTTGCTCTTCGCGCTGCCTCACGATCCCGGCGTGAACTGCCGCGCCGCGGGCCACGACCTCACTCACCGCCAGCGAACGGTCCGGTTCCTGGCCCGTGATCTCGGCGAGCATCCGGCTCGTTGCCGGCATGTGCGTGCTGCCGCCCACGAGAAGGATCTTGTCCACCTGATTCCAGGTGAGGCCCGACTGGTTCAGTACCTGTTGCGTGGTGAGCCGCGTGCGAACGAGCAGTTCCTTCGTGAGCGTTTCAAAATCGGATCGGGTGATCGGCACCACGAGGCGATTCCCAGCGTGCGACGCCGTGATCGTGGTTTGGTCGATCTTGCTGAGCGTGCGTTTGGCGCGTTCGGCCGCGGCTTCGAGTGCCGCCAGCGATTGCGGATCGTCGCGCGGATCGGAGCCGTAGTGTTGGAGGAAGCGATCCGCGGCCCAGTTCACGAGCCGGTCGTCCCAGTCCTTGCCACCGAGTCGCACGTCGCCTTCGATGGCGAGAACTTGGAAGCGCTTCTTGGCGAGTTTCACGAGCGTGACGTCGAAGGTGCCGCCGCCGAGATCGTAGACGAGTACGGTGCGCGGGCCGGACGCGATCGGTGCCAGTGCCGCGAGCCCTTCCGGGCCGATGCCCGCAGCCTGCTGCATGGCGTACGCCAGTGCCGCGGAGGAGGGTTCGTCGATGATGTCGAGTACTTCCAGCCCAGCGATGCGGCCCGCGTCCATCGTCGCTTTGCGGCGCGTGTCGTCGAAGTAGGCGGGCACGGTGATGACGCACTGCTTCACGGGGCCGACGTGAACTTCCGCGTCTTGGGCGAGCTTTCGCAGGATCACGGCAGAGAGCGTTTCCGGCCGGAAGAGCCGCCCGGCCACGGTTCGCCCCAGGTCGGGATGCCCCATGCGCCGCTTGATGAGCGTGGCCACCCGCTCGGGTTGTTCGAGTGCCAGATCCATCGCGGGTTGGCCGACGACTGCGCCGCCATCGGGGGCGAAGTACACGGCTGAGGGCGTGAGCATCTCGCCGTCGCTGTTGGGCAGCGTCTTGGGCCGGCCGCGATCGTCCAGGGTCGCAACGGCGCAGAAGGTCGTGCCGAGATCGATGCCGATGAGGGACATAGTTCCTTGATTGTACCGACGGACGATGCGGGTGTGCGAAGCGGAGGTGGGGAAATTCCGTTACAAGTCGCTCGGAGTCAACTCATGGCTGGACTGCGAAAAGATCGGCCAGCGCGGCCGGAACTTCCTCGCCGTGCTCGATGCGTTCGGCCAGCACCAGCAAGGCGAGTAATCGCGTCGCGGTGGCCGCCTCCGCGCGAGTGGCCCCGTAAGCCATGACGCCGGGCAAATCGCGAATCTCGCCGAGCCAGCGACCATCGTCTTCTTGTTCCAGTTCGATCGGGAGCATCGGTCACCTGGGGAAAGAAGTGTCGTTACTCAGTAGGTAGATTGGCTCTTCGAAATCCATTTCACTGTCCTTCGCGGTCGGGGAATGGGAAGTGGCTGACCCGACTCCACCGCTGCCTCTGCGACGTCCACGAGTGCGCTCGCTAACGAACGTCGGGCCTCGTCCAAATCGGCTCCCCACGTAATCGCTGCGGGGAAGTCCAACACTTGCGCGTGGATTCCTGGCGAGACGTACTTGTAACCGGCCTTGTATCGCAGCATCGCCAATCTCCGCAAGCTCACGCGAACGCTGGCTATTGTAGCACCGGCCCGTCGATCGCGTGGCCGCTCCGAGCCGACCCTACTGTCGAAAAATCAAGATCCTGGCGTCGAACTTGTGAAACGGTCAACTCGCCTCAGGAGTCGCTCGGGTCATTTCGGTATCCGTTCGACCGCGCGCTTCGCCGCTTTGGTGGGGGCCGCGTCCGGGTGCCCGGTGGCCATTACGGCGAGGAGCGCCCTTGCCTCCGGAGTGCCCACGAATTCCAGGACCACTACGGCCCGGGTGGCTCGAACCCAGCTCGCCTTGGGTCCGACCGTCCCGACCAAATCGACGGCGATCGCCGCATCCCGGTTGCAGACGGCTTCCCCGCAGTTGAACCGGTACACTCTGTGGTCGGGGGAGTACCAATGCCATTTCTCGCCCGAGAGTCCATCGATTGGAAGGTCGCAAAGGACCGCGCCCAGCATTCGGCTGGCTGGCTTTTCCAGCAAAGCGTCGCGGAGTTCCTGCTCGCCGAGGGCCAACCGGGGGTCGAAGTAGTTGAACTCTTCAAACGCTTGCTTCGCGACTTTCTCGTCCACGCCTCCGAGGTCCGCGAGGAGTTTGTTTGCCCGCTCCTTCGTCAACTTGAAAGGCCGCAGCTTCCCCTTCAGATATTCGACCGAGTCTTCATGATGGGAGGCGAATCGGAGGAGCGCCCGCCCCGCGGTTTGTTCATCCGCACTGAGCAAGTCCAACCATGCGGCGTTTAAATCCTTACGCACCTGATCCGGATTCGATTTCGGCACCGGGGCCGCTGCGGTCGCGACCATCGATGCGAGAAGCACTGCGACGACCGCCGGGCCAACAACAGGATAGGACATCGATTCCCTCCGTGTGCATCGCTGAATCGCGGGCACCCGCCAAGCGAAGAGGATTTCGTGCGAGGGCTTCAAGAGCAACCACGATTCCCAGCTGAAGTGTAGCTTCACCCGCCGCAAACCTGCAATTGCCAATCGGGGATTTTCCCCAGCTGTTCGCCCTCCGTGGCCGATGGCGTATCCTGATTCACACGCTCTCCGCTGGTGCCTTCCGATGCGCACGACCGCACTTGCCGCGGCCTTCATCCTCGTCGCTGGCAGCGCGGCCCAGGCGCAGCCGGCCGAGGACATGAGCGCGAATCCCATCCTCCGCGAGTATCGGTCCAAGCTGCCGCTTCTCGTCGAGCGGTACTCCACGAACTGCAAGATTCGCGTCCGACGCATCTCTTATGTTGTTGACCCTCGACCGGGCGAGAACATCGGCGACGAGGTGAGCAACATCGTGCGTGAAGTCGTAACGGATGGCCTGCAGATGAAGGAGGTCACTCTGGAAGCCAAGTGGACAAACCCCATACTGGACGAGAACAGGATCAACGACGACGATCGATTCTGGAAGCCGGAGATGCGGTTCAATGTCGGGCGAAAAGGAGCTGAGTTCAAGATTGCCGAGCAGCACCTGGCGAGATCGAGTCCCTACCAGCACGAAACGGCGAAGTACTGGTGGTATGCTCACACTCCGATGACGGCTGGTGGGGTGGGAACTACCTTGTGGTTCCAGGAGAGAGGGGGTCCCAACTCCGTGTTCGTCACGGTCGAGGATGTCAAACCGGCAACTCGCAACGGACGCGAGTGCATCGAGGTCAGATCGAAGTGGAATAACGGACACGAACTGGTCCATCTTTCCAGCACCTATCTCGATCCGTCGAACGATTACATCGCCATCGCGACGGAAACGGACTGGGCGACCGAGACATTTTTTGGGACCGACCCTCCACCCAGTAGACGTTATAAGAGGTTAGCGGAGATTGTGTATCAACCGTCGGCCGAGGGCTTTCCGTTGCCGAAGTTCGTTCGCGGGACTTTCCAAATCCAGGGTGGTGCCGTCCGCAAGGTGTACGACCTCGAGTTTCTCTCCTACGAAAAATACGTGCCGTCGCCGGAGGAGTTTCAGCTTGAGAAAGCTTATGGCATCCCCACGCCGGTGGTGCTGCCGGAGAAGGTGAAATCGACCTCGACCGCAGAGCCAGAGCCGCCGGCACCGGCCGCACCCGAGGAGGAGAGCCCGGTGTGGCCTTGGGTCGCCGTCGCGAGTGCGGTGATGGTGGTCGTAGTGGCAGATTTTGCGATCCGCCGTTATCGCAAGAAGGAAGCTCCGGCAAGCTGATCAGGACATCCAGCCGTTCGCTTCAAACCAGGTGGCGATGTCGCGGGTCAAGGTGCCGGTGTTGTCCATGGTGGGCACTTTGTTTTGGCCGCCGAGTTTGCCGCGCTGCTCCATCCACCGCGCGAAGCCGCCCGGCTTCACCGCCCGAACCCTCGGCATCAGCATGGTCAAGTCGCCGACGCGGTGGGCCGCATAGTCCTCGTTCAAGCGCGAAAGCTCGGCATCGAGTTCGCGCGCGAATCGATCGAGGTCGGAAGGGCACTTCGGCACGAACTCGACCAAATAGAGATGGTGGCCCGGTTGCTTCGGATCGAACGGGAAGACGGGACCGACGTGATGTTCCGGTGCGTTCACCCCACAGATCTGCGCGGCCCGCGTGATCGCCGCACTCACTTCCTCCGCAATCAGATGTTCGCCGAACGCGGAGAGGAAGAACTTAGTGCGGCCCGTAAATCGCAAGAGCGGCGGGCTCTTACTCTCGAAGCAAACTGTGTCGCCCACGAGGTACGACCAGACGCCGGCACAGGATGTCATCACGACGGCGTACTGCACGCCGACCTCGATGGTGGCGAGCGTGTGCCGCGTCGGGTAATCCTTGTGGAGTTTGCCGTCGTCTCCAAACTCGCGGAAGGGGATGAACTCGAAAAACACGTCGTGATCGGGAACGAGGCGGAGCAGCTTGTAGCGTGGGTCTTCGGTCGCGATGAAGCCTTCGGAGCAAGGGTAGACTTCGCAGTACTTCACGGCGTCGCTGCCGATGGCTTCCTGGAACAACTCGCGGAAGGGGCCGAAGCTGGTGCCGCCGTGAACGATGAGGCGCAGGTCGGGCCAGATTTCGGCGATGGTCGATTTGCCGGTCACTTCCTTGAGGCGGTCGAAGAGGACCATCATCCAAGCGGGGATGCCGCTGATGGCGGTGATGCGTTGGTTGGCCGAGAGTTCGGCGAAGCGGCGGACCTTCTCCTTCCAATCGCTGAGCAGCATGGCGTCGGAGGGCGGGAAGGTGTAGGGGCGGAGGAAGTCGAGGAGTTCGCGGCCGGCGATGCCGCTGAGGTCGCCGGCGAGGCTGCCGTCGGCCTGCTTGCGGAGGTCGGTGCTGCCGCCGAGGAAGAAGAACTTGCCGTTGAGCAGCTTCGCCGAGGGGTTCGCGTGGCGGAAGAGTGCGGTCGTGGTGAACGCGGCTTTCTTGTTCGAGGCGACCATCTCGCGCGAAACCGGCACGTACTTGGTCGCGCCACTCGTGGTACCCGACGAGAGCGCGTAGTACGGAATCTTCCCGGGCCACGTAACGCCGTCGAGCCGGGGGTAGGCGTCCTTCCAGTATTCGTTCCAGAACCATTCGTAGTCGTGAACGTGTACGCGGGCCTGATAGTCGGCCACGGATGAGATGCGGGAGAAGTCGTGATCGCGGCCGAACTTCGTGTCGCGGGCCTTGCGGACGAGGCGGAGCAACGTGTCGTGTTGAACCTGAGCGGCATCCATTCGATCGAGCGACGCGGTTCGGTGGTGAGCGTAGCGAAGCAGGACGGCATCCGCCGCCCGGCGAACCAGTTTGCTTCCCGCGAGAGGTGCCAGAAATGCCGTACTCGCCATGGATGATCCAATCAGTAGCAGCACCGGCTGGAAGCACGGTGCCACCCACCACCCACTACGATCAGATCGCGTCCGCGGCGCGGTACCCGCGGCAGACGTAAACGCCGCCGGGCGGCACGTTCAACGGCACGAAACTGAAGCGGACGTCGTTGAAGTAACGGCAGTACATCCGGTAGTAAATCAACGGCATCACGGTGAGTTGGCGGAAGGTGCCGCCCGGCGCGAGCATCCGCGCCGACGTGGCGAGAACCGCTTCCCGCAGTTCGGCCGGAAACGAAGGCAGCGGAAGGCCCGAACAGACGTGATCGACCTGCGTATAACCGCGCTCGGCAAGCAATCGATCGAAGTGGCAGGCATCGCCCTGCACCACATCCACCTGCGGGAAGCGCGCCTTGAGCCGGGCACACAGTTCGGGGTCGAGTTCGATCACGAGCAACTTCGTGTGCGGCTTCACGTGCTTGATGAGTTCGGCCGTGATCGGGCCAGTGCCCGCGCCCAATTCCACGATGCACTTCGCGTTCTCGAAGTCGATCCCGCCGATCACCTTCCGCGCCATGAAGCGCGAACTCGGCGCGAACGACGCAATCGAACGGCCCTTCTTCCAGAAGGCCCTCATCATGAGCCACCAGTCCGGCCCCCGCGGCGCGATCGAAGGCGCGTGGGGGAGGGAGGGCGGAGCGGCGACCGGGGCGTGCGAGTTCATCAGGTGGCTCGGGGTCTCGGTGACTTCGCAAGAAGGAGTTGAGTCCACGATGGAAGGGCGGTCGGGTTGGCGGCGCTGAGAAAGTGTACGACGAGCCGGTTGATCTTCCAAGCTTTCTCGATCTGCGGCGCGTGCCCGCACTTCGGAATGGAGAGGAACAAACCGTTGGGAAGTTCGCGGGCCGCTTCCTCGGCCGTGGCCGGATCGCACACGGTGTCTTGCTTCCCGGAGACGAGCAGCGTGGGGCACTTCATCGCCTTGAGCTTCTCGCGCACGGTGTAATCGAGGGTGCCGCGAACGGTTTTCACGAAGCCGAGCTTCCAGCGGCGGTTGCCGAAGCGCGTCTTGTAGTAGCGGAGTACGTCGCCGTCCACGTGTTTAGGTTTGTAGAAGACGCTCTTCACCATCGCGTTCGGATCGCGGCCGGTCATGCCTTCCATGATGGGGAGCTGTTCCGCGTCGCCCATGCCGGAAGGGCAGAGGAGCACGACGCGGTTCACGAGTTCGGGGTAGCGCACCGCGAACTCGACCGCCACTTTCCCGCCGAGGCTGCTCGACACAATGTGGTACGGTGGAGTCTGAACGAACTGATCCAGGTACGTGTGCAATTGTTGAACGAGATACTCGACGGTGATCGGATCGCGATCGTGGATGCGTTTGTGGAGTGCCGCACCTTCGTAGACGAGAATGTTCGGCGTGAGAACGTCGAAGAAGCGGCCCCAGTACTTGCGGTTGCGGTACCAGGATTCGGATTGCTCGGCGAGCCCGTTGAGCAGCACGAGCGGCTGGCGGCGAATGTAGGTTGGCGGTCGAAGCCGCGAGAAGAGCCCGTTGATCGTCGATGCCATGGAGGCCGCCGGGAAATCGGGCGGGAAGACGGTTCTCAGGTTTATTTAGGATACACCGGGGCTCGCGGCCCCTGGAGAAAAAATCTTCTCGCCTTCCTCAAGTTCCCGCGGCGGCCCTCGTCGGCACAATCGGAGCGGTTTGGCACAACCTACCCGATCATCCCCTTGCGCCAGAGGCTGGAGAAATCCATGCCCCAGGCGACGAAGATATGCAGCGCCGCGCCGGGCCAGACCGAACGCGTCACGAGGCTCACCACGCCGAGGCCCACGCCCGCCAAGATCGACCCGCACGTCTCCGGCCACGGCTTCTGAAAGTGAATCATGCAGTACGGGATCACCATCAGGAAGACGGAATAAGCCCCGAAGCGGTGCTTCGTGCCGTGGACGAGGAACCCGCGAAAGAAGAACTCCAACGACATGAACTGGATCGCGTAGATCACTTCCCACCGATAGAACACGGCCCCCACCTGATCGCGCGATTGAATGCGGTAGAAGGGATAGTGTTCTTGGAACCGCTGCTCCGCGGAGAAGAGGAAGACGAGCGGGATCATGATGGCCGCGAAAGCGGCATAGACGGGCCAGTCGGCCACGACGCCGCGGATGCCGAGGCCGTAATCCAGGAGGCTCTCGCGAAAAAAGAACTTGATCGTGATCAGGGGCAAAATCGTGTAGGTGAGGATGAGGCAGGTTCCGAACCAGGTGAGCCGCGGGCCTTGTTCCGTACTCCAGCCGAGCAGCGTTCCCACCACTTCTTGTTTCGCATCCGGACCGGAGCACTGTTCCGCGACCCAGCCGCAAAACGTGACGACGCGCTCCGGAGACGCTGTGTAATTCTGAATCGTGAGGCACGCCGCCGCGACGATCGCGACCGCGATCAACTTCACATCGAGCCCCTGCCCGGCGGCGGAAGCGCGAAAAGCCATCGACTCCGCTTCGATCTTGCGAAGCGGTTCACCGAACCAACGATTCCAGATGCGAAGGAGCAAGAGCGCGAACCACAGAGGCGCAATGGAACGAAGCATTCTAATTCTTACGGGAATCCAGGGTAAAGAACTTGTTGAGTTCGGGGCCGGCGGAGGTGCGGTGGTAGGCGATGCCGAGGTAGAGCCCGGGCGAGATTTCGCGCACTTCATCGCGCACGTGCGAATACATCTTCGAGGTGTCGGCATAGTCGAGGATGAGCGAGGGTTTGCCGTCGAGCCAGCTTTCTCCGGGAGAAACGCGTGCGCGAATGGCCCGCAGCCCGAAGACGCGGTTCACCATCATATTGTCTTCGGTGAAGACCTTGCCTTGCCAAATGATTCGCGTGACGGTCGCGGTGGGCGCGGTGAACGGGCTACCGGGATTCACAATCGCCCGACCATCGGTGACGCCCATCGGCGGCCCGCCCATCTCAGAGTGGCGATACAGGCTCTCGAGGTCGCAGCGGTTCATGTGAACGAGATCGTCCATGCTGCGAACGGAGTATTCCCTGCCCGGATGCACGGGTGAAGAAGAAGGCGACTTGCATCCTGTGAAGAGAGCGCAGGTGATGAGGCCGATCGCGACGAACCTCCCAGGGCTCCCGCCCTGGGCTAAAGCCGTCGGCCGCTCCGCGGCGAGAGCTTCTTCGCCGCGGAGCGGCCGACTTTTGTAGTCCAGGTCGGAAGCCCTGGGAATCGGGGGGAAGCGCATCCGTGCTTACTCCAAGGGCGGCAGAACGTCGGGTTCGATCTGATACCCATCGGCGATCGCGTTCGTGGAGTTGAACAAACCGACGACGGCCATCACTTCGCCCAGCGTCTCGACATCCAGGCCGAGCTTGCGAACCGCTGCGGTGTGCGAGTTGACGCAGTACGCGCAACCGTTGGTGGCCGAGACGGCGAGTGCAATGATCTCGCGAGTGAGCGGGGAGAGTTTCGCGGCACGTCCGGAGGCTTCCGGGTGCATGATCGCCTTGAGGCGACCCCAGACGAGTTCGAGGTGGTCCGCGTTCGTGGCCAGCACGCGCCACATGTTGGGAACGAAGTCGATCCCCTTCGTACGTCGAATGTCCGCGTAGATCTCGGCAACCTTGCCGGTTGCCGACGCTTCGGCAACCGGTGCGACTGTGGCAATGCGAACGGGCATGGCTTCTTCCAGAAACCCGGTTTCCAAAGCAGAAACCGGGTTTCATTCTCACGGCGAGGAAAGCAGCGTGACTTCGAACACGAGTTCGGCGTTCGGGGGAATCACGCTGCCGGCCGGCGGATTCGCCCCGTAAGCCTGGCTGGCCGGGATGTCGATGCGGCGAACGCCACCCACTTTCATCCCCACGAGACCCGCCGAGAAGCCCGCGATGAGGTTTGAGCCCACGGTACCCGACAGGTTGCCGGACTTGGTCGAGGAATCGAAGATGGTGCCGTTGGTGAGGTAGCCGGTGTAGCGGGCCGTGAACTGGGTACCGGTGGCGAGCGTGGTGCCGGTGCCCGTCGTCACGTCCAAGGTGCGGACGCCGGTGGCGATCGTGACGAACCCCGGATCGGTGAGCGAGAACGGCAGGCCGGTGTTGCCGAAGTTCACGCCGTTGTCGATCGACGGCGGCGGCGGAGGCGGCACGCGATGTGGAGCACCATAAGCCAGAGCGTAGAACTCGGCAAAGACGATGTTGATGCTCGCCTGATACTCGGCCATGGCGATCGTGCCGATCAGTGGATTCAACGTCGCGGCCTGACTCGGGTTCGCGGCAAGTTGCGCCTGAAGGCTGCTCAGGTGATCGGCGAGAATGTTGAAGTCGGCCTGACTCGAATTCGCCCGTTCCCGCAGATGCGTGGGGAGAAACGAGAGCGTCTGGGCCGTCTTCGGAGCGTTCAGATGTTCGACCACTCCGAGCAGCTCATCGTGGACGACCGCCTGATGAACCAGGGCGAGGTGTACCATATCGGGCGTGACACTCGGCAAGCAGCGCTCATCGAGACCTTCGACTTTTAACCGGAAGTTGAGATCTTGCATGAAGTTATCTCCAGCGTAGGCCCGAAAAACTCGCCGCGCGACTGCACGATCCGCCCTCACGGTATCGGCATCCGACAATCGGCTCCTTCACTAAAGACGGCGAACGTACCCCAATCGGTGCAACTGGGCTGACAGTTCTCACGAGAAAGTGCCTGGGAGCGCGGCCATCCTGGCCGCTCCGGATTCGATTTCTGCGTAAGCGGCCGGGACGGCCGCGCTCCCAGGCTGTCCCGCCGCCTCGCCATCACCTAAACAGGAAGCATCCCCCGGAGCCTCCCATGAAGCGCCTCCTCTTCGCCGCCTCGTTCCTCGCCCTTCCTTCACTCTTACTCGCTGCCGAACCCGCGGACCTGATCGTTTACAAGGCCAAGGTCGTGACCGTGGACGCGAAGTTCTCCGTGGCCGAGGCCCTCGCGGTGAAGGACGGCCGAATCGTCTTCGTAGGAACCGATGCCGAGGCACTCAAACACTGCGGCAAGAACACGAAGCTGATCGACGCCGCCGGCAAGACCATTCTCCCCGGCCTCTCCGATTCGCACACGCACCCAACCGGTGCCGCCACCAGCGAACTCGGCGACCCGCTGCCTCTGCTGCGTTCCATTCCCGAAGTGCAGGCCCACATCAAGAAGCGCGCCGCGGAGCGCGCTGCCGGGCAGTGGATCGTCCTGCGCTACGTCTTCCCCACGCGGCTCCAGGAAGCCCGCTTCCCCACAAAGGCGGAACTGGACGAAGTTTCGCCCAACCATCCCGTGCTCTACCACGCCGGCCCCGCAGGCATCACGAACAGCATGGGCCTCAAAGTGTCCGGCATTACGAAGGACACACCCCACCCCAAGAACGGCATGGTGGTGAAGGACCCGAAGACCGGCGAACCGACCGGCATGCTCCGCAATGCCTATGGTGTGCTCAAGGGCGTACCGGGGGACGGGGCTGGCCTCTCCGCCGAGAAGCGCCGCGACGCCGTCAAGAAACTCTTCGCACTTTACAACGAGCGCGGGCTCACCAGCATCGCCGACCGCAACGCCGGCCGCGGCGACCTCGACCTCTACCTCGGCTTGCAGAAGGCCAACGAACTGACCGTGCGTGTGAACGTGGCCCGCGGCTTTGGAGCCGGCGGCACCCGCGACGAGATCGCTCGCCGCTTCGAGGAACTTCCTGGAAAGGATGGCCGAGGCGGCCCGACCGGCACCGGCGACGAATGGGTTCGCATTGGCCCCATCAAGATGTTCCTCGACGGCGGCATGCTCAACGGGTCCGCCTACATGCGCGAGCCATGGCCGAAGGGTCCCACTTACGCCGTCACCGAAGACGACTACTGCGGCCTGCTCTTCATCCAACCGGAGCAACTGAAAATCGTGGTGGAAGAAGCGGCGAAGCACAAGTGGCAAGTGACGGCTCACACGGCGGGCGAAGGCGCGATGGACGTGCTGCTCGATGCCTACGAGTTCGTCGATCGCCTGACGCCGATCAAGGACATGCGCTACTGCATCACGCACGCGAACTTCCCCTCGCAGAACAACCTCGAACGCTGCAAGAAACTCGGCGTCTGTGCGGACGTGCAACCCGCGTGGCTCTGGAAAGACGGCCACACGCTCCTGAACGTGCTCGGACCGAAACGCATGCGGTGGTTCCAGCCGTACAAGTCGTGGATGGACTACACCACCATCGGCGGCGGCTCCGATCACATGCTCCGCTTCGACCCGCTCGATAGCACCAACCCCTGGGACCCGTGGCTCGCCATCTGGGTGACGCTCACCCGCAAGCTCGAACGCGGCGGCGTCCTCGAACCGAACGAAGCCCTGACCCGCGAACAAGCCTTGCGAATGTACACGATCAACAACTCGTACCTTCACCGCGAGGAAAAGGAGAAGGGAAGCCTCGAGGTGGGCAAACTGGCGGACTTCATCGTGGTCGACCGCGATTATTTGAACTGCCCCATCGATGAGATTCGCACCATGAAGGTGCTGACGACCTTCGTGAATGGGAAGGTGGTCTGGGAGAAGAAGTGAAGGGGAATGGTTGACGCCGCTAGTCCACACTGGCACAATCACAGAGTCCACTCCCTTTCTTCGGCGCGGTCATCGCTCGTGTCCCTTCGCCTTCGTCAGTTCGTTACGGAGTCGGTTGATCTCGGTCTCAGCCATTCGCAATTGGTCGCGCGAAGCCGACAGTTGCTCCTGCGAGGCCGCCAGTTGATCGTCCTTCGCGTTCAACTGGTTCAACAACTCGCCCGGCAGCGCCAACAATTTGCCGCGATGCCAGAAGCGAACCCAGCGATCCAGAATTGCCACTTCCAGTTCCAACTCGGGAATGGCCAGCCGGGCCGCATCGTTGGCTTCAATCGCGACGTACTTCCGCCGTTTGAGATGAAACACGGTCAAGTCCTGCTTCTCCGGATCGAAGACCAGATAGTACGGCACCTTCAGATCGCGTTCGTACTTCTTGTAGTTGTCCTCGTAATCCTTGCGCCGGTTGCTCTGCGACACATACTCCATGACCAATGTCGGGCGGGCCTTTTGATTGGGAATGTGGAAGGCCTTGAGCGGTGCGAGCGGCGTCGGCCACACGATCACCATGGTGTCCGGCACCACGCGGGCCGGTTCGTCGGGGTCTTCGCCCGCAATCGGGTACTGAATGAGCATCTCGCTGAAGACCTGAACGTCGGGTCGCGTCGCGCGAACCAGAGCCAAGCTTTCCAACGTGATTTCGCGCTGCATCGATTGCTCGGACGATTCCATGAAGTGCTCCAGGGGCAACGACTGGAGGTAGCGATCCGCGGCCCAGTCGTAGATCAACTGGGTGCGAGCCGGATCGAGTTTGACTGCTGGCGTCATGCTGAGCCTCGACGGAGATCATCACTTCTCTATTTCACCATCCCAGACTCGCTTCGGCAAGGGCGCTCATGCGTAGTGCTTGCGGATGCTCGGGATCAGGTAGTCGCCGAAGGCGGTGGCGAGAAATGCGGCAGACCTGCTTGTGAGAAATGAGAGCGTCAGCGATAATATCCGCGTGTACTCGCTCGCAGTCCATTCCGAAAGTGCCATCGTGCAAATCGTACTTGTTGCATTCGTCGTGTCGGCCGTACTAAAACCTCCTGACCCGGTTCCGACCGATGTGCGAGAAAAGGTCGATGCCTTACTCGCCAACACGGTACGCTGGCAGGGGTCCTTCGATCCCAAGGCACTCGACGCACTGGGAGTACACGGGCTGCGGGCGTTGCTCGACCGCCTGTTCCCGGAATCGGCGGCCGGGGAATCGCACCTGCTTTCTACTCTCATCGCAGGCAGGCTGATCCTTCAACTCGGCGACCCTGATTTTTCTGCACGTGAACAGGCTGAGAGTGAATTGAAAGCTCTGGGTCCGGGTGTCCGTTCCATAGTTGTAAGTGCTGTTCAGAATCCGAACCCCGAGATCGGCGTTCGAGCCGGGCGGATACTCAGGTCCGGGAATCGGCCATTCAACACTTCCGGAATCGAGAGCCGTTTTCTCATGAATTTCCGCCAGTACACGGACGCGATACGTGACCGTCCCCGAGCCGTGGTACTTGCCCGACGGACGGACGCTGTCCTCCGTCTCGGGCTGCCAAAAGAACTCCAATTGCACTTGCTGCGGCTCTGTATTGGCCCGGTCGTCCGGACGGACGACGACGCGCTCAACGAGGTATACAGGCCGTTCGTCGAACACACGGACCCGGAGATCAGGAAGTTCATCGTCGAGGCGATTGGTGGGGCGTGGCTCAACGGCCGATCTCCACTGCTTCTCCTCGACGCACTGGAAAGTCCACATGAGAACGTCGTCCAAGCGGCGCTCGCCTATTGCCCAAATTGCAGGGACAAGGAGCGTGCTCCGGAAGTTCGGCGGCGACTTACGATCATTTTCAACGGGACGAATGAGAAGCTGAAGCTCCAGGCGTGCTTCCCGTTGATGCACGACTTTCAGGACGCTGACGCCTTTCGCCATCTGCTCGAGCTGGCGCGGGGCGGGGACGGGAGGGCGATTGCGTGGATCGGAGACACGTGCAACTGGGGCCGGCCGGCGACCCGGGATCTGCTCGATGCGATCGTCCCCCACTTGACCGCAAAGGACAAAGAGTTGCGCCGGGCGACGAGTGGCGCACTTGGTACGTATTCAGGTGAGGAAGTCGTCCGTCTCCTCATCATCATGCTTGCCGATGAGGAGCGAATTATCGCGGAGGAGGCGGCGGAGAACCTGGTCTCTCAGAAACATTTGATCCCCGTCCGGAAGCAGGCGGGGGAAGCAGCGAAGACTCACCCTGACAGAAAAGTTCGGGCCTTGGCTGCGGAGGTGCTAAAACGGCTCGACGAGCGGAAGTAGCGGTAGCCCGCCGAGAACCCCCGATTCATACCCTTTTGCCTTCGCCAGTTCCTCGCGCCTCGCGTATTCAGGGATAGTGCTTGCGGATGCTCGGGATGAGGTACTCGCCGAAGGCGGTGGCGAGGTCGTGGGCCGGGGCGTGACCCCAGTCGCGATGCGCCGCAGAGTCGTCCACGTCCGCCGGCCACGAGTCCACGATGCTCTGGCGCTTCACATCCACTTCCGTCGAAATCACCGCCTGGGGGAAGGCCTTCCGCACGATCGCTTCCACCTCCGCCGCGGTCGGCGCGAACGCGCCGATGTTGTACACCGTTCGCGAAAGGGCTTCGCGAGGCGAACGCACCACCCGCACGATCGCGTCGATGGCGTCCGGCATCGTCATAAACGGGATGCGCGTGTCCGGCCGCACGAAGCACGCATAGGGTTGATTGTCCGCGGCCGCGTGGATCATCTCGGAGGCATAGTCCGAGGTGCCGCCGCTGGGCATCGTCTCCGCCGAGATCAGCCCCGGGAAGCGAATGCAGCGGAAGTCCACCTTCCCGCTCGGCGGACCGGCCGCGAGTTGCTTGTAGTGCTGCCCGAAGTAGCGGCCGAGGTGCTCGCAATAGAGCTTGTTCGCGCCGTACATCGTCGTCGGCTGGTTGAAGTCGTCTTCCTTCACCTTGCCGGCCGCAGCCTTCGCCTCAATCGAGGGAAGCCCATAGGCCGCGATGCTCGACGGGTAGAAGAACACGACGGGCCGGCCGTGAGATTCGCCTTGCCGCTGTGCGAACTCGAGCACGTTCAGCGTGCCCTCGACGTTCACCTTATGGGCCAGTTCCGGCGAGAACTCGCTCCGTGTGGAGAGCAGTGCCGCGAGGTGGTAGACGCGATCGACTTCGTACTCGGTCTGGATTCCTTCAAAGAGTTGCTTGTCGAGAATGGAGCCGGAATATTGCCTGCGAACGGAGTGTGCGAGCTCGCTCGCCAGCGGCTTGACGTCCAGCGTGATGATTGGTCGATCAGGGTCGGCGGCGGTCAGCCGGGCGATCAGGCCGTGGCCCATTTCGCCCGAGGCACCGGTGATCAGGACGGAATGCTTGCGCGACATGGACGAAGCCCTGAATACCCTGGATGGGAACAAGATATGGGGCGAGCGCCGCGTGAGAGGCGATCGCGTCGGCACCCGCCGCGCGAAACTAGAATCTTTCTGGCGAGTTTTTCATTTCGTCCGGTGTGTAGTGGATGTGATTTTCAGGCCGTCCCTGAAACGACGGATTTTCTGCCTTTTTCATCGGCTCCGGTTTGCACGTGTCGAAACGTGGTCTAAGTTCCAGTGTCTGAAGCAACGAGCCACTCGGTTCGAGGCTGTCGGACAGCGGTTCGCAGTTTTTGTGCGAGCCGTCCGGAGTCTTGCCTGAGAGCAAGACAATTGCGGGCTTTTTCCGTTCCGAGGGGGGAACGGTTGAGGCTGCCAGGCTACCGAAGGGATGGACGGGACCCGTAAGTCAGTCTGGTACACAGGGGAGTCGCAAGACTCCCCTGTGTTTTTTTACGCGCTGGTCCGCCGCAATCTCCGCGATCCGCGCCCGAATCAGCTTTCGCACCAAAGACGCGGGTAAGGGCTTCTTTACTGAGAAGCGGACGGCACCCTTGCTCGTTTCGTAGTTCGTGAGGTCGTTCTTCAACGTCTCCACGACCGAACCGCTCATCGGGTAGTAGGCGCAATGGCTCGCGCCGGCACCCATCCCGGCAATCGGCTTCCCGTCGAGGCGGAACGCCGCGAGGCCGTAACCGATGTACTCCTCGGCCTTCGGCACCGCGGACCGGATCACCTTGCGGAGCTTCTCCAGCGCGGCACGCGGCTCCGGGTCCACCGCGGCAAGATATTCGTCGATGGTCGTCGGCTTCGCAGGCATGTGCCTTCTCACTTCACAGATTGGAGGATGGAGAACCGGACGCCTTGAGGCGAGACGATGGACACCCTACTCTCTATTCGCGGTTGCCCTTGTCGGCTTCGCCTGCCATGATGATGGGAACCTACCTGGAAGCCCCTCCGTGCGACGCGCCGCCTTCACGCTGATCGAACTCCTCGTGGTGATCGCGATTATTGCGATCCTCATCGGGTTGCTGCTGCCAGCGGTGCAGAAGGTGCGAGCGGCGGCGAATCGGACGCGCGATCAAAACAGCCTGAAGCAGCTCGGCCTCGCGGTCCACAACTTCGCGGCTGCGAACGGCGGCATCCTGCCTCCCGCCCGCACGATCGAAAATGGAAACGTTCGCTGGTGGTTCGCACTCTCCGATCCCGCCGGCAATCAGATCGACTTCACCAAGGGGCACCTCATGCCCTACGTGGAGAACAACCAGAACATCTTCCGAAACCCCGCCAAGGCACCGGGCAAGGTCTACCTCACGTTCGATGGCGGCTCCGGCGGGTACGGCTACAACTACCGCTACCTCGCGCCGCTGCTCCCGCTGCAATCGGGCCAACTCGGCACGGCTCCGTTCGCGGGGGAATTCTGGGTGAAGGTTCGCGTGGAACACGTGGCGAGCACGAGCCAGACGATTTGCTTCGCGACGTCGTGTTGGAGTACGCCGGCGGGTCGCCCCACGAATCCGGCGGGGCCGGCACTCTTCGAAACCGGCGTCCTCGATCCGCCCAGCTTCCAGAATCCGAGCATCCACTTCCGGTTCTTCCCAACCACGGCCAATGTCGTTTTCACCGACGG
Source organism: Gemmataceae bacterium (assembly GCA_043733485.1). Classification (GTDB taxonomy): domain Bacteria; phylum Planctomycetota; class Planctomycetia; order Gemmatales; family Gemmataceae; genus Urbifossiella. The sequence continues at coordinate 17,555 of JAYTGN010000305.1, forward strand.
CCACGTGGAGGGTTGGACGGATCGCGTTCGCAATCCCTCGAGCGCTACCGCTGCTGAGCTGCTATTGCGGAATCAGGAGAATCTGTACGACATCGGAACGGACGACACGCTCTGGGGTCGTCAATGAAGAAGCGAACGTGGTGTTGAAAACCGTACCCTCCCTTGCCGCTTCGGGCCTCGACGCTATACTACTTCTTCTATCTTGGGAACTGGTTCGCCTTTGAAAGGGCTCCTCGCCATGGCACATAAGAAGGGTCAGGGCTCGGTCCGAAACGGGCGAGACTCCCTGGCGAAACATCGCGGTATCAAACTCTACGCCGGACAGACGGCCGTAATCGGCGGCATCATCGTCGTGCAGTGCGGCACCAAGTGGGCCGCCGGCCGCTACGTTCGCCGAGCCAAGAACGACTTCCTCTTCGCCGTTGCCGAAGGCAAGGTGTACTTCGATCAGGGCGGCAAGCGCGTGAACGTGATGCCGAACGACCCGACCGACGTCCGGGTGTAATTCGATTGAAGCCGATGCGAAAAGCCCACCCGATCCGGGTGGGCTTTTTTCGTTCACGCCCCGTACTTCCCCAGTCTTCCCGCGTGGGCCATCGCCATCAACATGAGGTGTTGAGCCTGGAACTGGCCGAGCCCGCCGCGCAGACACGACGACTCGTTGAAGTGAACCACCTCGTCCGGACGGCAGGTATCGGCGGCGATGAGCGTCGGCACCGGGTGCCACGAGTGCGCCTTCATCTTGCTCGGCGTACTGTGGTCGCCCGTTACGATGAACACGTCCGGCTTCAGGTTCATGATGCCCGGGATCACGGCATCCAGCTTCTCAATCATCTGCACCTTGCCAGGGAAGTTGCCGTCTTCGCCCGTGCTGTCCGTGTACTTGTAGTGCAGGAAGAAGAAGTCGTAGTCGTTCCACACTTTTGCGAGCATCTCGACCTGGCTTTTGAGCGTTTGGCCGGGGTCGAGGATGTCCATGCCGACGAGCCGGGCGAGCCCCTTGTACATGGGATAGACGGCAATCGCGGCGGCCTTCAACCCGTAGACGTCCTCGAACTTCGCGATCTTGGGGAAGCGGGCGAAGCCACGCAAAGTCACACCGTTGACGGTTCCTTGATCCTTGAGCACTTCCGTTGCCTGAGTCACGAACTGATTCACGATGTCGGCGGTCTTCTTGGACGCGGCGTCGGCACCGTCAGCTTTGAGCGGCAGCACGCCGACCGCTTGCGGGTCGGTATCGTTCACCTTGTCGCCGAGGTCGTCGCCGCGAATGACCACGACGAAGCGGTGCTCGCGAACCGGTTCCACGAACAGTTCCACACCGGGAATCTTGATGCTGCGCAGCTTGGCGACGGCCGCAGCGTTCTTCTCGTTGCTGGGCCGCCCGGCCCGGCGATCGGCGATCTTGCCCGAGGCATCGAGCGTGCAGAAGTTGCCGCGAATGGCGACGTCCTTGGGCCCGACGGCGAAGTTGATGCCGAGCGCTTCGAGGATGCCGCGGCCGATGCGGTATTCGAGGGGGTCGTAGCCGAAGAGCGCGAGGTGCCCCGGCCCGCTGCCCGGCGTGATGCCCGGCAACACGGGCGTGCTGAGCCCGCAGACGCCGTCGCGAACTACGGCGTCGAAGTTGGGAGTGGAGGCGGTTTCGAGTTCGGTTTTGCCGCCCGCTTCGAGTGGCAACCCTCCGAGGCCGTCGGCCACGAGGAGAACGATCTTGGTGTCCGCGGGCTCGCGGAGTTCTTGGATGAGTTCGTGAATGTTCATGCGGGATATGGTACGAATCGAGACGGGGATCGCGAAGCGCCAGGCGGATGTGACGAGATGGACTTCAAACTTTGAGTCGGGGTGGCCGGATTTGAACCGACGACTTCCTGGTCCCAAACCAGGCGCTCTACCAGACTGAGCTACACCCCGAAGCCCGAGAGGTCATCTTATCTAAACGGAGGGAGTTCCGGTAGCCCGAATTGGTTCGCGACTTTCAGTGCTTGCCGGTTTTTCTTTTCGGCTTCGACCCAGCGATGCCGCTTCGAACGATCCCCGACTGGAGTTGTTCGGCCACCCAGGCGTTAAAGCTCTGTCCCGCAAGGCGTGCGGCCAGGTTCACTTGCCGGTGGACGTCTGGTGGAATTCGCGTGACGAACTGGCCCGAGAAGGATTTCTCCGGATCCTCACCACGAGCAGAACAGAACGCGAGGTAGTCCTCGACGGAGTCGCGAAGTGCCTTCTTGAGTTCGGAAACGCTTCGGCCCTGAAACGTGATGACGTCGCGCGTGTTGTTGACTTCGCCGTGAAAGAGGCTGGCTTCGTCGTCGAACTCCACTTTCCCGATGTAGCCCTTGTACTCCATCATGGTGTTACTCCTGCTTCGGTCAGGAATCGGCGCATCGAGCGGATGGCGCCCTTGTCTGTTCCAGCGCGCTGGGTGCAACACGGCTTCGTGATTTCGGCGCGAACAAAATCATTCTTCCAACAGACCGCGCTTCCGCATATCGGTGAGAAACCTTTTCAGCTTCTTAGGCGAATCCGGAGGCCTCTTTTTCTCGCACACAATTGCCTTCTCGAGTGCGTCAACCCACGAGTTGAAAAAGACCCGAACACAGACTGTGGAGCAGAAATACAGGGCGAACTGACCGCCTCTAACATCCTTTGCCAAGTCGACCCTCCCACCAATATCTCTGTCTTCACCGACTCCCTTGTCGTGAGCTCCGTGCCAATGTAAGGACAGGAATCCCTCCAGCGAGTCGCTGTGAATACTGTTTTCGCGTTTGCGATCCAGGAGCAACGCGCCTCCCGACAGGATGACCATCGAATGAGGCTCAAACACCTTACGCTTCTTGCATTGGGGGCACACCGCTTTGCGCGGAAATGAATTCTTGTCGCCGCTAACAAGTGGGAATTTCATTGATCCCTTTGTTTGCGGACGTTCATGTCTTTGAGCTCTCTGGCGCTTGGCCCGAGCACAGCCGCAATGGACAAATGTGAAGTCGGGGCAGCCGGATTTGAACCGACGACTTCCTGGTCCCAAACCAGGCGCTCTACCGGGCTGAGCTATGCCCCGTCATTGACAGCACCAAAGTATCTTATCCAAGTTCAGAGACGCCCGGTAGTCCGTTCGGATTCGCCTCCTTTCACTTCTTCCTTCGCTCCAACTCCTTCATCACCTCGGGCAGAGACCGCGTGTTGAACACGTCGTCCTTGCCCAACCAGCCGCGGCGGGCCACGTCCACGCCAAACCGGTAAAGCGCCAAATCGCTCGTGCTGTGTGCATCGGGGTTGATCACCAGCGGGATGCCGAGTGCCTTGGCACGCTTCGCGTGAATCCAGTCGAGGTCGAGCCGTTGCGGGTGGGCGTTGATCTCGATCATCTTGCCGAACTTCGCGGCCGTCTTCATTACCTCGTCGAGGTCGATTTTGTAGCCGTCGCGCTTGAGCAGCAAGCGGCCGGTGGCGTGCCCGAGCATGGTGAGCCGCGGGTTCGCGATTGCCTTGCACACGCGCGCCGTCTGGTCGGCTTCCGACAAACCGAAGAGCGAGTGAACGCTGCCGACCACATAGTCGAAGCCGGCGAGCAACTCGTCTTCGTAATCGAGCGAGCCGTCTTCGAGAATGTCGCTTTCGATGCCCTTCAAAATGCGGATGCCGGTGAGCTTCGCGTTCACCTTGTCGATCTCTTCCCACTGCTTCTTCACGACCATCGGGGGCATGCCGCGAGCGATGGTCAGCGATTGGGAGTGGTCTCCGATGCCGAAGTATTCGAGGCCGAGTTTCTTGGCGGCGAGGGCCATCTCTTCAAGGGTGGCGTTGCCGTCGCTGTACTTCGAGTGATTGTGAAAAACGCCGCGGATGTCTTCTGTTCGAACCAACGCGGGAAGTTTCTTCGCCTCGGCCACTTCGATTTCGCCCATGTCCTCGCGCAGTTCCGGCGGCACATATTCCAGCCCGAGCACCTTGTAGATATCCGCTTCCGACTGGCACGGGATGAGCTTCACCTCGTCGCCGAGGCTGTACTCGTTGAGGCTCCAGCCGCGTTCGATGGCCCGCTGCCGCATCCGAATGTTGTGCTGCTTGCTACCCGTGAAGTAGGCCAGCGCGAACGGGAACTGTTCATCCGTCACGATGCGGAGGTCGGCTTGAAGAACGACCTTCTCCCCGCCGACGTGCATCGCAGCATTGATGCTCGACTTGGTCGGTCCCTGGCCGAGGATTTGGAACACCTCGGGCAGCTTGACAAAGGCTTCCATGATCGGGGCGGCATCGTCGCTGCTCACGAGCAGGTCGATGTCGGCCACGGTCTCGCGGCGACGGCGCAGGCTGCCGCACACCGAGGAACGGATGACGCCTGGCATCGCCTGAATCTTCTCGAGTAGCGCTTGACCCAGGCCTTCGGCGAGGTCGATGCGGACGCGCTTGCCGACCTGCCCGAGGAAGGAGATGCCTTCGAGAATCCTGGACTGCGTCTTCTCGCCGAAGCCCTTGAGCTTTGCCACTTCGCCAGCATCGCAACTCGCTTTCAATTTTTCGATCGAGTCGATTTGCAATGTCTCGAACAGGGCCTTCACCTTCTTCGCGCCGAGGCCGGGAAGCTGGAGCATGGCGACGACGCCCGCGGGAATCTCGGCCTTGAGGTTGTCGAGAAACGGCAAGCCGCCGGTGGTAACGAGCGTGGTGATCTTGTCGCGGAGGGTGTCGCCGATGCCGCGAATGCCGGCGAGTTTGTTCTGTTCGACGAGTTCTTTGAGGTTGCCTTCGATCTGGCGAACGACGCGGGCCCCGTTGTGATAAGCGTTGGTGCGGAAGCTGCTCTCGCCCTTGAGTTCGAGCAGCGTGCCGATCTCGTCCAGAGCGTCGGCGACTTCATCTTTGGACATGGAAGGCTCCTCACGGTGATAGTGTGAGGATAGCGAAAAGCCCAGGGACCGCTGTCCCTGGGCTTGAGAGTCTTACGCCGCGATCCGCAGTTGCGGCATTGCGAACGTGCCGGTCACGGCGGCACGCTTCCGGCTCGGAGCGTGAAGCAGAATCTCCATCCCGTTCACGATCCGGTCCGGCCCACGGCCATCGACTAGGTTACGCGCACAGCGCGTCATGCCCTTCCGCTCCATCGGATCCTCGAGCAGCGATTCGACCGCCTCCTTCAGCATCTCGAAGTTCACGTCCTGAGCTTCGCCGAGGAACGTGGCCACGCCCTCGTCGTCCATGCGCTTGCCGCTCATGGCGTGGTGCTTGGTCTGAGCGAGGACGAACTGCGGGATGCCGACGCAGCAGAGTTCGGGAGCCCAGCCGTCGCCGCTGGTCAGAGCGAAATGTGCCCTTACCAGCCGCGTCATGAGTTCCTTCACTTCGGTGACCACCTCAACCTTCCCATTCGACTCCGCAGCCAGATCCTTGATGTCGTCGTAGCGCGGGTTGTGGCTGCGGCAGGCGATCGAGATCTTGGCGACGCCCGGAATCTCCATGAGTTGCCGGGTGCGAACGAGGGTCTGCTCCTGAAGATCGTCGTCTCCGAAGGCGACGAGCGCACGGAACGGGCCGGGCTGCTCGGTGGCCCGAATCGTGCGCTGCCGGCGGAAAATGCCACGGCACAACGCGAACTTGTGACCCTGGAGCAACTGCGTGCCCGGCGTCATTCGGTACGCCTTCCGGCCCGGAGCCAGCAGCGGATTCACGAGTACATCGACCGGGAAGGTGATTCCTGCGGTCGAATCGAAGGCGATCACCAGCGTTCCCGTGTCGCGGAGTTCGGCGAGGTAATCGGCAGACATCCCGTCGCCGGCCACGACAACCGCGGCGGCGTTCAAACGGCGAACCTGAGCGAGCGTGGCTTCCAAATCGCCGGGGGAACCGAGCGGCTGTTCGGCGGGGTGCCAGTCGTTGTTCCCGCGATTGATCGCCGTGGCGAGCGAAAGCGGATCGAGATAGCTGAAGAAGTGGGTGCCGCGGCGACGGCGCTGGAACGCGGCCGCCAGGGAGAGACACTGGTAGAAGGGCTCCCACCCCTTTTCGAAGGTGCCGTCGCAGCGAAAGACAATGGGACCGCGGGGCGCATCCATGCGCGTACTCCTGCACGACCATGACGAGTTGTGAAGCGCGGCACCGCAGGCGAGCCGAAGGCCGTCAGGCCTCGGGTTGCTTTTGATTTCGCGCGACCGGATGGTGTGAAGGGATCGCTACGCAGGACGCGCAGAGACTTCCAACAGGCACCTCTTCTCCGGTGGGCCGTTCCGTGGCCCGACCGATATTCCCGCGGGTTCCGGTCCGCGAGTGCATCGGGTTCAGACGGTGGGTTCCGGTCCTCCGTCCGAACGAGCGGGATGGTAATAGACTTTGAGCTCAGAGAACAAGTGCAGTTTTTAAGGTGATTTTGACGTGGGTTCCGATTAGGATGACTCGGGGGAATGTTCCACGTGGAACGGTCGCCGCTCGCGGGCGTTCGGGTGCGTTCCACATGGAACGCCGCCAGCTGGACTTTTAGATTTTGGCGAACCGGCGACGTAAGTCGCCGGGTGTGCGAGAAACCCGGCGACTTACGTCGC
>JAYTGN010000306.1:0-10088 GCA_043733485.1 Gemmataceae bacterium
GCGACGTAAGTCGCCGGGTTTCTCGCACACCCGGCGACTTACGTCGCCGGTTCGCCAAAATCCCTAGGTACACCCACTGCCGCTCGCAAGCGAACGCCAATACGTCGAACGCAATTCACGATCGACCCTAGATCACGCACCTGCCGACCTTCCATTTTCAGCCATTTCGTACACAATCTCGGCATCACCCGAGGAACGCCCGATGCCGTCTCCCGCTGCCCGCGCGGCCGAACTGCGCCAGATCATCGATCGACACAACCACCTTTATTACGTCGAGGCCGCACCCGAAGTCTCGGATCGCGAGTTCGATCGACTCCTCGAAGAGCTTCAGAAGATCGAGAAGGAACATCCCGAACTCGCCACGCCGGACAGCCCCACGCAGCGAGTCGGCGGCGCTCCCATTGAAGGCTTCGTTCAGGTCGCCCACCGCGTGCCGATGCTCTCGATCGACAATAGTTACAACGAGAACGACCTTCGCAAGTTCGATGCCGACGTTCGCAAAGCTCTCGCGCCAGGCGAAGCGATCACCTATACGGTCGAACTCAAGATCGACGGCGTCTCCATGTCCATGGTGTTCGAAAACGGCGTTCTCGCCACGGGCGTGACTCGCGGCCGCGGCGACGTCGGCGACGACGTGACCCACAACCTCCGCACCATCGGTGCCGTGCCGCTCCGGCTCGACACGAAGAAGCCGCCCACGCTCTTCGAGGCTCGCGGCGAAATCTTCATGACCCGTGCCGAACTCGTTCGCATCAATCGGCGCCGCGTCGAAGAAGGCGACAAGCCCTACGAGAACTGTCGCAACCTTACGGCCGGAAGCTTGAAGTTGCTCGATCCGAAGGAATGCACGAAACGCAAACTCACGCTCTTCGCTTACGGCGTCGGTGCATTCGAGGGCATCGTGCTAAAGTCGCAGGTGGAACTCTTCGACACCCTGAAACGGTTCGGGTTCCCAGTCAACCCGCACCTCAAACTGTGCCTCAACATCGAAGAGGTGATCGCCCATTGCCTGGAGTGGGACACGAAGCGCCACGACCTGCCTTACGACACGGACGGCATGGTCATCAAGGTGAACGAGTTCGCCATCCGCGAGCGACTCGGGGCGACTTCCAAGGTTCCGCGCTGGGTGAAGGCTTACAAGTTCGAGGCGGAACAGGCCGTCACCAAGATCGGCCAGGTGGAACTCTCGCTCGGCAAGTTCGGCGAACTCACACCGATCGCGATCTTCGATCCACCCGTGCGGTTGGCCGGCACCACGGTGAGCCGCGCGAGCATGCACAATGCCTCGGTCGTCGACAAGCTCGATGCCCGCATCGGCGACACGGTGGTGGTCGAGAAGGCCGGCGAGATTATTCCGCAGGTCGTGAGCGTGGTCGTCGAGGCGCGCACGGGCAGCGAGAAGCCGATTGTGTGGCCGAAGAAGTGCCCCGTATGCGGCGGACCCGTCGAGAAGGAAGAGACCGCGCTCAGCTACGCCTACTACTGCCAGAACACGGCTCTCTGTCCGGCGCAACTCACGAAGCGCGTCATCGGCTTCGCTCGCCGCGAACGCATGGACATCGATGGCCTCGGCGAAGAAGTCGCGAAGCAACTCGTCGATTCCGCACTCGTGAAGTCGCTGACCGACATCTACAGGCTCACGCGGAAGCAGTTGCTCGCGCTCGAAGGTTTCGCCGAGACGAAGGCCGAGAATTTGCTCAAGGGAATCGAGAAGAGCAAGGGCCGCGGCCTGGCGCGGCTCGTCGCGGCACTCTCCATTTACATGGTCGGTGGGAGCATGTCCGAAATTCTGACCGGTACGTACTCCAGCCTCGATGATCTGCTCGCTGCCGCCGAGGAAGAGCTTTCCGAAGTTAAGGGATTCGGCCCCAAGCGCGCCAAGTTCGTGTACGAATTCTTCCACAGCCTGGCGGGCGAGAAGCTCGTCGCCGAGTTCCGCGCCATCGGCTTGAAGCTGACCGAAGAGAAGAAGGCGGCTCCCGTTGGCGGATTGATTCTGGCCGGCAAGACGCTCGTGGTCACGGGCACGCTGATCAAGTACGATCGCCCCGGTATCGAGGCTGCGATCAAATCGATGGGCGGCAAGGCGACCGGCAGCGTGAGCAAGAAGACCGATTACCTCGTGGTCGGCGAGAACGCCGGCAGCAAGCTCGACAAGGCCAAGGAACTCGGCGTCCCCGTGTTGACCGAAGCCGAGTTCGACGCGATGATAGCAAAGTAAGAGGAGAGAATCATGGCGATTGCAACGACGCTTCCCGCTCAGCAGTTCACGGTCGATCAGTATCACCAACTGATCGACATCGGCGTGCTGGGTGAAGGAGATGCGGTTGAATTGATCGATGGATTGGTCATTCTTAAGGGTCAGTCCCAGGAGAATGGCGAGCCGATCCTCTATCGCTTTTCCGAGGAGCAGTGCCTTCGCATGGTCGCGGACGGAATCGTGACGGAGGAAGAAGCCTTCACCCTCGCCGAATTCGGAGTGGAGTCTGAAATGCCGCGCAATCCCGCCCACGATTCGGCAATCGAGCGGACCGACCTGGCGATTCGTGGATTGCTTCCTGCCGGGCTTCGCGTGCGGGTTCAGAGTGCCATTCGCATCGCGGGAGGCGAACCCGAACCCGACCTTGCGGTCGTCGTCGGGCCAGTCGGTAGCAACGACGATCATCACCCCATTGTCGATGAGATCGCCATGGTGGTCGAAGTGTCCGATAGCACGCTCGCCTACGATCGGGGAATTAAACTTCGTGCCTATGCTGGGGCTGCGATTCCGGCCTACTGGATCGTGAATCTGGTGGACCGCCAGGTCGAAGTCTACAACCGCCCCAAGGCTCCCCGGACCGGCACGCCGCACTTTTCCAAACGGAATGACTACCTTCCCGGCCAACAGGTTCCCCTCGTCATCGCGGGAAGCACACTCGGCAGCATCGCGGTGGATGCGATCCTGCCGCCGGTTTGAAAGATTACTTCTTCTCGGGCGGCTTCTTGCCGATCACTTTTGTCTTTTTGTCGACGGTTCGTTCGGTCCAGACGAAGGGCCGTTGATTCCCCTTGCCATCGGCAGCGACCGCGTATTGAAACCGAATGCCCCAGGGGTCGATCAAGTCCTTCTTGGGATCGTTCAGGAACGATACGCCTCCCCACGGTGGCTTCACCAAGTCATCGAGCTTCAACGGATACTTGTTACACGAATTCGGATTGAGGTAGTAGGACTCGCACGCCTTCATGATCGCATTGGCTTGGAGGATCGCTTTCGCCTCCTCCGCCGCTTCGGATTTGTCGTCGGGCTTCGCGAAGCCAGCCGACAGGATGAGCACGAGAGCCCCTGCGATGAATCGACACATGACAAGCTCCGTTTGAGTTCTGTTCGTGGCAACATTCTGCCATTAAAGTGATGAAAACTCCATGATTCTCTACAATTCACCGCATCACCCCACGCGGAGCCCTTCGCCATGCATCCCGATTATGCGCTTGCCGACGTTGCGACCGTGTTCAGCCCGTCGCTAGTCCTGTACCCGGAACTCATTCGCAAGAACATCGCCCGCGTGATCGAGATGGCCGGCGGGCCGGGACGGCTTCGGCCGCACGTGAAGACGCACAAGACGCGCGAAATTGCTCGCATGCTCATCGACGCCGGGGTAACCAAGCACAAGTGCGCGACGATTGCCGAAGCCGAGATGCTCGCCTCGGCGAACGCCCCGGATGTGCTGATCGCCTATCCGATCGTCGGGCCGAACCTGGGCCGGCTCGTCGCGCTCATCCGCAAGTATCCCGGCACCACATTCTCGGTCCTCATCGATCATCCCGATTCGACCAAGGCACTGTCCGAAGCGATGTCGAGCGCGGGCCTGAACGTCGGAATCGTTCTCGACCTCGATGTGGGGCAGCACCGTACGGGCATCGCCGTCGGTGACAGTGCGATGTCACTCTACCTGAGTGCCGCGAAGTTGCCCGGCCTGCGGCCCGAAGGGTTTCAGCTTTACGACGGGCACAATCACCAGGATTCGCGGGAGGAGCGGGAAGCCGCGGTGCGGGCGCTGCTCGCGCCGGTGCTCGAACTGCGCACGGCCACGGAACGCGCCGGCGTTCCCGTGCCGCGGCTCGTGTGCGGCGGCACCCCGACCTTCCCGATCTTCGCGAACATGAAGGACGTTCCCGGGGTCGAGTGTTCGCCGGGCACGTTCGTGCTGCACGATGCCGGGTACGGTTCGCGCTACGCCGATCTCGCGGGCATCACGCCGGCCGCGGTGCTGATCACGCGCGTCATCAGTCGCCCGACCTCGGATCGCGTGACGTTCGACCTGGGGAACAAATCGGTCGCGGCCGATCCCTTGCTGGAGAAGCGCGTGCAGTTGCTCGACTTCCCCGAATACAAGACCGTGGGTCACAACGAGGAGCACCTCATCGTCGAGACGGCGGGTGCGGCGAACTATCGGCCCGGCGACGTGGTTTACGCCCTGCCGGGGCACGTCTGCCCGACGGTGGCGCTTCACAAAGATGTGTTGATCGCAGAGGGTGGCAAGGTCGTGGGCAAGTGGTCGGTGGCTTCCCGCGACCGCGTTCTAACGGTGTAACTTCGACGGTCGCTCACCATCCCAGTGCGGCGCGAAGTTGTTCTAGCCCGCCAGCCAGGGCGGCATCGGCCGTGGGGTAGCCGAGAGCCACTTCGCCCAACCGCTTCCCATTATTGCTCTGTTGAACCGTGGCGACGAACGTCCCGGCTGCGGGTCGCGCTTCCACCTTGTACTGCGGCGAACCGCCAATCAACACCAGGAGCGACTGCGCGCCGGGCCTTAAACTGCCATCGCGTTTCGTGAGCCATTCAGGGGCAGACATCGTTACTCCGGGAGCGGTTGGTCTTTGGTTTCAGGTAGGAACGGCAGCACGAGCAAGCCGAGGAAGAACACGCTGCACATGGCCACGCCCGCGTATCGCAGCGGATACGGCTGCTCGTAACCCGCGAAGACTTGACTGGTGAGCAACCCGAGTGCGAACGGGCCGCCAGCGGCGATCAAGCGACCGACATTGTAGCAGAACGAAGTACCAGTGCTCCGCAGTCGCGTCGGGAAGAGTTCCGGGAAGTAGATCGCGTACCCGCCGAAGATCGCAAGCTGGAAGAAGCCCATGATGGGGATCATCCAGAAGATGTCGGACCACTGGTTGAGGAAGAGGAAGACGCCAGCGGTCGAGAGCCCCGCCGTGATGAAGAAGAAGCCGAAGGCGAGCCGCCGTCCCACCAGCCCGGTGACGTAGCTGAACGCGAAGATGCCGAAGAACGCACCCGTATTTTGAAACAGCGACGTGATCCCGGCCCAGTACGCCTTCTGCCCGTTCACGTACTTCACGGCATCGGGCGGAAGCGCGTTCTGCTTCAACTGATCCTCCGTCGCCAGACCCTTCTCCACGGCTTCCTGCTTGTACTGAGGCTCGGCCACGTGCTGCTGCAAATCCGGTGAGAAGAATCCGATCCCCCAGAGGCCGATGACGCCGGCAAGCGCCAGGATCAGGCCGAGGATCGCGTGCTTCCGCCAGACGGGATCGCCGAGGAGTTCGCTGTAGGAACCGGCTTTCTTTTCGCCGGAGGCGCGGGCCTGGAGCCAGCGCTCCGGTTCCTTCAGACGGGCCTGAATGAGGACGACGAGCAAGCCGGGAATCACGCCGATGATGAACATCAGCCTCCAGGGCACGAGGGGTTTGCCGAACAGGGTTTGGTCCGCGAAGGCCCCGTGTTCTTGCAGCGAACCGAACCACATCGAGAGCAGTGCGGCCGTCACGTTTCCCAGAACGGACGAAGCTTGAAAGAGCCCGAGCACGAACGGCCGGGCGTTGTTGGGCATGGTGTCCGCGAGGAGCGTGACCGCGGCCGCGAACGCGCCGCCGACGCCCATTCCCGTGAGGAAGCGGAATGCGTAGAAGTCCGTGGTGCTGGACGAAAGCGAGTTCAGTCCGGTGAAGAGCGAGTAGAGCAGGATCGTGGCCATGAGCGTTTTGACGCGGCCGATGCGATCGCCGGCGATGCCGAAGCCGATGCCGCCAACGGCCCAGCCGAGCATGAAGAACGACGTGGCATACGTCGCGGCATCGTTGATGTCTGCCGCTTGAATCGACGCGACCACCTGTTCGGGTTTCGGCTCCGGCTTGTTCGCCTTCTTGGCCTGAACCGTGAGCTTCTCGGTGAACTCGGGAATCCGGACGTCGTCCTTCGTCACCTTCTGCACGAGTTCGGTCATTGCTGGCCGGCGAGCGAGCACGAACAACTGCTGGTCCATGCAGTCCATATCCCAGGCCAGGCAGCAGACGACGAACACGAACCACTGATAGCCGGTGAGGTCTTTGAGGCTGGCCCAGCCGGTGCGTGTGGGCGGGAATGCAGCTTGGGACATGGAGAGCATCTCGGCGGGAGCGAGCGGTGGAATGCTCCCGCCAGATATATCCGGGTTCGGACCGATTCGCCACCTTATCTCCGCGGAGTCAGGCCCGTCTACACGTTCGAGGGATGCAGTACGATCAATCCCGGCCCGAATCCAGCCATTCTCGCGAAGTGTGGTGTGTTAAAGGTCAGAAGGTGTGTGACCGCATGAACGTGGCAGGCCGCGACGAGTCGCGCATCGTGAACTTGCTTGCCGATGATGCCGAGCGATTGGACGATCGCCTTCCACGCGGGGAAGAAGTCCGGCGTTTCGGGCAGAAGTGGGAACTGTGCCTCGAAGCGGGCTGCGCTCAGCTCTGCTTCCGCCGCAGAGAGCCCCAGGCCATTTACCTTGATTGGGCGAGTTGCCACGTTTCGAAATTCGATGAGATTCTGGGGGACGATCAACAGTTCTTCCCCGCAACGGTGTAGATCCCGGACTGCTCGATCGGCAGTCGCATACTGAGTGTCGACGGCGTTTGAAAGCCGCACGAGGATGTTCGTGTCGAGGAGGATTGGCATTACTCGTACATCTCCTCTCGGCCGAGTGCCTCATCGGAGAGTGAAACACCACAGTCTGTAGCAATCAACCGGAGTTGCCTTTCCCATTCGTCTCTTGGCTCGTCGAGGAGCGTAGGTGATAAGTACCTCTGTCGCAGCGTGTTCATCGCGAGAGTTTCAGCCGTGCCACCTTGTTTCTCGGCCGCGTTGTTCAACGCGGCTTCCAGTTCCGCATCGAGCGTGATGACCATCGGATGTCCTCCTTGAGGGTACTACTTCAACGCCTATTCTACCTCACACATCGCACAGTGTCACGGCCTGCTTCAACCCGGCGAACGGCTCGCGGGTGGGGATGAACTCCTGGCCCACGTAGCCCGTATAGCCGATGTCGAGCAGCTTCCTCATGGTCGGCGGGAAGTTGATTTCCTGCGTGTCGTCGAGTTCGCCGCGGCCGGGCACGCCTGCCGTGTGAACGTGACCGATCAGTTCCTTCACGCTCTCCATGCGGCGAATGATGTCGCCGTGCATGATCTGGACGTGGTAGATGTCGAAGAGCAATTTGATTCGCGGTGAGCCGACCGCGCGGATCACGGAGGCACACCAATCGAGGTCGTCGCCTTGGTAGCCGGGGTGGCCGGTCATGGGGTCGGACCCGTCGCGCGTGTTCAGGTGCTCCACGCACACGGTCACGTTCTTCTTCTCAGCATGGCGGGCGAGTTCCTTCAACCCTTTCACGCAGTTCTTGAACGCATCGTCGCGGCTAATTTCCCCGCTCGTCGGATCCTCGGGGTTCAGCCACTTGTAACCAAAGAACGAGATCACGCTCGGGAACCCAGCGGCGGAACAGTCGTCGATCATCTTGCCGGTGCGTTCGAGGTTCTCCGCGTGAAATGCGGTGTTGTTGAATCCGCGCATGAACGGGGCGCCGGGCATGCCGTTGGGGGCGAGGGCGCAGATGAGCCCGTGCTTCTTGAGCGTGCCCCAGTGTTCCGGCCCGATGATCTCAAGCGCGGGCACGCCGAGATCCTTCGCCACGGTGCAGGTCTTCTCGGCGTCCCACTGCGCGCCGCGCGCGTTGAAGCACCAGAACACGATCGACTGTTTGATGCGACCCTTCAGCATGACTTCGACTCCCCTGAGATGCCTGGATCGGAATACACTGGAGTTTATCGAACCCCGAGCACTCGCGGGCAATGCCTCATGCGAATCCTGTTCGCGATCCCGCACTACTTCAATCCCGAAGGGGGTCGGTTCACGCACGGATCGCTGGCCCCGAATCCGCAACCGCGAATCCAGGCACTCACCGAATGCCTCGCGGCGATTCAACAACTCTTCGGCCGCCCACAGTGTCTCATCGACATCGCCCGACGCACGACGGTTTCCGCCAACGAAGAATTCTCGGGCGTCGCCGATGTCGTGGTCTGCACCACCGGCGACAAGCACCTTCTGGCGCAGTTGCCGATTGGCCGCGGCTACTACCAACATCACACGACCGCAGCGGAACCGCGCCTGCTCGGCTTCGAGTGCCACGCCGTACTGCGCGATCGCCTTGCCGCCGGCTACGACTACTTCTGCTACCTCGAAGACGATCTCATCCTCCGCGATCCGATGTTCTTCGCGAAGTTGCGCTGGTTCGCGGCTGCATTCGGCGAGGAGTCGTTGCTGATGCCGAACCGCTATGAAGTGGCTCGCGACCGCACGGTTCACAAGGCCTACGTCGACGGCCCGATCCGCTCCCAAGCCACCGCAATGTTTCAGGATGTGCTTCAAGTTCCCGAACTCGCCGCCGAGGCGTTCGGCGTGAGAATTGGCTTCCGACGATCCACGAATCCGCACGCCGGTTCGTTCTTCCTGAATGCGAATCAGATGGCGACGTGGGCCGCGAAGCCGTACTTCCTAGACCGCGACATCGGCTTCATCGGCCCGCTGGAAAGTGCCGCGACCCTCGGCGCGATGCGCACGTTTCGCATCTATAAGCCCGTTCCCGAGACTGCCGCGTTCCTCGAAATTGAGCACTGGGGCAGCGGGTTTCTCGCGCTGATCGTGCCGCCTTCTGCTCAACTTCCATCGCATTCGTCGGGTCCCGACGGCCCATAAAAACTGGCACGCGTCGCGAAATCACGAACCCGCCGTTGCCCGCGACCGCACTTCCGCTTAGCCTTTCTTTCGCCTACCGCGTTTCCCCCACCTCGGAGTTCTCACATGCGACTCGCACGAGTTTATCTGCTCGCTGCCGCGATGCTCATACCGGCCGGCCTCATCCGCGCCGACGTCACGCCGCATCCACTCTTCACGGACAACATGGTCCTTCAGCGGGATGTGGAAGTGCCCGTGTGGGGCAAAGCCGACCCGGATGAAGAAGTGACGGTCGGCCTCTTCCAGGGCGATGCGACCGGCGCGGTCCAGACCAAGGCAGACAAGGACGGCAAATGGTCCGTCAAGCTGCCCAAAGGGGCCAAGGCCGGAACCGGCTATACGCTGCAGATCGCGGGTAAGAACAAGATTATGCTCAAGAACGTGGCGATCGGTGAGGTGTGGATCTGCTCCGGGCAATCGAACATGGAGATGGCCGTTAACAGTTGCTACGACCCGGAGAAAATTCGAGCCGGTGCGAAGAACCCGAACCTTCGGCTCTTCACCGTTAAAAGGTGGACCGCCATCGCACCCATCGACGATCAGGGCGATCTGAAGCACTTCACCAAGTGGGACGAGTGCGGCCCCGAAACGGTCGGCGGGTTCTCCGCGGTGGCCTACGCCTTCGGCAACAACATCCAGCGCAGTTTGAACGTCCCCGTCGGCGTCATTCACACGTCGTGGGGCGGCACGCCTGCCGAAGCCTGGACGAGCATTCCCGCTCTCGAAGCGGTTCCCGAACTCAAGTATTACGCCGCGAACGCCGCCAACGCGGCTAAGGGCAAACAGCCCGTCGGCCCCAATGTTCCCGCCAGCCTCTACAACGCGATGATCCACCCGCTGCACCCGTTCGCCTTCAAGGGTGCCATCTGGTATCAAGGCGAATCCAACGCCGGCCGCGCCTATGAGTACCGCTCGCTATTCCAAACGATGATCCAGGACTGGCGCAAGAAGTGGGGCAACGACTTCCCATTCCTGTGCGTGCAACTCGCCCCGTGGCACGCGAACGACGCCGATGGCGTGAGTTGGGCCGAGCTTCGCGAAGCAC
>JAYTGN010000307.1:0-10074 GCA_043733485.1 Gemmataceae bacterium
AAAGCAGAAACCGGGTTTCGGGTCACTTCTTCACGCGCAAGAAACCCGGTTTCCAAAGCAGAAACCGGGTTTCGGGTCACTTCTTCACGCTCAAGAAACCCGGTTTCCAAAGCAGAAACCGGGTTTCGGGTCACTTCTTCCGCGCGTACAACTGATCGAACTCGCCGCCCTCGGCGAAGAACCGCTTCTGAACGTCGTCCCACTTCTTCGACGGCACCAGATCGGTTGCGATCCGTAGGTCCATGTCGGGGAACAGATTCGCGTGCCGGGCGAAGACCTTCTTGTCGGTGGGCCGATGGAAGTTCTTCGCGATGATCTCCTGGGCCGGCTCGGTGTAGAGGAACTTCACGTACGCCTCGGCCACGTCCCGCGTTCCCTTGCGGTCGACGTTCTTATCCACGATGGCCACGTGCGGCTCGGCGAGAATGCTCAACGGCTTCTCCCGGTCGCTGCGTCGCGGGTAGACGATCTCCAGCGCCCCGCCCGATTCCTGCACTTCGAGATGGGCCTCGCTCTCCCAAGTGAGGTGAACGTCGCCGATGTTCTTGGTCGCGAAGGTCATGGTCGCGCCGCGGGCGGCGGGATCGAGCACGGGCACACGGCCGAACACGCCCATCACCAGTTCGCGAGCTTGTTCTTCGGTGCCGCCGCGCCAGATCACGGAGCCCCAAATGGCGAGGAAGCTCCACTTGCCGTTGCCCGAGGTCTTCGGGTTCGGCGTGATTGCCTTCACATCGTCGCGGGCCAGATCGGTCCAGTCGCGGATGTTCAGCGGGTTCCCCCTTCGCACCACGAACACGATGGTGGACACGTACGGCAGCGATCGGTTCGGGAATTTCTCTTCCCAGCCCGCGTCCATGAGCTTGGCTTTGCGAATCGCGTCGGTATCCGTCCAGAGTGCGAGCGTGGCGATGTCGGCATCGAGTCCGTCGACGATCGCTCGGGCCTGGCTGCTGGAGCCGCCGTGCGATTGGAGAACCGTCGGCTTCACGTGGTGCTTCTGTTCGTAGTCGCGGATGAAGTCGGCGTTGATCTCGCGCCAGAGTTCGCGCGTGGGATCGCAGGCGACATTGAGAATCTCGACGCCGGACGTATCGCGCTGAACGCCGGCCGACACGATCCACGCCGCCGCGGCGAGGACGTAAATACCGGCAGCAGCAAAGAAGCCTTTGACCCACACGCGAATCACCTCGTTAATCAATCTTCATTATCTTTATCATCTTAGAATTATAAGCAGCAACGCCTTCCAAGTCAAGTCGTTAAACCGAATCTCCTCGCCATTACACCCAGGAGCAGTTTGCCCTTTTGCCACTTGGTGACTTCGGGTCTTTCCGTGAAGACATCGAACTGCGAACGCTCGATCGCATGCAGAATCGCACGGCCGCCGCGAATGAACAAGTCCACGTCGATCCGCGCTTCGCGCGGCAACAGCGGCAGCAACTTCTCGCCGCGATCGAAGTAACCCCGCGCTCGCTCCACTTCAAATCGCATCAGTTCCCGGAATTCAGGCGTGCAGCGCTTCGCTTCCAGGTCCGCGTCTGTGAAACCAATGCGACTTCTATCGTCGGCGGGAAGGTAGACGCGGCCAATGCCCAAATCGCGGGACACGTCTTGCCAGAAGTTCGCGAGTTGCAAGCCGGTGCAGACTTCATCCGAGAGTGCCGCCCGCTCGGCGTCGAAGCACTCGAATAGATAAAGCACGAGATGGCCGACGGGGTTGGCCGAGTTGCGGCAGTAGCCGAGGAGTTGGTCGAAGGTGTCGTAGCGCTTCACGCGCTGATCCTGCTCGAACGCGACGAGCAGGTTCAGGAACGGCTCGCTTGGGATGTCGAAGCGGCGAATGGTTTCGCGGAGTGCGACCATCACCGGATGCCGCGGGGTTCCCTCGTAGCAGGTGAGCAGTTCTTCGCGCCACCACGCGATCAGATCGAGGGCAACCTGCCCGCCGGCGGTTTCGTCGGCGAGGTCGTCCGACCAGCGGCAATAAGCGTAGACCGCGTGGAAGTGCCGCACCAGCCGCCGCGGCAGCAGGAACGAGACGACGGTGAAGTTTTCGTCGTGCGACTTGGCGACGTGAGCGCAGTAGGCGCGAGAAAGCCCACCCAAAGCTTTGGGTGGGCTTTGCGGCCCCCACTGCCTCAATTCCTCGGAGAAGTTCCACCCCATCACTTCTTCGCTTCGAGGATGCGAAGCTGCGTGCTGAGCGGGAACACGAGGCCATCGATCTCAAATTCGGTTTCAGCGAAGACGGCTCGGAATCCCTTCTCCGGAAGTTTGAAGTTCAGATCGGTACGAACATCACCGCTAACCGTCGCGCTACCACCGTCTTTTGTTTCCATGAGAACCTCCTCTCGCCAGCGAGCCTGCCGAAAATCGCGACTCACGGAGTCCGCCGACCAGACTCGTTGGCTCTTGAGCGTTCCCTCATAGCTGACGGACAACGCGGTGCCATCGAACTTTCCCTTATGCTTCGGCATCGTCTTGTCGAACACCTGGCACTTGCAGAATGCCGCCAATGTGTTCACGGCCCGCGCCGGGAGCAGTTCCTTCTTGCCGTCTTTGTCCGTTTCGCGGAGGTCGTGGCCCGCGTTCGGCACGTAGAGCAAGTGCTTCTCGCCCTTCAAATCGTCCCAATAACTGTTGAGCGCGTCGAGCGGCCAGTACGGGTCGTTCGCGCCGTTGATGATCATCTTCGGAACGGTGATGCGATCGCGGTAAACCCAGGGGTCGACCATCTTCCAGAGCTTCTGAGCGTCTGGCGTGTCCTGGATCGGCACGAGCTGGCGTTCGGTGTAGTCGCGGATCATCTCGCTCGGCTTGCCGAAGGCGGTCACCTGATTCTTCATCTGCACCGGCATGTTGAGCGTATCGATCACGAGCGGCGCGATGGCCTTCACGCGTTGGTCGCCGGTCGCGGCGGTGAGCCAACTCGTCCAGCCGCGTTTCGAAGCCCCGGCTATCACAAAACTCTTCACCTCGTACTTCCACTCCTCCTTCGCGAAGGCCTGGAGCGCGTCCATGGATTTCACGAGGCTCTTGACCATGGGGAAGAGTAGCGGCCAGGACGAATCTTTCGTTTCGAGATAGCGGACGAACGTCTCGGCGATGAGGGCGTCTTCCTTCTTGCCGTCGAAGAGGGGTTGGTTGGGATTGCCGAAGAGGAAGGCGACTGGCGCTCCGATCTTCTGAGCCAGTTGCAGGCCGAAGAGGCCGCTGCCGACGTTCGGCGTGCCGCCCTGGTTCCACAGCACCATCGTCGCTTGCGGCTTCACGTTCTTCGGCACGAAGATTTGCACCTTGTGCGTCCAGGTGAAGCCTTGCCACTTCTGCGAGGTGAGTTCGAGTTGGTAGACGATTCCGGTCTCGGTTTCGATTTTCTCCGCCTGCTTCCAGGCGAAGGCGTCGTCGTTTTTCTTCACGTAATCGACGAGGTCCGTCGGCGGTTTCGGGGCCTCGGCGCGAGCCGAGAGGGGAAGCAGAAGCACGAGGGCGATCGACGGGAAGCGCATGGGCAAACTCCTACTGCGGGATGGATAACGTTTCGTCGAACTAGTCACCCGGCCCCTGACGGGGCTCGGCTCGCCTGGGGTTGCCTTATCCGGCGTTCGTACCGACGGCGCGGAAGTCTTCCATGGCGCGGGCCACGGCCAGCGGGAGGATCTTGCGGATGCGGCGACCGCGGCGAATCTCCGCCCAGTTCTTCAAAATGTGCTCGGCCTGCCGGCTGCCGGTGCGGGCGAAGTACTGGTGCAACAGCGGGTGCATCCACTCGTAATCGACGTGGGCACAATCGATCACGGTCACACTCTTGCCGTGGAGTTTGGCCGGCACCTGCGTGTGCGGGTCGAAGACGTAGAGTTCGCCGCCGGTCATGCCCGAGCCGATTTCGTTTTCGACCGGCCCGAGGATGAGCACCTTCCCGCGGGTCATGTATTCGCAGGCGTACTTGCCGGCGGCCTCGGCGACGATGGTGGCACCGCTGTTGCGGATGCCGAGGCGGTGTCCGGCGCGACCGCCGATGAAGACCGTGCCGCCGGTCGCGCCGTAGCCCACGTTGTTCCCGGCCACGCTCTGAATTTCGCCGCCGTAGTCCGAGGCTTTGTAGTCGAGGGACACGACGACGGTGCCGCCCGAGATGCCCTTGGCGACGCCGTCTTGGGCGAAGCCGCGCAGTTCCAGATCGAGGCCGTGGGTGCACCAGACGCCGAAGCTCTGGCCAGCTTCCCCGTCGAGCCGCACCTTGATCTTGCGGCCGTTCGGCATCCCCTCGCGGCCGTACAGCTTCGCAATGGTGCCGGCGAGCGTGGCCCCCACCGACCGATCGGAGTTGCGAACGCGGAACACCATGTCCGCGTTCTGAGCCGTGTCGATGGCGTCGAACGCGGCGTCGATGATCTTCTTGTTCAGCGAGAAGGAGTCGCCGCCGCAGACGCCGAGAACGCCCATTTGCGGGTAGTTCGCGTCGAGTTTCGAGAGCGCCATATCCGGCTGGATGAAGCGCGAGACATCGACGAGCGCGGACCGCGGGTGCTTGGCTTTCAGGTCGGTGCGGGGAACGAGCAGGTCGGTGCGGCCCGTGATGTCGCTCAGATTCTTGAAGCCCATCTGCCCGAGAATAACGCGCACTTCTTCGGCCACCGCGGTCAGATAGGCCTTCGTGTGTTCGGGGTGGCCCTTGAAGATTTCGGGCGAACCCGTGATGCCCGTGGGGCAGTTCGGGATGTGGCACGACTTGCAGACGATGCAACCGACTGAGACCATGAGCCCCTGACCGAAGCTGAATTCGTCCGCGCCGAAGAGGGCGTACTTGATGACGTCGTGGCCGTTCTTGATGCCGCCGCCGACGCGGAGGCGCACGGACTTTCGCACGCCGTTGACGACGAGCGCCTGATGGGCCTCGGCGAGGCCCATCTCGCTGGGCAGGCCGGCGTGTTCCTTGCTGGAAACCATGGCGGCCCCGGTGCCGCCGTCGATGCCGTCGATCTCGATGATGTCCGCGCCGGCCTTGGCCACGCCGACGGCAATGGTGCCGATGTTATCCACGGCCACGAGCTTGACCGAAACCGGGATGCCCGGCTTGGTCGCCTTCAAATCGTAGATCAGTTGCGCGAGGTCTTCGATGGAATAAATGTCGTGGTGCGGTGGCGGCGAAATGAGATCGGTGCCGGGCTTCGCGAAGCGAATCTCGGCGATCTCGGCCGTCACTTTCTTCCCCATCAACTGCCCGCCTTCGCCCGGCTTCGCGCCCTGAGCCATCTTGATGGACAACTCGTCGGCGTTCACGAGGTACTCGGCATCGACGCCGAATCGGCCACTTGCCACCTGGCGAATGCGGCTGCGGAAGCGGCTCTTCTCGATCTTGCCGCCGAGCGTGTAGATGCCGGGGTGGGCGACTCGGCGAGCGCGTTCCTTCTCCCAGAACGGCCCCCAAGCGCGTTCGGGAATGTCGTTGCGGGCGCGCGACTCGCCGCCCTCGCCGCTGTTGCTCATCGTGTCCAGTTCGTTGACGGCGGCGGCGATCGTCATGTGGCTCGCGCCGGTGAGCGCCCCGTGGCTCATGGCCGCGCCGCGGAAGTACTTCTGGATGATGGTGATGGCCGGCTGGATTTCATTGAGCGGCGGCCGTCCCTCGGTGGGTGAACCCACCGCTATATGAAAGAGATCGCGCAGCACGGTGGGCACGCGGGTGTTCACCATGTCCGAGAACTTGATGAACTTGGTGCCGACGCGTTGCGGGGCGGCGGGGTCGTACTCTTCCGGCGGGGCCGTGTAAGCCATCTCGCCGCCGCCCTGTTCGGGCTCGGGATGGGCCTCTTTCACCGCGTCGCGGAGGGCCATGCGAATCTTGGCGTTGAACGCCATGTAGTCCTTGTTCTTGCCCATCGGCTGATTCTTGGCGAGCATTTCCTCGGCACGCTGGACGCGCCACTGGCAGTCTTCGACGAGTTCGGGGAAGCCGATACCGCCGATGCGGCTGGGGAACTCGCCGAGGAACTCCATGAGGTCGGGGCCGAAGCCGACCGCCTCGAAGAGTTGCGCCCCACGGTAACCCTCGATGGTGGTGATGCCCATCTTGGAGATCACCTTCTTGATGGTGTCTTCGAGCGCGGCGAAGAGGTTCTCGAGCGCCTCGCGGCCATCGAGGCGGTTCTCCTGCTTCGTGTCGCCGTCCTTGAAAATCAGGCCGTCTTTCACGAGGCGTAGCATCAGGTACGGGTGAACCGCGTCGGCCCCGAAGGCGACGAGGCAGCAGACGTCGTGGCCTTCTTGAATGTCCCCGGCTTGCACGACGAGGCTGCACTTATCGCGCAGACCCTGGCGGCAAAGGTACTGGTGAACGGCTCCGAGCGCGAGCAGCGACGGGATCGGATCGATGCCGCGACGGCAGGCCTCCTTGTCCGAAACGCAGAGCACGTGGTAGCCGTCGTGGACGGCCTTCTCGGCCGCGCTTTGCAGCGCGATCAAACTGGAACGCATCGCATCCGCGCCGCCGGAGAGCGGGAACGTCGCGTCCAGGTGTTTGAACCCGAGCACTTCGTTCTGGCGAATCTCCTCGACGATTGCGTCCGAGATCACGGGTGAAGGAAGTTCCATCTGGCGAACCGGCAGGTTCTCGTCGCCGGTGGAACCCGGCGTGGAGTTCGGGCTTCGGCCGAGGTACGTCGCCAGCGACATCGCGCCGCCTTCGCGGTACGGGTCGATCGGCGGGTTCGTCACCTCCGCGAACGTCTGCTGGAGGTATTTGAACAGCGTCGGATGGTAGACGGAGAAGACCGTGAGCACGCGGTCGTGGCCCATCGAAGAAAGCGGCTCCTTGCGGAGCTTCGCCATGTCCTTCACGAAGACGGCACGTTCGAAGTCCCAGCCGTTGGCTTGCAGAAGATGGTCGAGGGTCCAGCTGCGTTCGGCGAGCATGGCTCCGACGGCATCGGTGGTTTGCCGCGTGTAATCGAAGCCCTCGGGAATGATAATGTGGCGGCGATTCAGTTCGTGAACGTCGCCGAGTTCGACCTTGGCCTCGGTCACGACGCGGGCCATGATCTGGTAGCTGTCGAGGCGCTCGCCGGAGGTGGTGTCCAGGGCGATCATCTGACCGGGTTGCAATTGGCCGCTGGCCACGA
The DNA here is from genome assembly GCA_043733485.1 of Gemmataceae bacterium. Lineage (GTDB taxonomy): Bacteria > Planctomycetota > Planctomycetia > Gemmatales > Gemmataceae > Urbifossiella. The sequence continues at coordinate 7,122 of JAYTGN010000307.1, forward strand.
TCGTCGTGGTATCGAGGCCGAAGACGCCGGACTCGGAACCGATGTAGAGCCAGCCGCGCTTGTCCGAACACCAGCGGACGGGGCGCAAGCCCATGCGATCGACGAGACCGACGAGGATGCGGCCATCGGTGCCGATGATGCCGGCGGGGCCATCCCAGGCGCCGAGGCTGCCGAACGTCCGGCGATAGTACGTGAACAGGTCGAAAGCTTCCGGCCCCCAGATGTCCGCCTCCGTGTCCCAGACCGGCGGAATGGTGAGCCGCAGGGCGCGGAGCAAGCTCCAGTGCTGCTGAAGGGTGAGGTACTCGACCCATTCGTCGAGGCTGCCCGAGTCGCTCATCTTGGGCGAAAGGAGGTCGCCGCCGGGCAGGGGCGGGTTCAGGCCGCGGGCGAAGGCGTGGACCGCGTTGCGGGTCGTCTTCACCGTGTTGATTTCGCCGTTGTGGCACGTGAGGCGGAACGGTTGCGCCAGCGTCCAGTTCGGGAACGTGTTGGTGCTGTACCGGCGGTGGAACGTCGCGATGCCGGTCTCGAACGCGGGGTCGTGCAGGTCCGGATAGAAGTCGGAAAGCTGGGAGCTGGTCATGAGCCCCTTGTAGCCGACGAGCCGGGCCGAGAGCGAACAGACGTAGACGGCGAGCCCGGCCTTTTGGAAGCGTTCGCGGAGTTCGAGCCGTTGGATGAACAGCCAGCGTTCCGCAGAGGCAACATCGCCTTGTACCTTCAACAGGACTTGTTCGATGGCACCGGGTCGCACGTCGCGCGCCTTCTTGGGGAGCGCGTCGTCGTTGGTGGGAACGGTGCGGAAGCCGAGGAACTGAACGGGACCGGTCGACAGTTGTTCGCGCACGATGGCGCGAGCGGCTTCGATTCTCGCGGGCTCGGTTTCCAGGAAGAAGACGACGCCGATGGCGAGGGTGTCTTCCGGCTTCAGGTAGCGGGCACCTTCGAGGCGGAGCTTCTTGGCTTCTTCCTTGAAGTACGCTTGCGGGATGGCAACGGTGAGTCCCGCGCCGTCGCCGGCTTCGCCGCAGACCCCGCCGCGGTGTTCCATGCACTTGAGGGCGGTGAGCGTTTTCTGAACGACTTCGAACGAGGGTTTGCCGTCTTTCGAGGCGATGCCGCCGATCCCGCAGGCATCGCGGCCCACTTCGTCGGTGTAGAGCAGTTCGCCGCTGCGGAGGCGTGCCAACCCGGCCGATACGTTCATCGCTGTCCCTCACGCGGGCCGGTGGAGAGGTTCGGCCCGCAACTGATTTTTGTCCCCATTATGATAGCAGATGGCAAGATGCTCGTGGGGGTTCGGGCAAAACTGGCAGGCGGGTTGCGGCTCCGCGACGGAATTCTGGTAGGATGAAGCCATCGCTCGGAGGACGATTCATGTCGGAAATCACGCTGCAAGACTTGGCGACGCGATTGGAAGTCGTCGAGAAGAAGCTGGCGAATCTCACGTCAGTACAGCTCCCCTCCAGGGGCTGGAAAAGCGTCGTCGGCATCTCGGAGGAGAACGATTTCACGCGGGACATGTACGCCGAGATGCAGGCACGTCGCGAGGAGGAGAGAACGGCCGCCCGCGCGGGGGCTGGAGAATGATCCTCCTCGACTCCGATCATTTGACACCACGGTGTGCCGAGTGTCAAAAACTAGAAGAACACTTCCTGGAGCGATTCTCGTTTTGCTTCTCGCGGCGAACTCGGGCACAATAGCCCGATATGAAAATCACCCGCGTCGAAACGCACGTCTGCCACGCCCGCATGCGCAACTGGGTCTTCGTGAAAGTCCTCACCGATCGAGACGGCTTGTTCGGCTGGGGCGAAGCCACGCTCGAATGGCACACGCGGGCCGTGGTCGGAGCCATCGAAGACACGGCCGAACTCATCCTCGGGGAAGACCCGACCCGCATCGAACACCTCTGGCAGATGATGTACCGCCAGCACTTCTGGCACGGGCACGGCATCGTGCGAGCCACCGCCATCGCCGGCATCGACATCGCACTCTGGGATATTCTCGGCAAGGTCTGCGGCGTGCCGTGTTCGAAGCTGTGGGGTGGGCCGGTCCGCGATCACGTGCGGACCTACTGCCACCTCGGCGGCGGCAAGATGGAGGACTTCTACGAGACTGCGGCCGACGACGCCAAGCGCTTCGCGGACCTGGCGAGGCAAGCTGTTGCCGACGGGTTCACGGCGTTCAAGACGATGGCCGTTCCACCGACGCTGCCGATCGAGGGGTTGAAGCCGATTCGCACGGCGGAAAAGTGCGTGGCCGCGATGCGCGAGGCTGTCGGTGAAAGCATCGACATCATGGTCGATTGCCATGCCCGCCCTTCGCCGGCGATGGGGCTGCAATTCGCGAAGGCACTCGAACCCTACGGGCTCTACTTCCTGGAAGAACCGTGCTGGCCCGAGAGCGTCGACGGCCTGGCGATGATCAACCGATCCGTGACGACGCCGATCGCGACGGGCGAACGCGTCACCAACCTCGCGGCATTCAAGGACCTGTTCAACGCACGGGCCTGCGACGTGTGCCAGGTGGACATCACGCATTGCGGCGGCTTCACCGAGGCTCGGCGGATTGCGGCGCTGGCCGAGGCGCATCGGATCGCGCTGGCCCCGCACAATCCGCAGGGTCCAGTCAGCACCGCGGCGAGCCTCGAGTTCGGCTTCTCGCAGCCGAGCTATATCATTTGCGAAACGGTGCATGCCGATGTGCCCTGGCGGCAAGACGTGGTGCAGGAAGGCTTCACGGTGGAACCGAAGGGCCGACTCGTGAAGCCGAATCAACGACCCGGCCTCGGCATCGCCATCGACGAAGCGGAAGTGAAGAAGCATCCGTTCCAGCAAGAGATCGCACAGCGCGTGTTCTACTCGGATGGCAGCGTCGGTGATTGGTGAGCTTGAAACCCGGTTTCTGCTTTGGAAACCGGGTTTCTCTCTGCGTTTTGAGAAACCCGGTT
>JAYTGN010000308.1:0-48637 GCA_043733485.1 Gemmataceae bacterium
TTGCGGTACTCGATTTTGAGTCGAGCGCGTCTGCCATTCCGCCACTTGGCCAAGCTCCTTCCAAGATAACCGGTTCGCACCCGGAGGCAAGGGGGACACCGTTCCTCGCCCATTTGTTCAGTTGATCCGCGGATCGAAATGCCGTTCAATGGAAGTGCTGCCTTTCCGCACTCCTCCGCGGTGGATTCATGCGCTATTGTTTCGTCGCAATCGCCGGCCTCGTCGTCGGGCTCACCTCAGCCGATACCCCGAAGGGTGCTTCCGCGGATTTCGAGCGCGACGTGAAGCCGATCTTTGCGAAGCACTGCGCCTCGTGCCATGGTGCCGACAAACAGAAGGGCGGGTTGCGGCTCGATCGCCGGGCCGAAGCGCTCGCCGGAGGCGACTCGGGAGCGGCCTTCACAGCGGGCAAACCTGCCGAAAGTTCACTCCTCAAAAGGGTGGCCAGCACCGACCCCGATATGCGGATGCCGCCCAAGGGCGAAGCGCTCATCCCGGCCCAAATCGCGACGCTGAAAGCCTGGATCGAACGAGGAGCGAAGTGGCCGGAGGATGGTTCCGCCGTCAACCCCGCCGATTGGTGGAGCTTCAAACCCGTGAAGCGGCCCGCCCTTCCCGCAATCCTAAATCCCAAGTCCAAAATCCAAAATCCCGTCGATGCCTTCATCCGGGCGAAGCTGAGTGACAAGGGATTGTCACCGACCGGCCCCGCGGACGAGCGCACGCTGATTCGCCGCGTCTACTTCGATCTCATCGGCCTGCCACCGACACCCGCCGAGGTGGACGCATTCCTGAAAGACGCCGCGCCCGATGCCTACGAGAAGGTCGTTGATCGGCTGCTCGCGATGCCGCAGTACGGCGAGCGTTGGGCGCGGCACTGGCTGGACATCGTCCACTTCGGCGAGACGCACGGCTACGACAAGGACAAGCCGCGGCCGAACGCCTGGCCCTACCGCGACTACGTGATTCGCAGTTTGAACGAAGACAAACCGTACGGCCGCTTCATTCAGGAACAGATCGCCGGCGACGTGCTCTTCCCCGGCACCATCGATGGCATCGAAGCGCTCGGCTTCCTCGCCGCCGGTCCGTGGGACTTCATCGGGCACGCCGAGCTTCCCGAGAACAAAATCGACGGCAAGATCGCCCGCCACTTCGACCGCGACGACTTCATCGCCAACACCATCGGCACCTTCATGAGCCTCACGGTTCACTGTGCCCAGTGCCACAACCACAAGTTCGATCCCATCGCCCAGGAAGATTACTATCGCCTCCAGGCCGTGTTCGCGGCCATCGACCGCACCGACAAGAGCTACGACCTCGACCCTGCGATTGCGAAGAAGCGAGCCGACCTGGAACTGAGAAAGAAACTGGCCGAGGAGAAGGTGGCATCTCTGGAAGGCGAGGCTCGCAAGCAGGCCGGCAAGGAATTGTTCGACATCGAACGACGAATCGCGGAGGCGAAACAATCCGGCGGCCCGATCCGCCCCGAGTACGGCTACCACTCCGCAATCGAGACGAACCGAGACAATGCCAAGTGGGTGCAGGTCGATCTCGGAACCAGCATGAAGCTCGACAAGATCGTGCTGCGAGGCTGCAACGACGACTTCAATATGATCGGCCCCGGCTTCGGCTTCCCGGTGCGGTTCAAGGTGGAACTGAGCGACGATCCCGCCTTCGCGAAGGGCAACGTACTCCTCGAAGATCGCAGTGCGAAGGACGTGTTGAACCCCGGCACCACGTCCGTAAGCGTGCCCGCGAACGGCAAAGCGGGCCGCTTCCTCCGCATCACCGCGACGAAGCTGGCCCCGCGCATGAACGACTTCATCTTCGCGCTCGCGGAGTTGGAAGCATTCGATGTCGAGGGGAAGAACGTCGCCTCCGGGAAGGCTGTGACGGCGCTCGATTCGATCGAAGCACCGAGCCGCTGGCGAAAGTCGAACCTCACCGATGGCGTCTTCCCACCCGCACCGAAAGCGACGGCGGAAGAACTGGCCGCACTCGTGGCCCGTCGGGAGGAGTTGCTTGCGAAGTCGCTCGATGCCGCGACCGCGACCGCACTCAAGGCGGCGGTGGCCGAACGAGATGCCGCCGATGTCGAGTTGAAGAAGTTGCCGAATTCGCGGCGCGTGGCGTTCATCGGGACGGTTCACAAAGGCGACGGGAACTTCGTGGGCACCGGTAATACTGGCGGCAAGCCGCGACCGATTCACATCCTACCGCGAGGCGACGTCACCAAGCCCGGCAAGGAGGTGACGCCCGGCGGAATCGTCGCCATTCCCGGCATCAATGGCTCGTTTGCGCTTCCTCCGAATCACACGGAAGGAGATCGCCGGGCGGCGCTGGCGAGGTGGCTCACCGACAAGAACAACCCGCTCACCTGGCGGAGCATGGCCAACCGCGTCTGGCAGTATCATTTCGGTCGCGGGCTCGTCGACACGCCCAACGACTTCGGCAAAATGGGCCAGCTTCCCACGCACCCGGAACTCCTCGATTGGCTCGCCGCCGAACTCCGTGACAACGGGATGTCACTCAAGAAACTGCACCGGCTCATCGTCACGAGTTCGACCTACCGGCAAGCCTCCACGACGAACCCCGCGAACGAGAAGACCGACGCAGACAACCGCTTCCTTTGGCGGCAGAATCGCCGCAAACTGGAGGCCGAGGCGGTCCGCGACAGCATTCTTTTCGCCAGCGGCAAGCTCGACCTCACGATGGGAGGCCCGAGCTTCCAAGACTTCGTGGTGGAGAAGCCCGAGCACTCGCCGCACTACGAATATCAGCTTCACGATCCGGAGGATGTGAAGTCGCATCGGCGTGCCATCTATCGGTTCGTGGTGCGGTCGAAGCAGCAGCCGTTCATGTCGGCACTCGATTGCGCCGATCCGAGTTTGGCAGTGGAGAAGCGGAACCAGACGATCACGCCGCAGCAGGCACTGGCCCTGTTGAACAACAACCTCGCGGTGTCGATGGCGAAGCACTTCGCGGCCCGCGTGGAGAAGCTCGCGGCTGACGATTCGGGCCGCATCGCGGCGGCCTTCCGCCTCGCGATTGGCCGCGAGCCGACGACCAAGGAGCGCGATGCGCTCGTGGCCTATGCGAAGGTACACGGCTTGGCGAACGCCTGCCGCGTGATCCTGAACCTGAACGAATTCGTCTTCGTGGACTGATTTCCCTGGGTCCGCGGCCGTCCCGGCCGCGAGTCGAACATGGAGATAGAGGTAGGAGAGGCACCAGCATCTTCGTTGACGCTGTTCAGCCGCCTGCCATCGCGGGCGGGACGCCCGCGGACCCAGGGAGCGCCCGCGGCCGTTCCGGCCACGCCTCAAGGTGATCCAACACCATGCCAAGCCCATCCAAACCGACCGGACCCAGAGGCTGGCACAGCCGCGGCTACCATCCGCACTTTGATGGCGGCAAAGACTTCGCGCAATCCGTGACGTTCCGCTTGGCCGACTCATTGCCGAGACAAGTCGCCGTGCAGATGGACGCAGAACTGAGGTTGCTGCCGCCTTCGCTGCAGGATCCGGAGAAACGCAAACGGATCGAGGCATTCCTCGATTCAGGTTACGGTTCGTGCAGCCTCCGTGAGACTCCGATCGGCGAAATGGTTGAGTCTGCCTTGCTGTTCTTCGATGGCGAGCGCTATCGCCTTCATGCGTGGTCGATCATGCCCAACCACGTTCACGTTCTCTTCACGCCAATCGAACCACATTCGATGTCGCAGATCGTCGGCTCGTGGAAAACGTTCACCGCCAAGGAAGCAAACCGGCTGCTTAAGAGAAGCGGACAGTATTGGCAGGAGGATTATTTCGACCGCTTCATCCGCGATGAGAAGCACTTCACGAAGGCGCTAGAGTACATCGAAGCGAACCCGGTGGCTGCCGGGCTTTGCGCACGAATGGAAGATTGGCCTCGAAGTAGTGCCCGTCGTCGATCTTCCAGAGATTCCTCGACAGTTTCTGTCACGTCTTTACTCGCGGCCGGGACGGCCGCGGACCCAGGAAGGACCGTCTCCGCCAATTTCAAGATCGGCTGGGAAGGGCGCGAACTCAGCGCCAGTGTCGCGCTACCGACACACCCGGTGTCGCCGCGATACTTGCTTCCCATGATCCAGAACCTCACGAACGCACTCGTGGGCATGGGCGAGAGTCTCGTGGCCGAGCGCGGCGAAACCATCTCGTGCAAGGCGGGATGCGGCGCGTGCTGCCGGCAACTCGTGCCCATCACCGAGACCGAAGCCCACCACATTCGCGATGTCGTGGATGCGATGCCCGAGCCGCGACGGGAAGCGGTTCGCGAGAAGTTCGCCGCGGCACGAACGGCACTGGCCGCGAGTGGGCTCCTCGAACTGCTCCTCAAGCCGACCGAGAACACCCGCAACACCGAACTCGGATTGTCGTACCTTCGCCTCGGCATCGCATGCCCATTCCTCGAAGAAGAAAGCTGCTCGATTCATCCGGATCGGCCGCTCTCGTGCCGCGAGTATCTGGTGACTTCTCCCGCGGAATATTGCCGCGAGCCGACGGCTACGACGATTCGTCGCGTGCCGACGCCGGGCTTCGCGATGACGGCGTTCGCCACGCTCGATGGCCCGGCACCAACTGGCGGCGTGCGCTGGGTGCCGCTGGTGCTCGCGCCCGAGTGGGCCGAAAAGCACCCCGAAACCGCGGCAACCGAGCCGGGCACGGAACTCTTCTCCCGGTTCATGAGTACGCTCACGCACGTGAAGAAGATTCCGCCGCCGACCGATCTGCTTCAACTGGTGGAGGCCGCGCCATGACGCAGAGCATGCGATTCCGGGTTGCGTGGCACGGCCGGCACGTTGAAGGCGAAGCCGCGATTCCGACCGAACCGGTGCGGCCTCGGATCCTGCTTCCGCTGGTTCAGCACCTCGCGAACGCGGTGGTCTCGCTGGCCGAGGCGGCCGTGAAGGATGCGGGAAAGGCGATCTCGTGCCGGGCCGGTTGCGGGGCGTGCTGCCGGCAACTCGTGCCGGTGTCCCGAACCGAGGCGAACCACCTTCGCGACTTGATCGAAGCGATGCCGGAGCCGCGCCGGCAGGTGGTTCGCGATCGGTTCGACTCGGGGAAGCAACGGCTGATCGAAGCCGGGATGCTGGAAGTGTCCGAGCGTGCGGCAGATTCCGAGGATCGGCTGGCCGTGGGCCGCGACTACTTCCGCCTCGGTATCCCTTGCCCGTTTCTCGAAGACGAAAGCTGCTCGATTCATGCGGATCGGCCGTTCGCGTGCCGGGAGTACCTCGTGACCACGCCGCCGGAACTGTGCCGGGCCGAGTACGAAGGCACGATTCGCAAAGTGAATCTACCCGCGCGGCCGATGTCGGCTTTCGCTCGGCTCGATGGCGCTCCTTCGGCGGAACGCGATTCGTGGGTTCCGCTGTTACTCGCGCCCGAGTGGGCCGAGGCGAACCCGGAACCCGAGCCGACCGTGAGCGGCGTCGAGTTGTTTGCGCGGTTTCTGAGTGTGCTGAACCCTGGGAGCGCGGGCGTCCCGCCCGCTCTGCCTGGGAGCGCGGGCGTCCCGCCCGCTCTGCCCGGTTGAGTGGGTTCTATGAAGCGGCCGGGACGGCCGCGCTCCCAGGTAAGACCAGCGGCCGGGACGGCCGCGGACCCAGGTAAGAACCATGAATCGTCGCGACTTCCTGTTTCACTCCGGCGGCGGGCTCGGCGGCATTGCACTCGCCTCGCTCCTCGGACAGGAACAACTCCTCGCCGACACCGCGAAGCGGACCGATGGCGGCGTTCACCACGCCCCCAAAGCCAAACGCATCGTGCAATTGTTCATGGCCGGCGGCGCGAGCCACGTCGATCTCTTCGACTTCAAACCGGAACTCGTCAAGCGGAACGGCCAGCCCGCCGAGTTCGGCGAACACGTCGAAGCGTTCCAAAATGGACTCGGACCGTGGCTCAAGCCCGTGTGGGATTTCAAACCCTACGGCCAGAGCGGGAAGCAACTCGGCGAGCCGGTCGCGCCGCTCGGGGCCGTCGTCGACGAGATGGCGTTTGTCCACAACATGGTGGGGAAAACCGGCGTCCACTCACAGGGCACGCTGTTGCAAACCACGGGCTTCAACCGCCCCGGATTCCCCGGCATGGGCTGCTGGGTCAGCTACGGCCTCGGTACCGCGAACGAGAACTTGCCCACGTTCGTCGTACTCCCCGATCACCGCGGGCTCGCCTCCAACGGCACCAAGAACTGGGACTCCGCGTTCCTCTCCGCCCAGCACCAGGGTGCCGCCATTTACCCCGGCGCGAAGAACCCCATCGAGGATCTGTTCCCCAGCGAGAAGGCCAGGTTCATCACGAAGCAGAGCGATCGCGCCGGCATCGACCTGCTCACGCAATTGAACCGCGAACACGCGATGACTCGCCCCGGCGACGAACGGCTCGATGCCCGCATCAAGAGTTACGAACTCGCGGCCCGCATGCAACTCGCCGCTCCGGAAGCACTCGACCTCTCGAAGGAACCCGCACACGTTCTCAAGCTGTACGGCCTCGACCACGGCAAGAGCGCGTTCGACAAGGAGATCAACCCGATCGAGGAGACCGACTACTTCGGGCGGAAGTGCCTCGTCGCCCGGCGGCTGCTGGAACGCGGCGTCCGCTTCGTCCAAATCTGGAGCGGCAACGACAATGGATTCCCGCGGCGGAACTGGGATAGCCACGAAGATGTGAAGCGCGATCACGGTCCGCTGGCCCACGGCATGGCTCGCGGCGCCGCCGCACTCATCGCGGACCTCAAGCGCCTCGGCCTACTTGAGGATACGATCGTACTCTGGACGACGGAGTTCGGCCGGATGCCGAGTTCGCAGGGCGGGAAGGGCCGCGATCACAATCCCTATTGCTTCACGAACTGGCTCTGCGGCGGCGGCGTGAAGCCCGGCATCACCCACGGCCCCTCCGACGACTTCGGCTACAAGCCCGCCGACCGCAAGCACCCGACCGAAGTCTACGACCTCCACGCCACGATCCTGCACCTGCTCGGCATCGACCACACGAAGCTCACGGTTCGCCACAACGGCATCGACCGTCGCCTCACGGACGTTCACGGGCACGTGATTGCGGAATTGTTGAAGTGACGTGCCCGGATCGGCCCATCGGCCGTTACTTGGCCGGAGTCGAGATGGTGGTAGCCGGCTCGGGATTGGCTCGACCGAGGTAGAAGGCTCCCACGGCCGCGCCGGCGGCGAGTGCGAATCCGAGTGCGACGAAAAGCGCGATGAGCAGTCTTCCCCCGATTCGTGAGACCGGTGCGGCATCGGCCGGTTCGACCTCGGGAACCGCGGGTTTGCGGCTCGTTCGCGTCGGCAGCGGCGTCGTGCTCGCGGCGGTGCGAATCGTGGAACCGTTGCGGCTTTTGTTCCCGTTCACGCGTGCGGTTTCGACTGCGGACGCGACACCGACGGGTCGAGCGGCCGCGTGGCGGGCCGAACTGCCGCCCAACCGCATGGCTCCGCGGCCCGGCCCGAAGATGGCCCGACCCAAGGGTACGGCCGAGGTCGTGGAGTTCATCTTGTCTGCACTGTGCCCCGTCAGCGAGAGTACCAGCGGGCAGAGCCCCGGCATCTCCTTCTGCGGCGGCGGTTCCATCGGCAAATCCGCCCACTCCGCCAGTGCCTCGGCCACCTCGATCGGTTCCTGATACCGGTCGTTCGCATCCTTGGACATCATGATTCGGAGCACGTCCACCATCCCTGGCGGCACGTCGGCCCGATACTCTTCGATCGCCTTCGGTTCCCGCGTCTGATGGGCGACGAGCTTCGCCGCAATCGTGCCGTCCGGGAATGGAGTCTGCCCCGTGAGCATGTAGTAGAACGTGCCGCCGAGGCTGTAAATGTCCGCACGGATGTCCACGGAACTGCTGACTGCCTGTTCTGGCGCGAGGTAGTCCGCCGTGCCGAGTACGCACTTGTCGTCGTACTTCTCGGTGACGCTGTCTTGCTGTTTGTTGAAGAAGCGAGCGAGCCCCATGTCGAGGACTTTGATGACGCCGGTGCGTTCGAGGAGCAAGTTGCCGGGCTTCACGTCGCGGTGAACCATCCCGAGTTCGTGGGCGTGTTGGAGGCCGACGGCGGATTGTGCGATGTAGTGGGCGGCGCGAACCGGGTTCATCGGCCCGTGCCGTGCGATGATGTCCTGCAGGCTGTTGCCGTCCACGTACTCCATCACGAGGAAGTGCAGCTTCTCGTGCTGGTCGATGTCGTAGGCGCGAACGATGTTCGGATGGTCCAGCGCGGCGACGGCCCGCGCCTCGCGATGGAAGCGATCCAAGTTCTGCGGGTCGTCCAGTTTCTCGACCGGGAGCACCTTCAAGGCCACGAGCCGCTTCATGAGCGTGTGTTCGCAGAGGTAGACGGCCCCCATGCCGCCGGCCCCAATCAGTTCCAGCAGCCGATACTTCGAACCGATGGTGAAGCGCTTGTAGCGGCCGAGCTTGAGTTGCTTCGCTTGAAAGAACGTGAGCAGTCCCTCGCGAACCAGCAGGGCCGCGAACGGGTCGATGGTCTGGGGCAACGTGCCGTGGGCCCGTTGACGCTGAACCAATTCTTCGAACTTCGACTCGACGAGCAGGCCGCTCTTGCGAACCAGATCGACGAATTCGGAGACCGTGGTGGGTGCCGCCATCTATCGTTTCCTGAACTTCGACCGGCCGAGCGAACGCCGTTGAAGTCGGTGGAATATTCGTCCTATCTGGAATACTCTGTCCGGTGCGGGGGCAAACCGCAAGCGAAGGGTTCAAATTTTGACGGGAATTCGGATCGCACCGGCTGAATTCCTGTCACTCCGTTATCATCCGGACGCGATGATTCGGGTGGACCCTCGATTATCTTACGGGTCCGACCACCATGCGACGCGAACTGAAGACCGTGAAAGCCGTCTGCCCGCACGATTGCCCGGACACGTGCGGCATGATTGTCTCCGTCGATGAAGCCACGGGCCGCGCCGTCCAACTCCGCGGCGACCGCGACCACCCCTTCACCCGCGGCTTCCTCTGCCAGAAGGTCAACAACTACCTCGAGCGCGTCTACCATCCGGACCGCGTGCTCTACCCGCAGCGACGAATCGGGAAGAAGGGCGAAGGCCACTTCGAGCGCATCTCGTGGGCCGAGGCCATTCGCGAAATCGCGTCGCGCTTCAAGGACATCGCGGCTTCGCCCGACGGCCCGCAGGCGATCCTGCCGTACAGCTATGCCGGCACGATGGGTAAGCTCATGTACGCCAGCCTCGATCGACGCTTCTTCCATCGGCTCGGTGCCTCGCTTCTCGCGCGAACCATCTGCGCCGAAGCCGGTAGCGTCGGCTGCGACGTGACCCTCGGCACCCGGGCCATGATCGACCCCGAAGCCGCCGTGAATTCGCGCTTCATCGTGAATTGGGGCTCGAACACCGCCGTTACGAACATCCATTTCTGGAAGGTGCAATTCGAGGCCCGCAAACGCGGTGCGAAGATCGTGACCATCGATCCTTACCGGAGCCCGACCGCGGCGAAGTCGGACTGGTGGCTGCCGATCCGCCCTGGCACCGACGCGGCGCTCGCGCTGGCCGTGATGCACGTCATCTTTCGCGAGGGGTGGCAGGATCAGGACTATCTCGACCGCTACTGCCTGGGAACGGAGCAACTCCGCGACCGCGTGTTGAACGAGTATTCACCCGACGTCGCATCGCGGATCACCGGCTTGACCGTGGAAGACATCGAGCAATTTGCGCGCGAATATGCCTTAAGCCAGAAACTGTTCGGCGGTCCGGCACTCATTCGCCTCAACTACGGCCTCCAGCGGCACGGCGGCGGAGGCATGGCCGTGCGAACCGTCGTGTGCCTTCCCGCGCTCACCGGCGACTGGCGACATCCCGGCGCCGGTGCCCTCCTCAGCACCAGCAAGGCCTACAACTTCGACGGTGCCTTCCTCGAACGCCCGGACCTCATTCCGCCCGGCACTCGCACAGTGAACATGACGAGCCTCGCGGAAGCCCTGCACGGCGAACTCCCCGGCCCACCCGTGAAGGCACTCTTCGTTTACAATTCGAACCCCGCCGCCGTCTGCCCCGATCAATCGCGCGTACTCTCCGGCCTGAAACGCGACGACCTCTTCACCGTCGTCCACGAGCAGTTCCAAACCGACACGGCGGACTACGCGGACATCTTGCTTCCCGCCACCACGCAACTCGAACATTTCGACATCCACGGCAGTTACGGCCACCTCTACGTCCAGGCCAACAACGCCGCCATCGCCCCGCTCGGCGAGGCGAAGCCGAACACCGAGGTCTTCCGCTTGCTGGCCCGCGAGATGGGCTTCGAACCGGAGTTGTTCGAAATCAGCGACGAGGAGTTGGCCAAGGGCGCGTTACAACCATCGAGCCCACCCGTGGCCACGGGTGGGCTTTCGCTCGATTCGATCAAGGCGGGGCCCGTTCGACTGAACCTTCCGAAAGACTGGGCACCGTTCGCTTCCGGCAAGTTCGGCACGCCTTCCGGTAAGTGCGAACTCTACTCCGAGCGCGAAGCCCGCGCGGGCCGCGACCCGCTGCCGTACTACCAGCCGCCGCACGAAGACCCGCAGACGAAGCCCGACTTGGCCGCGAAGTTCCCACTGCAACTGCTCACGCCTCCGGCTCCGTCGTTCCTCAATTCCACCTTCGTGAACGTGGACTCGATGCGCCGCGCCGCCGGTGAAGTGACCCTCGAAATTCACCCGGCCGACGCATCGCATCGCGGCATCGTCGACGGCCAAACCGTTTCCGTGTTCAACGGTCGCGGTCGCTTTCGCGCGAAGGCCGTGGTCGGCGACAACGTGAAGCCCGGCGTGGTGGTGAGCCTCGGCACGTGGTGGACGAAGTACACGGCCGACGGCGCGAACTGCAACGCGACCACGAGTACGGCCCTCACCGACCTCGGTGCCGGTGCGACCTTCTACGACAACCTCGTGGAAGTCGCCGCGATCTAAGGATCGAGACAATACCTGTCACACTTTCGAATTTCCGCGACGCGCCGCGACCTTACCTTCAGATAACTGAGTAACCAGTCCGAGGGCATTCGCGCATGCCGGTCCAAACCCTGACGGGCTTCGTCCATCGCCTCGCCGTCGCTGGCGACTCGGACGGCGCATTGGTGAGACGGTTCGCGGACGAGCGGTGCGAGGAGGCGTTCGCCGAACTGGTGCGTCGATTCGGACCGGCGGTGTTCGGCGTCTGCCGGCGAACGCTCGGCGACCACCACTTGGCCGAAGACGCGTTCCAGGCGGTGTTCGTCGTCCTCGCGCGGAAGGCCGACACGATCCGCCCGCCCGGCGCGGTCGGCGGGTGGCTCTACGGTGTGGCACGGAAAGCAGCAGTGGAGGCGGGGGCCATGCGGCGACGGAAGAACCGCGAATCGCTGCCCGGCTCGCTTCCAGATGTGTCGGCAATCTCCGCCGAACCCGACGACACGGCTGAAGTGGTCGACGCCGAGATCGCGAACCTGCCGCCGATCTTGCGATCGGCGGTGCTGCTGTGCGAAATCGAGGGCGTCGGCCGGGCCGAAGCCGCCAAGCGATTGGGCATCGCACCGGGGACGCTGAGCAGCCGACTCGCGGCGGCGCGGAAGCTTCTCGCCAAACAGTTGCGGCGGCGTGGCCTCGGGGCCATGGTGCTCGGGATTGGCGCGACGGTGCCGGAGTCTTTGGCGCGGGCGGCCTCGAGCCGGGCGAACGGGAAGGCATCCGGGGCCATTCAGGAACTCTCACACGGGGTGCTGCGAACCATGCTCATTTCCAAACTGAAGTTGACGCCGATGGTGGTCGTCGGTGTCGCACTCGCCGGTGCCCTGTTCGCGACCTCGCAAGAGCCGCGATTGCAGGCTGACACCTCGCGGACGGCGAACGTCGGGCTGCGGCTCGCGCCGGTGCCGGCACCAGTTCCGGATAAGGCGGCAGGGTGGAAGGTGCAGTTCACGTTGCCTCACGATGGCTCGGTGACGGGCGTGGCCGCCTGTGGCGACTTGATCGCGGCCGCCGCCGACATCGGCACAGGGATGAACTACGTTCGATTTTGGAACGCGACCGATGGCAAGGCGTCGGACCTGCAAGTCACAAAAGGTGGGTTCAACGCGCCGGTCCGCTTCAACTTCGTCCGGTTCACGAACAAGGATAACTACCTGATCGTGGGGTCGGAGTTTTCGGGCACTCGCTACCGCAGGCGACCAGGTGGCATCGCCACGGACGGCCTCGGGAGCTACGACCTACTCGCGTGCTCGGCGAACATGAATACGCTGATCATCCGACGAAGCGATGGATGGGCGGGCGGGGAACCCAACCAAATGTTCTTGCACGTCGACCCATGGGAAGTGAGGGCGAACTTCCTCAAACACCATTTCATGATCGAGGAGGACTGCGAGACGCTCACGCATGCGACCGTCTCTTGGGATGATCGCCGATTCGCCGTCGTCGGAGACGACGCGGTGGTCCGGGTCTACGATCGCGAGACCCTCAAGGTACTCCACAGGATTGAACTCCCGAAGAAGACGGGGATCAACGCGATCCAGTTCTCCGACGACGCGGAACGTCTGGCCGTGGTCGGGGCGGCGGGCTTCGCCAAATTGTTCGACAAGACCGGTGCCGAGGTTTGCGACTTGAAGGGGCACACAGGAAAGGTGACAGGCGTCGCGTTCGCCCCGGACGGCAAACAACTGGTCACCGCGAACGGCAAGCTCGTGCGGTTGTTCGAGACCGCGAAGGGAAAGCCGGTCGCCGAGCTTGCCGGGCATGAAGACGCAGTTGTGTCGGTCGCGTTCAGCACGGATGGGAAGCGGATCGTGAGCGGCTCGGCCGACAAGACCGCGAAGGTTTGGGAACGGAAGTAAGGGCTTACCGCTTCTTGGAACGGAACAGCGTGTCCATGAGGCCGCGTTTGATCATGCCGACCACGGCGGTGCCCATCGAGCGGGCCGCGCTGCGGACGAAGCCCATGAACACGCCATCCTTCTGCGGTCCCTTCGAAGGCTTCGCGTCGGCTGTCTCCGCCTGCTCGGTTCGCTTGCGCTCGAACTCGGCCCGCTTGGTCGCCTGATCGGCATCCACCTTCTCGCCGTCGTCGGCCGCGACCTTCCCCTTGAGAATCTCGTAGGCCGATTCGCGGTCGACCAGTTTGTCGTAGACGCCGAACACGGTGGAACCCTGGATCACGGCTTTGCGTTGCTCCGGCGTGATGGGGCCGATCTGCGTGCCGGGCGGCACCACCCGCGCCTTCTCCACGATGCCGGGCGTACCGTTTTCGTCCAAGAACGAGATGAGCGCTTCGCCGACCGCGAGTTGCGTGATGATCGTTTCCACGTCGAGTTTCGGGTTGTCGCGGAAGGTTTGGGCCGTGGCGGCGACGGTCTTGCGGTCGCGCGGTGTGAAGGCCCGCAGGGCGTGTTGCACCCGGTTGCCGAGCTGAGCGAGCACGGTGTCCGGCACGTCGAGCGGGTTCTGCGTGACGAAGAAGATGCCGACGCCCTTGGAGCGAATCAGCCGCACGACCTGCTCGATTTTTTCGAGCAGCGGCTTCGGGGCGTCGTTGAACAGAAGGTGCGCTTCGTCGAAGAAGAAGACGATCTTCGGCTTCGGCACGTCGCCGACCTCGGGGAGTTGCTCGTAGAGTTCGGCCAGCATCCAGAGCAGGAACGATGCGTACAGTTTGGGCGATTGCAGGAGCCTGTCGGCGGCGAGGATGTTGATGACGCCGCGACCCTTCTCGCCGGTCTGGATGAAGTCCATGATGTTGAGCGCGGGCTCGGCGAAGAAGTTTTCGCCGCCCTGTTCTTCGAGCTGGAGCAGGGCGCGTTGAATGGCCCCGATGCTGGCCGGCGAGACGTTTCCGTACTCGGCGGAGAGTTGCTTCGCGATCGTGCCCACGTGCTGGAGCATCGCGCGGAGGTCCTTCAAATCGAGCAGCAAGAGGCCGTTATCGTCCGCGACTTTGAAGGCGATACTGAGCACGCCCGATTGCACTTCGTTCAGGTCCAGAAGCCGAGAGAGGAGCAGTGGCCCCATGTCGGAGATGGTGGTGCGAACGGGGTGGCCCTGTTCGCCGAACACGTCCCAGAACACGGTCGGGCACGCGGAGTACTCGAAGCTCTCCTTCAGGCCGAGTTCCTCGACGCGTTTGGCAACCCGCACGTTCTCGGGCGAACCCGCCCGGCAGAGCCCGGAGAGATCGCCTTTGATGTCCGCGAGAAAGACGGGCACGCCGATGCGGCTGAAGGCTTCCGCGAGTCGCTGGAGCGTGACGGTTTTGCCGGTGCCGGTGGCCCCGGCCACGAGCCCGTGCCGGTTCGACATCGCGGGAAGGAGCAGGAGGTCGCAATCGCCTTTGCCGGCCAGGAGCGGCTCGACCATGATTCACCGTGGTTCGCGTTGGGTTCGTGCGTTTAGTTTATGGCAACTTGGCCTCGTAGGGTGGGCCGGACCGCGGCAAATCGCGAAGCGATTGGTCGCGGGAGGCCCACGTGCATCGCCAATTGGTTCCCCGCGTGGGCCTCCCGCGACGGCCGCATTCGCGGCCATCGCGGTCCGGCCCACCCTACAAGGTGCGGGCGACCAACGAAAAAACGACGGCCGAGTGGCCGTCGTTTTCGGTTGGCTTCGCCGCGGTTACCCCTTCCGCGGGTCGGCTCGCCTGATGTTGTAAGAATCTCGATCCCTGCCGAGTTAGCGAGGCTGCGCGCGGAGGCGGCGATTCGGGTCCACTTCGATCGCGCCGAACGCCTGCTCGTGGCGAGCGACGACCACGCGGAGAACTTCGGCCAACTTCTTGGCGGTCACGAAGTTCATCACGAGGCGGTGCGTGAGTTCGATCGGCTCGGGGCCGCCGGGCGCCATCACCTGGGAATACATTCCCAGGTCGAGGAGCACTTCGTCGGGGTTCCCGGTCACGCGGAAAAAGTTGACGTACACGGAGGCCATGTCAGCGTCGTTGATGGCGACCTGAATCTGTTGGGCCTGGCCCGGGGCGGCGGGTGCCGGGGCGGGTGTTGCTTCGTCGGCCATGGGAAGATCCTCTGCAGTGTGTGAAAGAACGGGGTAAACGACGGGTTGGCCGGAAATTCGGCCGAGGTTAGTTTACGCACAGAACGCACGCCGCCCAGTGAGAACCGCGAATCTTGGCGAACCGGCGAGCGCCTCGCCGGCTATCGCCATCCTTACAACCACTTCCCTTGCCGCCCTACAATTGGTAGTCTCCGCGTTGCGGTTCCTCTCCCGTTCCCGAGGCGCACCATGTCGTCGGCCATCGCCAATCCTTCGAAGCATCCTCCGGTCACGATCTTCTCCGATTCGCCTACGTTCCGCATGGCGGCACAACAGCTTCAAACCGTGGCCCGCGCCATCGACCTCGATCCCGGCATCCTCGAACGGCTCTCCGTTCCCAAGCGCTCCCTGATCGTCAGCATTCCCGTCCGCATGGACGACAACGCGCTGCACACGTTCATCGGCTACCGCGTGCAGCATTCTCTCACGAGCGGCGCGAGCAAGGGCGGACTCCGCTATGCCCCGCACGTCGATCTGGGCGAAGTCGCCGCCCTCGCCATGTGGATGACCTGGAAGTGCGGCATCATGAACCTGCCGTTCGCCGGCGCGAAAGGCGGCATCGCCTGCGATCCCGTACTCCTGAGCCTCACCGAAAAAGAGCGGCTCACGCGGCGATTCACGGAAGAAGTGCAATCCATCATCGGCCCGCGAATCGACATCATGGCTCCGGACATGGGCACCGACGAACAGACCATGGCCTGGATCTACGACACGTACTCGATGAAGGTCGGGTATGCGTGCCCCGAGATCGTGACCGGGAAACCCATCGAACTCGGCGGCTGCGTCGGGAGGAAAGAAGCCACGGGCCGCGGCGTGGTCTACTGCATTCGCGAAGCGATGGACGAACTCAAGCTTCGCCCCGTGGAAGCGACGGCCGTGGTGCAGGGGTTCGGGAACGTCGGTGCCATCACCTGCGACGAGCTTTACAAGATCGGGGTGAAGGTGATCGCCGTGGGCGACCGCTACGGCGCTATTCGCAACGATCGCGGGCTCGACATCCCGGCTCTCGCGAAGTACGTCGAGGAACGGAAGGAACGCAAGAGCGTTGCCGGGTTCCCTGGAGCGGAAGACATTCCCGTCGATGAACTGTTGACCACGAAGTGTACGATTCTGGTGCCGGCCGCGATGGAACGCGTGATCACGATCGAGAACGCTCCGAAGATCCAGTGCCGCATCTTGGCCGAGGGCGCGAACGGACCCACCACTCCAGAGGCCGACGAAATTTTGGAGGCGCAAGGCGTCTACGTGATCCCCGACGTACTCTGCAACGCGGGCGGCGTTACGGTCTCGTACTTCGAATGGGTCCAGGACATTCAGCAGTTCATGTGGAGCGAAGAGGACGTGAACAACGAACTGCGGAAGCTGATGCTGAATGCGTTCAAGCGGGTGCGGAAAGAATCGCAGGATCGGAAGCTCTCGAACCGGACGGCCGCTCTCAGCCTCGGCGTGCAGAAGGTGGCGAACGAAATGAAGAAGCGCGGCCTCTTCCCCTAGAATGGAGGCTGAGCTCAGGGACGACCTGAGTTTTGGCCCGACTTGAACAATTCTTCCAACTTTCCGTTGGAATTAGAGTTCCTTCATGTTACAACCCATTCCAGCTTGACGTTTCAACCCGCGTTACGTCATCGTTCGGACACCAAATTCCGTCCGAGGAGCCTTATTGCCATGCGCGCACGTCGACAATTCACCACCCGTTCCAAGCTGTTCATCGAGTACCTCGAAGACCGCACGACCCCCGCGGGGCTCGTCGATTCTCTCGCGACGGCCACGCCGGTTATCGGTGCGCCGATCGAGTCCTTGAACGTCGTCTCGACTTCCACGGTGGAAGATGCCGTCTTCGAGAGTCGCCTCGCGGCGGCTCCCTTCGCCGGTTCCGTACACCACATCGGCTTCGGGATTTACAACGTCACGCTCACCTCCGGAATCGAAGTCGCGGATGCCGTCACGCTGTACAGCACGATTCCCGGTGTGAGTTTGGCCGAACCGGACATGACGATCCACGTGAACCTCACCCCGAACGACACGCAGTATTCGTCGCTGTATGGGATGGCGAAGATTTCGGCCCCGACGGCGTGGGATACGAGTACGGGTTCGGGTAACTTCGTGGTCGCCGTGATCGATACCGGCGCGGACTACAACCACCCCGATCTGGCCGCGAACATGTGGCACAACCCCGCCGAGACGCCGGGCGATGGTGTGGACAACGACGGCAACGGCCTCGTGGACGACTACTACGGCGCGAATTTCATCGGCGCGAACAGCGGCAACCCCTTCGACGATCACGGCCACGGCACGCACGTTTCCGGCACCATCGGCGCGGTCGGCAACAATAGCCTCGGTGTGGTCGGCGTCAACTGGAACGTCAAGATCATGGCCCTCAAGTTCCTCAACTCTTCCGGCAGCGGTTCCATCAGCGATGCAGTCGAAGCCCTGAATTACGCCGTCGGGCACGGCGTGAAAGTGTCCAACAACAGCTGGGGCGGCGGCGGGTACAGTGGAACGATGTTCAGCGCGCTGCAAGCGGCACAAAGTGCGGGGCACATCTTCCTGGCGGCTGCCGGCAACGCTAATACGAACATCGATTCCTCCCTCTTCTATCCCGCCAGTTACAATGTCGGGAACGTGGTCGCCATCGCTTCGACCGACAGCAACGACAATCGCTCGAGCTTCTCGAACTACGGCGTGAATACGGTCGACATCGCGGCACCCGGTTCGGGCATCATTAGCACGACCCCGGGCAACACCTACAGCAACTTCAGCGGTACTTCGATGGCCACGCCGCACGTGGCCGGTGCCGTCGCGCTCTACTGGGATGCCAACCCGACCAAGACGGCCGCCGAGGTGATTGCGAAACTGCTGAGTTCCGCGGATGTGGTTCCCGGGTTGATCTCGACCGTAGGCGGCGGCCGGCGGCTGAACGTGGGAGCCATGCTCCAGGGTAGCAGCCCACCTCCACCTCCCACGGACACGACCGGTGCACGCGTGACGTCGGCGGCATTCACGGGATCGTCGGGAGCGAACCTCAACTCGGTCCGCTTCACCTTCAACGAGGCGATCAACGCCTCGAGCTTCACAGCGGCCGACGTGGTGACCTTCACGGGCCCTAACGGCGCGATCGTGCCCAGTTCCTTCACGCTCGTCGCCGCTTCGGGAAACACGCAGTTCGACGTGGCCTTCCCCGTTCAAACACTGACCGGCACGTACGTCATGATCATCGGCCCGGCAATTCTCGACCTCGCCGGCAACCCCATGGATCAGAACCTCAACGGCGCCAACGGCGAGAACCCCGCGGACCGCTACACCGCCACGCGAACGCTGAACGCCCCGATCACGCAAACGTTCTCGTCGACCGTGCTGCCGCTGCCGATCCGCGACCTCCAGTACACGCGGGCAAGCATTGCCATCGCCCAAGACCTCTCAATCTTGGATGTCAACGTTCGCTTCAACATCATGCACACATTCGATCGCGACCTCGTGATCAAGCTGACCGCGCCGGGCGGGCAGACATCGACCCTGGTGAATCGCCGAGGCGGGAGCAGCAACAACTTTCTCAACACCACCATCGACGACGAAGCGTCCGTGGCAATCGCCGCGGGCGCGGCACCGTTCTCCGGAACGTATCGCCCGGAAACCACGCTTACGACCTTCGACAATACCAATGCTCGCGGTTCCTGGACGCTCGAGGTCTACGACTCGAGCAGTCAGGATACCGGAAGCCTGACCGCATTTTCGCTCATCATCACGGGCTCGATCACGGGATCGTCCGCGAGCATTCTCGGCATGCGCGAAGGCGAGCCGTTCACCGAGCCCGTGCTTCACGCGGCACCTATGTCCCTCGCAATTCCTCCCCTTCCGGCGAGCCCCGCTGCTCAGGTCGGTACTCCGCGGCCGGTCGCACTCCTGCTCGATGAGCCGACTCGGCTCTACGTCGCGAGTTCGGTCGGGGCCTCTTCGCCGCTTGCCCCGATCGCGCTGCCAGTTCCCTCCCTCACTTCCGTGCCGATGGGACCAACGATCGTACCGGTGGCCTCCGCGTCAGTGGTCTACTTGCCGCCGAGCAACGTGGATGTGGATTCGTGGGGAATTGCCGTCGTCTGAGAATCGTGACAGGGGAAAAGAAAAGGCCCACCCGTTTTCACGGGTGGGCCTTGGGCGGGGCTGTTTCAACGGGCGATCAGTGGTTGATCATGAACTCGCTGGTGTTGAGCAGAGCCCAGAACACGTCCTGGTAGAAGGCCTTCTCGCCGCCGGCAGCACCGGATCCATTCACGCGCGTCTCCGTGGGTTTCGGAGCCGGACCCTTAGAGTTCGGTGGCTTGGGAGCAGGAGTTCCGAGAACGACAGTCGCCTTGCCTTCTCGAACGAGATTCAACTTTGCCATTTCGTCTTGCGTCGGGTGGCGGTTGAGCGTGAGTAGGAACAGCCCGTCGTACATATCCTTAGGGTTGCCTTTGGTCTTGTTGAGCAATTCGTCGATGACGCTGATGCCAGCGCCACTACGGCCGACGCCGATCTCGCCGTTCAACTCCGAACCGTTCATCATCAACAGTGCCTGGACGATGGTGCCGTTGAAGCTGAGTTCGTTCCCTTCGTCGTCGCCGAATTGGCGGACGAGCTTGCGCATCCAGTTGTCGCGGGCCGTCTTGCGGGCCTCGGCCGCGGCGGGATTCTTCTTCTCGGCCATCGTGCCGGTCGCCGTCATGAGCGATTCGAACAGCACCTCGGGCGACATCGCCTTCATCGGCATCCGCGCGAAATACGGGTCGTACTTCACGTCGAGGTAGTCCTTCACGCCGACGTGGCTGAGTTGGTACACCTCGCTCGTGCAGATCCACTCCATGATCTTCTTGGGGTCGTAGTTGTACTTGGCGAACTCGCTGCCGAGGTAGTCGAGCAGTTCCGGATGAACGATTTCGTTTTCGCTGCCGAAGTTGTCGGCGGCGGCTTCCTTGTTCAGTCCGCGGCCGAAGAAGTGCGACCACAAGCGGTTCGAATAGGCTTTCGAGAAGTTGTCGTGGGCCACGACCCACTCGGCAAGTTGCTGGCGGCGGGTCTTGCTGCCCGACGCCGAGGCGATCATCTTGGAAGACTTTTCGCCGGCCTGGGCCTGAGCGTAGTCCTTGAGCATGATCGGGAACGAACCGAGGCGGCGACCGTCGCGGCGTTCGTAGTACACGATCATTTCCGGGTTCAGGTCCGCCATGTCGGTGAGCGTGACCGAGTTCGCATTCAGCATCTTCGCGTTGTTCCCGTTGCCCGGAGCCGCGCTGGGCGTGCCGCTGCGAACGGTCTGGCGGAAGAACGCATTCACGCCCCAGAAGTCCGACTGCACCCATTCCTTGTTGAACGGGTGATCGTGGCACTGGGTGCATTGCGTCTGCAATCCGAGGAAGATCTTGGTGACGCGGCTGGTGATCGGCACGGCGTCGAACGCCCCGTCGCGGGCGCGTTCCTTCGCATCCTTCACGGCTTCGCCGAGGTGGTGGATGATGAAGTTCGAAGCGTATTCGGGCTTCGGCGTCCACCCGGCCCCCGTCTTGGCTCCGCCGACCTGACCGGTCGCGGTGAGCAGTTTCATCGCGAGGTCTTTGTGCGAGATGCCGGCCCGCGAAGGCGTGATGGAGAACTGATCCTCGAGCCAAACGTGCATCTGATCGCGGTAGTCGGCGTGGCCGGTGCGGGTCATGAGCCACACGGTCCAGATGTTGGCCCAGTGCTCGGCGTACTCTTCCGCATAATACTTGGTGAGGGGTTGCTTCTTGAGCTTACCGTCCGGGCCGGGGAGCATGATGGTGGCGGGCTGGCCGCCGACGGCCTTTGGAACGAACGGTTGGGCACCGAGTAGTCGTTGAACGAGCTTGACGCGCTTCTCCAGCGACGGCGACCTATCGATCTCGAAGTCGATCACTTCCTCTGGCGTGGCAATGCGGCCGACCAGATCGATGAAGACGCGCCGAACGTATTCGGCGTCCGTCGCGCGGGCCGCCGGCTTCTTGATCCCGGCCCCTTCGTAGCCCTTCCGGATGAGTTCGTTGATCTTCTGAGTTTGCGGGGAGAGCCCGGCCGCGCTTGGAGTTGCGGGTTCGAGCTTGGCCGGGTCCGCGGGCTTGGTCGCGATGGCCTTCGGCGGGTCTTTCTTGTCCTGGGCTGGGCCGTACGGCACGACCAACCACACGAGGGCGGCGGCCAGGGCGGCGCGGCCGAGTAAGACGCGGATCATCCGGAGTTCCCCCGTTTTCATTGAGACTTCACCTACGGCTTCGGTGGGGTGAAGTGGTTGGGCAGGTTGGTTGTTGGGCATCCCGTGATTCTAGTGGACCGCGAAGCGTGGTGGGGTCCACTGTTTTCGGCAGGACCGCGAACGAAAGCCGGTCGCTTCGGACTGCTGCACGTATATGATGCGCCGAGTGCTCGGAGAGTTCCCCAAACCGTGCCGCGAGGCGGTTCCATGAAGTTCGACTTGAAGCGGGTGGCCGAATTCGTTCGCAAGGCCGAGACGGACGACCTGCTCGATCGGGCGACGATTTACCGGTCGGGAATGGAGCCGGCGGCGCTGGATTTGATGGAGATGGAACTGGATCGCCGGGGCGTTTCTCGCGAGGACATGGCCGAACACGATCGGCAGCGTCGCGAAACCGCGATTCTCCTCCCAGACGGAACCGCCTTGCGATGCAACTTTTGCGACCAGCCCGCTCTGGTGCAGCGGTGGGGCTGGCACCGCCTCTTCGGCCGCATCCCTTTCTTTCCCCGAACCTTCGCCTACTGCCTCGACCACGGGCCGAAGTGACTCGAGCGTGAATGGCATCGGCGTGTGCAACCTGCTTCTGTGGATTTACGAAAGTACTAACCTCGACAAGGTGCAACTCTTCGTTAGACTGAAATGACACCGCCAACTCCACAACGTTCGATATCGATTTGGCATTCCCTATATGAGTGACTTCATCGTACTCGCTTGTCCCTCATGCGCCGGCAACCTACGCGTCACGTCGGATTTGGAACGATTTGCTTGTAGCCATTGCGGCAGAGAACATTTGGTCAAGCGAGGTGGTGGACACATCTCGTTAATCCCGTTCGTGCAGCAACTCGATCGAATCGGCGGAGGTGTAGACAGACAAGCCTCCGAAATGGCCATTCGCAGACTTCGTGAGGACAAACGAACGCTTCAAGACCGTATCAAAGAGTGGCGAAGAGACCACGGCTCTTCAAGGCATGAATTCCAGTCGCAAAAAAATCGTTCGATTATTCAGTTCGTATGTTCTGGAGTCGCATTGTTCCTTAGTATCGCTTTTGTGGCTCAGAAGCCGCTAATTGTCTTAGGTGGGTTGGGCTTCGTCGCGTCCGCAGTCCTCTGCCTCATTGGGGTGGTTGGCTACTCGCAACTTCCACGGATTCAACTTCGGGTCGAAAGCTCTCGTCAGAAACTCGACAAGCTTTACAGGCGTCTCGACGACGTGGAAGAAGAGTTAGGCAAGCACCACGGGGTGGTCAGGCTTTAAAGCCCTGACCCGAACCTCGGCCCCCTGTCGCGGCGTCTCTCGGGATGTATCATTTCCGCTGCTGGCGAAGAAGCGGGCGGGACGCCCGCGCTCCCAGGTTCACGAAGGGACTCTGCACATGGCGAGCGAAGCCGAACTCAAGGCCGCGGGCGAGAAGTACATTCCCAAGGACTACGATCCGGCCCTCTACAAGATTCGCCACTCCTACGCGCACGTTCTGGCCCAGGCCGTCGTCGAACGCTTCCCCAATGCCAAGCCTACCATCGGCCCGCCCGTCGAGTTCGGCTTCTACTACGACTTCGACATCGAAGCGAGCCCGGAGCTTGGGGACCTCAACTGGATCGCCGACCGGATGCGGCAGATCATCAAGGGGAAGCACGCCTTCAAGGTACGCGAAATCACCGCCGCCGAGGGGAAGGAACTCTTCCAAAGCAACCCGTACAAGCTGGAACTCATCGCGGGCCTCGAATCGGGACAGGACGACTACGGTAACTCGGCGCAGGCTGGCTCGGCCCCCACACTCACCGTGTATCAGCAAGACACGTTCAGCGATCTGTGCCGTGGGCCACACGTCGAGAGCACCGTGAACCTCGATCCGAAGGCCTTCAAGATTACACAGGTCACGGGTTCCTACTGGCGCGGCGACGAGAAGAACAAGGCGCTGCGCCGCTTCCACGCCACCGCCTGGGCCAACGAAGCCGACCTGAAAGCCCATCTGGCCCGCGTCGAGGAAGCGGCCAAGCGCGACCATCGCAAGGTGGGCCGCGAACTCGAACTGTTCATGAACAACCCGCTGCTCGGCTCCGGCTTCCCGATCCTGCTTCCCAAGGGCTCGACCATTCGCCGGCTTCTCGAAGCATTCATCACGGACTACGAACGCGCCGCGGGCTATCAGCACGTTTACACGCCGGACCTCGCCAAGCGGAACCTCTACGAAGTGTCCGGCCACTGGGACCACTACAAGGAGAACATGTTCCCGCCGATGGACATGGGCGAGGAGGAACTGGTGCTGCGGCCGATGAACTGCCCGCACCACATTCTGATTTACCAGTTGAAACCACGGAGCTACCGCGACCTGCCGATCCGCATCGCGGAACTCGGCAAGATGTACCGCTACGAGCGATCGGGCGTGGTCGGCGGCCTCTCTCGGGTCCGCTGCATGACGCTCAACGACGCGCACCTGTTCGTGCGCGAAGACCAGATCACCGAAGAGTTCGTCGGCGTACTCAGCCTCATCAAGAAGGCCTACGCGGACCTCGGCATCACCGAGTACAGCTTCCGCCTCAGCAAGCGCGACCCGGCCAACAAGGTGAAGTACATCGACGACGATCTCATGTGGAAGACGAGCCAGGCGAAGCTCCGCGAGGCGCTCCAGATCGCCGGCGTGAACTACAAGGAAGCCGAAGACGAGGCGGCGTTCTACGGGCCGAAGGTGGACATCGAGGTGAAGGATGTGATGGGCCGCGAGGAGACGCTTTCCACGATTCAACTCGACCCGCATTTGCCCAAGCAGTTCGGCCTGGCTTACAAGGATGCGGACGACACCGAGAAGCGGCCGTTCATGATTCACCGCGGCGTCATCAGCACGATGGAGCGCATGATCGCGTACCTCATCGAGCTTTATGCCGGTGCGTTCCCGCCGTGGCTCGCTCCGGTCCAAGTGGTGATCGTGCCGATTGCCGACCGGCACTTCGAGTACGCGAAGCAGGTCGAGGCGCAGCTTCGGGCGAAGGACCTCCGCGTCGAGAACGACCTGAGCGACAAGCGAATGAACTCGAAGATTCGCGACGCCCAGATTCAGAAGGTGCCTTACGTGCTGGTGATCGGCGACAAGGAAATGGAAGCGAACTCGGCGGCGGTCCGGCTCCGAAGTGGCGAAGACCTCGGAGCCAAGCCCGTGGCCGAGTTCATCGCAATGCTGGAAAAGGTGGTCGCATCTCGAACGCAGGTGTTGGCGGGGTGAGGGCAGGCGCGAACTCACATCGGGGGCAGTTCGGGCAAGGCGGGAGCCTTCGGCTTGTCGACGGGATTTACCGGTAGCGTCGGGCTCGGCGTCATCGGCGCGGGGCTCGGAAGGCTTGCCGGGCCTGTGCCGCCGCGAACGCCGGTGATGCCTGCGGACGGCTTCTCCGTATCGACGATGACCTCGTCCTTCCACTGATCCTTGGCTGCGTTGCCCGCTTTATCGACGGCCCGAATCCGGACGTGGAACTTCCAGAGCGTCTCGTCCGGCACTTCCCAGGTGTACATGCCGACGTAGCGCTTCTGGCCTAGGGAATCGGCCTTCTCCGTGCCCGGCGGGAGCCGGTATTTCACTTCCTTCCACTGGGCCGCGTCCTTGTCGATGGAGTACTCGAGCGTGATCGGGTCGGCCATCAGGTTCTGATCCATCGTTTCCCAGGAGAGTTCGACGAGCGGCCCGCGAACGCCTCCAGGGACGACTCTCACGCTCGTGAGTTTCACGTGCGGGTCCTCGAGATCGACCACGACGTAGAGCATGGGTTGCTCGTCGCGGCGAGGAGGATCGGCCTTCATACCGGCTCCACTTTCGGGTGCGACGTAGAAGCCGTACAAACCCGGATTGACCGCGGTGTAGGCCAACGAGAGCGTCTTACCCTTCTCGGCGACGGGCGAGAGCACGAATTTCTTGTCGAAGGCCCAGGCCCCGGAGTCTTTTTGAACGTAGAGGTGAGCAGCCTGCACGCCGGAGCGGCCGGCCGACTGGATCGTGTAATCGACGAAAATGTCCTTGCGGTTCACGTACTCGATGCGGGGCTTGGGCAGGTTGCCGAGGCCGGCGGGCGCAATCGCGTCGCGCGGCAAGTTCGTCGGCGGCCAGTCCGAGCCGATGCCCGATGGGTTCTTGGGGAAGGATGTCCCGACGGCGTCGTTGCCGGGCACGCGGATGATGGCGGACGAGCCTTCGTTCCCGGCCTTATCCTTGGCCGTTACGCGGACTTCGAGCGTCTGCCCCGGCTTGAGTTGCCAGTTGTAGCTGTCCGTGGTTTTGAAGGTGCGGTCCTTCACGGTATGCCATTCGGTCCAACTCGGCAGCTTGGCTTCGAGCCTCACGTAACGCGAATCGAGGTTGTCGTCGGTCGCTTCCCAGCGTACGCCGCTGGCTCCGGCCGCAACGCGAACCACCGGCGGCGTCGAGTCGATCGACACGGCCAGCATCGGGCTCAGTTCATCCACTTTCTTCGGGCTCGATTCACCGCTCGCGTACCAGTACTGAACGCTGAACTCGTATTCGCCGTCGCGGTCGGCCGTGAACTTGAAGCCCTTCTTGCCTTCGCCCAAATCCTGCAGTCCGTTCAGCGGCAACTTCGCTCCCGCTTGCCACGGCCCGCGATTGAGCGACGAGTAAAGTTGCAGTTGCGAAGGCTTGGTTTCGCCCTGATTGATGCGGTCGACGTTGACGGGGATGGAGAAGGTGCGGTGCGGCCAATAGTGCGGTTGGCCGCCGTCTTGGGGCGTGGCGGTGGGCGCGACCGCCAGCAAGGCGGCCAGACCGATGGTCAGCAGTGTGGCTTGCCACCGTCGCACGCGCGCCTCCATTCGCGTAGTCTCCCTCTGTCTTAAGATCGACCGGTAAGGCCGTACGGCTTGAAGGAATCGGGGGATTGCCGGGCCGCGCGACAAGTTCTCAAATCGGCCACGGCACAATGCTCGGAACGAGGTCGAGGGCGTAGAACAACTCCATTCCAGATGCGACCGCAACGGGAGAACGCAGAACATGGCCGCTTCGCAGTGGGTGATCGACGCGACCTCGGCCGACTTTCAAGAGAAAGTGGTCGATCGTTCGCGCGAGTTGCCAGTGGTGATCGACTTCTGGGCCCCGTGGTGCGGGCCGTGCCGGGCGCTCGGGCCCGTTCTGGAGAAGTTGGCCGCGGAGAAGGATGGTGCCTTCCTGCTGGCCAAGGTGAACACCGATGAGCATCCCGACCTGGCTCAGGCCTTCCAGGTGAACGGGATTCCGGCGGTGTTCGCGATTCGCGACGGCAAGCTCGTTAACAAGTTCGAAGGGATGCTCCCCGAAGACGAGGTGCGGAAGTTCCTCGACACGTTGGCCCCGACCGATGCGGAAACGGCCCTGGGAAAAGCCCTGGAAGTGGAAAGTAGCGATCCCAAGGCGGCCGTTGCGGCGTATCGGCAACTCTTCGGCGAAGAACCCGACAACCCCGCCGTCCGGCTCGGCCTGGCTCGGGCGTTGCTCGCCGCGAGTGGCAGCGAAACGGAGATCGAGGCATTGCTGGCCCCAATCGACGTGGGGGAACATGCCGATGAAGCCGAACGCCTGCGAACCATCGTGAAGTTGCGGGCGATTCCGCATTCCGAGGCCGATTTGACGGCGGCCAAGGCCGGCGGCACGACGGCGGAGGCACTATTCCGCGTCGGGCAGGTGCTGGCAGCCCGTGGCGAGTACCTCCCCGCCATGGAGGAACTGCTCAAGGCGGCGGAAGAGGACAAAAAGCTCGGCGGAAGCTCGATTCGCGAGCTAATGGTCCAAATTTTCACGGTGATCGGTGCGAGGAGCCTTGAAGCCGACGAATATCGCGGTCGGCTTCGCAACCTGCTGTATTGAGGCTGGAGCCTCAAGCCTTCGCCCTTCGCTTCCAGAATTTCCACACGCTCCCCGGCGTGTGCTAGGTTGAATTGCCGTGTCGCGCGCTCAAGCCTGGGAGCTCTTCGATGTTGTTTGCACAGTACCTGGATGCCGCCAGGACCGTTGCCGCCGAAAACCTCCCCGTCGTATCGGGCGGGGTCGTGGCCGTTCTCGTGCTGACCTATTTGTACTTCCGCAGAAGGCGGATACCTCTCGAATTGGATCCTGCGGCAGTGGCCACTCACGCTCCCCGCGCGGTGGATGAAGAGAAGGTAGCGACCTGGGCTCCGCCGGAGCAATCGTATGCGGATCGCCGCGGTACCGTTCGCCGCGATGGTGCCCCCGTTCGCGTGCTTCTCTCCTCGACGACCTTCCGCAATGGCGTGAACGACGGCTACGTCGTCGATCGCTCCACGGGCGGGCTCCGCATCCTGATTCAAACGGCACTCGCTCCCGGCAGCACGCTTCAAGTGAAAGCGGTGAACGCCCCCGATACGGTGGGCTTCGTGACGCTGCTCGTGCGAAGTTGCCGCAAGACCGGCGACCACTTCGAACTCGGTTGCGAGTTCGAGAAGACGCCGCCGTGGAACGTGCTGCTGCTGTTTGGATGAGATGAATGGATGAGAAAACCCGGTTTCTGCTTAGGAAACCGGGTTTCTGGAATCGATCAGAAACCCGGTTTCCAAAGCAGAAACCGGGTTTCGTATGCACCTCGGCTCGCCAATTTCTAATCATTCACTTCCGGATGCAGGTTCAACGCCCGGCCACCCAATCGCGCCAGGAACCGAGCCTTCTGGGCCCCGGACAATTCGCCCGAATAGCGCTTACGCACGGCTTCAATCCAGCGAATCTTCCGGTCGCCGTAGTCGGTCGAAATCCGCACCAGCACCGGTCCGTTGTGTTCGAGAGCGCCCCGCACCTTCGCATCCAGTTCACCCTGATGGCTCACATCCTGATAGGCCACGCCGAAGGCCTGCGCCAGCGCCTGGTAGTTGATGTTCGCCAGGTGCGTGGCCGTGGTGCGGGCGTACGCGGCCTTCTGCAGAATCTGCATGTAGTGGTAGGCGTGGTCGTCCAGGATGAAGAACTTGACGGGGAGCCCTTCGCGGGCCGTGGTCGAGATTTCCATCGCGCTCATGAGCATGCAACCGTCGCCGGTGAGCGTGGCGACCGTCTTGCCGTGATGCACGCGCTGCGCTCCGATCGATGCCGGGATGCTCCAACCCATCGCCTGATTATCCACCGGGTTGAAGTACGTCCGCGGATGGTGAACCGTGAAGTGCTCGGCCGCGAGGTGCTCGCTGACCGACACATCCGTGAAGAGCAGGGCATCGTCCGGGAGGTTTCTACGGAGCGACCCGATGACGGCGAGCGGATCGACGCCGCACTTGCCGGGCTTCACATTGCAAACCTCGCGAGCCGACTCGGCCTTGGCCTGCTTGATGCGCACGCAGAGCTTTTGATCCGCGGGCCGGCGAACGGCATCGCCATGAGCGAGCAATCGACCCAGGAACGCGCCCGCATCCGCATGAACGCACACATCCGTTTCCAGAACGCGGCCCAGGTTGCAGGGGTTGGCGTCGACGTGGATCACGCGCTTCGGCTGGAAGTTGCCGTAGTAGCCGGTGGAGACTTCGCTGAACTTCACGCCGATGGCCAGGAGCGTGGTGATGCCGGATTTCGGGTGGCCGCGTTCGCCGGCAAAGACGATTTCCGCAGTCTCGGAGGCATGGGCACCGTAGCCCCAGCCGACCGCGAGCGGATGCGTTTCACGGATCGCGCCCTTCCCGGAAACGCTGGTCGCGACCGGAGCTTGGAGCAGTTCCGCGACGGCCGTGAGGTCGTCGCTGAAGGCCATGCAGCCGAATCCGGCATAGATACCGATCCGCTGCGACTTGTCCGCCAGGAGGCCGAGCGCCTTTTGGAATGCGGCTTCATCGAAAACGGGAAGCGCGACGGCAGGCGGCGGCACGCGGTAGTCCGCCGCTTCGATCAACAGGTTGTACGGCACCACGACCGCGACGGGGCCCGGTTCACCCGCCATCGCGGCCGCGAACGCTTGCCGTACTGCGCCGGGAATCTGATCCACGGTTTGAACCGGATACACGCACTTGCACACGGGCTTGAGGAGGTCGACGTTCGGGAGAGCGTGAACCTGGAACGGTCGGGCCTTCTCGCCGATGCCGACATCGCCCACGATCGCGACGACGGGCGAGGAATCGAGCAGGGCTTCGCCCAGACCCGTCAGGCAGTTGGTGATTCCGGGACCGGGCACGACGCAGAGCACGCCGGGGCGGCCGGTGCTGCGAGCGTAGCCGTCCGCCATGCAGGCTGCGGAGTATTCGTGCGTGACCAGCAGGTAGGGGAGGTTCTTCTGCTTGAAGGTGTCCCAGAGTTCGTTGCCTTGGGCTCCGGGGATGCCGTAGACGCAGCCGGTGCCTTCGAGAATCAGGGCTTCGGTGAGGGCCTGGGCTCCGGTCATGCGGCCGAAGACCCAGCCGGGATGCTTCGCGGCCTGGAGTGGCTGCAACGGCCCGGCGACCGCGGCGTTCGCCGCCAGAACGCCTCCCGTGGCGACGATTCCTTGCAGCAATCCCCGGCGTGAAAACGACACATCCATGCTCGCACCTCGTCCTTCGCAAGGTGTATCGGCCGAAGCGAGCCTGAGAGTTTGGCGAGTTTAGCGAAGCGGACGTGAAATCGGGGTCAGCGGACTTCGAGTGTGTATTCGGGATCGCCGTTCTTATCTTCGGTTCGAACGAGCCGGAACGACTTTCCGAGGATCGGCGAGCGAACCCAACCGTCGAGCTTGCGGCTCGGCGAGTAGCCCCGCTTGCCGTGCCGGTAGATGTCGAAGCGGACGCCCTCGCGCACATCGAACAGCCAGTACTCATCAACTCCGGCGTTGTGATAAGCCGCCATGAGCCATTCCGTGTCTTTGTCCGCGGAACTCGGGCTCACGACCTCGATGGCGATCTCCGGACTGCCAACCAGTTCCGTGTCTTTGCCCTTCTTGCCCGAAATGAGTTTGACGCGACCCGAGGCAAAGGCTTTGTGGGAAATCACGAGGCCATCGGGTTCGGTCGAGAGTCGAGTTTTGAGGTGGCTATAGCGCGTGCCGTCGGGTGCGAATCGACCCCATCGCGTCTCCTTCATGAGGTTCGCGAGCACGCGGCAAACCTCGGTCTTCACCTGACCGTGTTCGAAGAACCGTTCCATGCTCAAGTCCACCCAGACGGAGCCCTGGATGTAGCCGATTCGCCCGTCGTTCGGGAAGCCTTCGGAGTGCAGCCAGCGACGGAACGTGTCGAAGTCGATCACCCAACCGGGGATATCGACCTGCTCGTGCTCCGAGACGAAAACCGATTTCACAAATCACCCTCCGCGTGCGATTGAACGATAGCTTAAACGGTTGGATCGCTCCACTCCAATTGAAGGACTGGGTGTGCCAACCATCCTTGGAGTTCAGCCAATCGGAACAACTCGAGGCTGTTCGAGCTTCAGGCTGAAAGCCTGGGATCCCTCAGCCCAGGGCAACGCCCTGGGATTCCGGCAGCAGTCCTGCACCCTGAAGGGGTGCGACTCCGAGCCTGACTCGCGTTCGTCCCGGTCGCAGCCCTTCAGGCTGCTGCTCGCGTCACGCCTCACCCAGGGCGTTGCCCGGGCGTTGCCCTGGGCTAAGGGATCCCAGGCTTTCAGCCTGATAGCCACTTCCACGATGACATTCTCGAACTCACCTCAAGTTTCCACCGGTGTGGAAGCCCTCATTTGGGAAGTCGATCTGGGAAACACCAAGAATTGTTGGCACACTTCGCGTGATGCCAGGGTCGGGTCGTGCGGTTGAAGTGGTAGTGAAAGGTTGATACCTCACTACCACAGACCTCGACCCACAGACCATTCCAGCGATGCCTTCCGAATCCTTTTCTCAGCGGACCGCGATTCCGGCCTCGGCCGAGGAACTCTATGCGTGGCACGCACGGCCTGCCGTGATCCCGCGCTTGCAGCCGCCCTGGGAACGCATCGAGTTCGGTCCCCGGGATGGCACCTTCGGCACGGACGGCATGCGGGTCCGCTTCCGTGCCCAAGCACTCGGCCCCTTCAAAAAAAGTTGGACCGTCGAACTCTTCGATTTCGAACCGGGCCGTGGGTTCAAGTACCGTCAAATCCAGGGACCGTTCGCCGAGTGGGTCCACACGCACCGATTCATTCCGGACGGCGAGCGCAGTTCATTCCTCGAGAACGAGGTCTCTTTCCGGTTGCCGCTCGGGCCGCTCGGCTACGCGTTCGGCTCGGGGGCCGTGGAGGATCGCCTCCGAGCGATGTTCAACTATCGACACGCCCTCACGGCGAGCGATCTGAGGCGGCACGGCCTGTACCGCGACCGCCCGCGTTTGAAGATCGCGATCACCGGCTCGCGCGGCCTGATCGGGACCGAACTTGCACTCTTCCTTGCCACCGGCGGGCACGACGTCGTTCGATTGGTCAGTGGGTCGGGGCCGGTCGTAGAACCCGCCTTCGACGACGGCACTCGATACGTGGGCTGGAACCCGCAGGCACCGGTCGATCCCGCGATTCTCGACGGTTGCGACGCCGTGATTCACCTGGCGGCCGACGGGATCTCCGAAGGCCGTTGGAACGAGGCGAAGCGGACGAAAATTCTCGAAAGCCGCACGATTCCCACGCGATTGCTGGCCGAAGCCGTGGCGAAGTTGCCGGTCGCTCGCCGGCCCCAGGCGTTCATCTCGGCCTCCGCCGTCGGCATCTACGGCGAACGCGGCGACGAGGTTCTCACCGAGGAATCCACGACGGGCAACGGCTTCCTCGCCGATGTCTGCAAGGAATGGGAGCGGGCGACTGCTCCCGCGGAGAACGCGGGCGTGCGGGTCGTCCACCTCCGGATCGGTGCCGTACTCACTCCCAAGGGCGGAGCGCTCGGCAAGCAACTCTTCGCCTTCCGTGCGGGCCTCGGAGCAACTCTCGGCACGGGTCGGCAGTGGGTGCCCTGGGTCGCCGTTCACGACGTCGTCGGCGCGATTCACCACTGCGTGCAGACGGATTCGCTGAGCGGTCCGGTGAACGCGATCGCCCCGAATCCCGTCATCAATCGCGAGTTCTCCAAGACTCTGGGTCGCGTCCTCGGTCGACCCGTCTTCATGTGGCTGCCCAAATCCGCGTTGCGGCTGATGTTCGGGGACATCGCCGACGCGGTCCTTTTAGCCTCCATGCGAGGCGTTCCGAACAAACTTCTCGCCACCGGATTCACCTTCGACCATGCCGAGCTGGAATCGGGCCTGCGGTTTCTGCTGGGGAAATGAAGCTACGAGCCGACGCCGATCGCGTCGTGCAAATACTGCTGGAACGCTGGGACATTCGAGAACGCACGGAGCATCTTGTCGAACGCACGTTGCTGAATCTGCGTGCCCGTCTCCCAACGGCAAAGCGTCGCCTCTCCGATTCCCAAAAGCTCGGCGAGTTCCT
The DNA here is from genome assembly GCA_043733485.1 of Gemmataceae bacterium. Lineage (GTDB taxonomy): Bacteria > Planctomycetota > Planctomycetia > Gemmatales > Gemmataceae > Urbifossiella. Next base: position 32,642 of record JAYTGN010000308.1, read on the forward strand.
TCTGCGAAAGGCCGAACTGCTTCCGGATGTCTCGAATTTGCTGCGGTAGGAGCAACTTCGCCATGCGGCGCAATTCCCTGCCAACCGCCTCATCGGCGGCATCGGTCAGCACCAGGCTTTTCGGACAATCATCGCAGCGATAGTACTCGAGCAGCGGAATGTCGATGCGGTAGGATCGCCCATCGTGCTTGACGTCCGCTTCGTAGCGATCCTGGACGAGTCGCATGGACTTCTTGCCGCATTCGATGCACGTGATGGCACTCGTCATGGGTCTGCCCTCGATCGATCAAGGATGGGATTCGTGCGCGCCGACGATGCAACAGCTCCCCTACGTTGTGGCCCGGTCTCCTGACCGTGCCACAACTGGGGGAGTGGCACGGTCAGGAGACCGGGCCACAACAGTTCTTCCCAGACCGGGCCACAACGTGGAAGCAAGGCGTGGTCTGAAAGTTTGAAATCGCGCTGCGAACCAATCGAAGCAAGCGTTCGGGCTCGGTCTCCGATGCTTCCTCACTCATGAACCACCTTAACTTCCAAGTTGCCGTAAGTCAATCTTTGGAGCCGGAGCGCCGAACTCTCACGTTTGCAATTGGCACTCGATGTTGCAAGGAATTTCTCGCACTTCTTTGTGAGCTGAGCGCGAAATCTCAACGATCCGATCGCAAGAAGTGCCGCGCGGATTTGCGTGGCGTCTGAACCTGTTCTAGTTTTCGGCAAGAATTCCTGCTCGGCCCATTACCCGCCACCGGTGCCCGATGTCCATGCCCTCCTCGGTCGAAGAGTTGATCCAACTCATCCGCAAGAGCGGAATGATCGACGAGCTCAAGCTCAGCGCCTACCTCCAGCGGCGGGAGTTCACTCGCGGACTGCCCAGCGATCCCCGCGAATTTGCGGACGACATGATCCGCGATGGCGTGCTCACCTACTTCCAGTCGGAGCAGTTCCTCCTCGGGAAGTGGCGCGGGTTTACCATCGGCAAGTTCAAGCTGCTCGAACGCGTCGGCGTCGGCGGCATGGGCCAGGTGTTCCTCTGCGAACACATGTTCATGAAGCGGCGAGTCGCGGTGAAGGTGCTGCCTCCCGCCAAGGCGGAACAGCCCGCGGCGCTCGGCCGCTTCTACCGCGAAGCCCGAGCGGCCGGGAGCCTCCAGCACCCGAACATCGTCCGCACCCACGACATCGACCAAGACGGCAACCTCCACTTCATCGTGATGGATTACGTGGACGGTTCCGACCTCCTTGGGATCGTCAAGAAGTTCGGCCCGCTGGACATCGACCGCGCGGTGAGCTACGCCCACCAGACCGCCGTCGGGTTGGACTACGCCTTCCGCAGCGGCATCATCCATCGGGACATCAAGCCGGGTAACGTGCTCGTCGATCGCAAGGGGATCGCGCGGATTCTCGACCTGGGCCTCGCCCGATTCTACAAGGACCACACCGACCAACTCACGATGAAGTACGACGACAAGATCGTGCTCGGCACCGCGGACTACGTGGCCCCGGAACAAGTGGCGAACAGCCATTCCGTGGACATTCGGGCAGACATCTACGGCCTTGGAGCCACGCTGTACTTCATGCTCGCAGGCCATCCTCCGTTCCCCGTCGGCACGGTTTCGCAGAAGTTGCTCTGGCACCGGACGAAGGAGCCGACTCCGATTCAGCAGATTCGCCCCGAGGTGCCGGACGGCCTCGCCGCACTGCTGGCGCGGCTCATGGCGAAGGATCCGAAGGCCCGGTTCCAGACTCCGGCTCAGGTCGCGGCCGAGTTGGAATCGTGGCTCGCGCCGAACATCGGGATGCCCACGGATGGGGAGATGCCGCAGTTGAGTGCGGCGGCGATGGAAGGGGCCGAGGAACCGATCGACGCGAATGAGGTGGAAGAAGCCGCGCCGATGCTCGCGATGGCGGGCGGCGGATCGGGTCGCGGCAGCGGCACGATGGGTACCTTGACTCGTTCGGCCCCGGTCGCGGCCCCTGCTGCTCGGGGCGCCGCCAGCCCGTTCACGCAACCCGCGGCATCGCCTTGGAACGCCCCACTGCCGTCGCCCCTACGCGGACCGCAATCCGCTATCGATACCGGGCACGCCGCCGCGGAGCACACGCCGAACGGGACGAAGCCGAGTCCGGCGCTAGCCGCGAATCCGTTCAGTCGCGGCGACCTGGCTCAAACTGTCGAGAAGAAGACGCAGTGGGGAATCGTTGCTGCAGCGGTCGGCGGTGCCGTGGTGGCCGGGTTGGCTCTTACGGCGATCAAGTTCTTCAGCTGACCTGCTGCCGCTTGCGGCTTCGCGACTCGTTCACGCGAAGTTCGGCTGAACGTCGAGTTCGGCCGTCGCAAACTCGCCGAGCTTCCACTTCTCGACCGCCAGCGCCGCCATCGCGGCGTTGTCCGTACAGAGATCCATCGGCGGAATGAACAGCTCCACACCTTCCTTTTCGCACATCGCCGCGAGCGCGGCTCGAAGCGACTTGTTGGCCGTCACGCCGCCACCTACCGCGAGTCGAGTCAGCCCCGTTTTTCGCAGCGCTTGCTTGCACTTCATCGCGAGTACATCCACGACCGCCGCTTGAAAGCTCGCGGCGAGATCGGCGCGTTTCGGGCCCGGCGGTGGCGGCGTCGCCTTCGACACATCCTGACCGTGGCAGGCGTACAGCACCGCCGTCTTCAACCCGCTGAAGCTGAACTCGAGCCGTGCGTCATCGATGAACGCACGGGGGAAGCGATGCGCCTTCGGGTTCCCGTTCGCGGCTTCGCGTTCGACGGCGGGACCGCCCGGGAAGCCGAGCCCGAGGATCGCCCCAACCTTGTCGAAAGCTTCGCCGGCGGCGTCGTCGCGTGTGCCGCCGAGCAGTTCCAGTGACAGTGCGGTGTCGCACTTGAAGAGCGAAGTATGCCCACCGCTGACGACGAGCCCGACGCACGGGAAGATGTCGCGCCCGGCGGCGAGCCGGCACGCGAAGATGTGGCTGGCAACGTGGTTTACTCCGATGAGTGGCACGCCGAGCGCGAGGCTCAGCATCTTCGCTGCCGAGACGCCGACGAGCAGTGCCCCCACCAGCCCCGGCGAGTTGTGAACGGCCACGCAACCGATCTCGCTCAGGGGAATGCCCGCCCGAGAAAGTGCTTCGTCGATCACCGGAAGAATGCTTCTTAAGTGCGCCCGCGAGGCGATCTCGGGCACGACTCCGCCGAACCGTGCGTGCAGGCTCGTTTGCGAGGCGACGACGCTCGAACGGACTTCGAGTGCATCCGTGAACACGGCCGCCGCCGTCTCATCGCAGCTGGTTTCGATCGCGAGAAAGTTCATGAGGTGTTATCACTGACAGTCAGAAAAGTAGAGGCACCAGTTTTCGCCGCGGATGCGGCGACCGATTGTAGCCAGGGGTGGAGCGAAGCGGAACCCCTGGAACACATCGTGAACCTTGAGCCCCGGAGGGGCGGCGGTAATTGCGATCGCCCCTCCGGGGCTCAATCAAGAATCTGGTTGCCGTGTTTCCAGGGGTTCCGTTCGCAAAGCCTCACTTCACCCCTGGCTACCATCGGACGCCGCATCCGCGGCGAAAAGCCGTGTTTCACCATCGCGACGCTGGGGTGAACGTCGAATTGGATTTTGCTGCCGGGCATGGCTACCTCACGGGTTGGCCGAGGATCGGTTCGCCGGGCCGCCAGTGGGTGTCGTGTCGCGGTGCCGGGGGTTCCAGCCAACCGGGTCCGTTTCGGGCCGGGATCGCGGGCGGCCACTCGGGCCGGTAGCTGGGCAGGTCGCGCGGCACCGGCGCGAACGGCGACTCCTTCAAACCCGAGTTCGGACGCAGTGCCCCCCCCACGCCGATTAACTCCGGACGCCGAGCCACTTTGTCCGCGAACACTTCGAGGTCCTTCCCGATCTTGTCGGCGCGGATCAGCACCTTCGAGAGTGCCGCCGAGGCCGCGTCGAGGTTGTTGTAAACGCCCGGTTCGGTGAGCAGTTTTTGGATCGTGCCGTTCTCGCGGGCAAACGCCGACACGACTTGCCGCACCTCCACCAGCACTTTGTTCAACTGCCCTGCGGATTCGGAAATGTCCCTCACCATGATCTCGGATCGCGCTGCGATCGGCTTCGTGATCGCGCGAACGTCTTCGAGGATGTCGGCCGTGAGGGTGGTGCGCTTGTCGAAGTTCTTGATCGTGCGCTCGGCTTCGTCGAGGAGATTTTGGAAGCCGGCCGAGAGTTTGAGAATGTTCCCGCCGACTCCGTTCAGATTCTTGATGAGTTCGTTGATCTCCTTGCGGTTCTCGGGCGAGAGGAGTTCGTTCACGCTGTCGAACGTGGCCGAGGCGCGATCGAGCGTGCTTTTCGCGGACTTGGCGGCACCCGTGATCTCCGGTTCCATGCGCCGCACGGCTCCGCGGATATCGTCGATCGTGGGCCGAATGACGCCGATGAGCGTTCGCACATCGCGAATGAGCGTGCCGAGGTTGTTGTCGCCTTCCGGCGCTTCCTGCATCGCAACGGCACCGATGGGCAGCGGCTTCACGTCCCCGCCGATGAACTTTTGCAGCTTGTCGTTGGTCTTCTTCAGTTCGGGAACGAACTTTCTCACGTCGCTGGCGAGCAGTTCGAATTCGCGCAAGGTCGCTTCGAGTTGCGGTGCGATCTTCTCCAAACGCTCGAAGGAACTGACCATGCGGTCGAGCGAAGCCTGCGCGCTGGCGAGCACGCTAGAGGCGGGTGTGAGCAGGCTGCGCGGCGTGATGGGCGGCACGCCGACGATCTCGGTGCCGGGCGGGTAGTCGTCCCCGCGCTGCATCGGCGCGGCGGACATCGGATCGAGCTTCGGGAGGAAATCGATGGCGGTGTCGCCGCTGAGGAGGCCGCGCGTGATGGTGGCATCTTCGTTGGAACGGATGGGATACTTCGGATCGATGGCGATGTGAACGCGAACTTGTGCGGTGCCGGGATCGAGTTCGATCTTCGTGACTTCGCCGATGCGGACGCCGGATTTGCGGATGGGCGTACCGGGGGCGATGCCGGGGGCTTCGGGGTAGGTGATGGTGTAGCGGGCCTTCACGGTGAAGAGGTTCGGCGCGCTGCCGAACAGCACGACGAGTGCCGCAAGCGCGACGAGCGTGCTGGCCACGAACAGCCCCAGCCTCAGTTTGACGCGTCGCTCCGCCATGATGAAGGCGCTCCAAGTTTAGCCGCGACGCGGAGTCTTCGGAGCGGAGCGCTCCGCTCCGAGGACTCCGCGTTGCGGCTAAACGTTATTCCCCACTCGAACTCAAGCGATCCTGCGCATCGCCTTCGACGAACTGGCGGACGCGGGGGTCGGGCGATGTCGCCAGACCTTCCGGTGGGCCATCGTACAACACCTGCGGTTCGTCCGGCTGAAGCCGCGTCAATGGATAGAGCATCACCACGCGATCCGCCACCTTGTGAACCGTTCGCATTTCGTGCGTGACGACGATGCTCGTGACCGGGCGGCGGGTTCGCGTTCGCAAGATCAACTCGTTGATCACGTCGGTCATGATCGGGTCGAGGCCCGTGGTCGGCTCGTCGTAGAGCATCACTTCCGGGTCGAGGGCCAGGGCTCGGGCGAGGCCGACGCGCTTGCGCATGCCGCCCGAGAGTTCCGCGGGCATCTTGAGTTCCACCGTTGTGGGCAGGCCCACTTCGGCGATGCGTTCTCGGACCCGCGTCTGAATCTCCGCTTCCGACATTCCACCCTTCGCCCGAGGCCCGAACGCAACATTATCGAAGACGTTCAAGCTGTCGAAGAGTGCCGCTTGTTGGAACAGGAATCCGACGCGTAAGCGCATCCGAGTCATTTCCTTTTCGTTCATCTTGCTCAACGGCGACTCTTCGAACGTCACCTCGCCCGCCGTCGGACTCAACAACCCGACGATCAGCTTCAGCAGCACGGTCTTGCCGCAGCCGCTCTCGCCGATGATGCACACCGTTTGCCGGCGACCGATGTCGAGGTCGATCCCGCGCAGCACGGCCTGCGGCCCGAACTGGACCGACACGCCCTGCAATCGAATTACGGGAACCTCATCCATCACAGGTCACCACAAATCCGTTCACCACAAAGGCACAAATATCACACCAAGAAACACGAAGGAACAAACATCATTTCATTTTTCTGCTTTGTGCCCCTTCGTGTGATCTCAGTGTCTTTGTGGTGAAACCCGATTTACACATCACGCCATTTTCGCGGGGCTGTCGGCCCAGATTACGTCGTAGAGCGTATTGAAAAACATGGCGAGGACGAAGTCGAGTACGATGATCGCCACGAACGAATAGACGAAGGCTTCGGTCGCGGCGCGGCCGACGCCCGCCGCTCCGGCCTTGCTGTTGAACCCGCGATGGCACGCGATCAGTGAGAGCGTGCCGCCGAACGCCAAGGCTTTTGCCAGACCCACTCCGACATCCCACAGGCCGACGAAGCCGCGCGAATGCTCCCAATAGTGGTGCGAATCGATGCCGAATACGTGGAGGCAAATGAGCGTGCTGCCCACGAGCCCCGTAAGGTCCGCGAACAAGGTGAGCATCGGAATCATCACAAGGCAGGCGAGGAACCGCGGTGCCCCGAGGTACTTCACGGGGTCGACGCCGAGGCAGGCGAGCGCGTCGATTTGTTCGGTCACGCGCATGGTGGCGAGTTCCGCGGCCATCGCCGAACCGACCCGCCCGGCGAGCATCACCGCCGCCAGCACCGGCCCCAGTTCCCGCACCACCGACATGTGAATGAACGCCCCCATCGACGTTTCCAGCCCGATATTGTGGAACTGGCTGTACGCCTGAACGGCGAGCACCATGCCGATGAACATGCCCGTGATCGAGACCACCGGCAGGCTCCCGGCCCCGACCTCGGCGCAAACGCGAATCAGTTCGCGAACGCTGAACGCCTTGGCGATCGCGCCCGACATCGTCCGCATCGCGAAGAGCGACCAGTCTCCGAGGCCGAGCGCCATCGCGGCCAGGGGGCCCGGTTCGTATGCGACTTCGGGTACGTTCAAAACCGTGGCCATGCGCGGTGCGCTCCGAGGGCGTATCAATTCTATCGGCATCGGATGCGCGGCTTAATGCGGCCAATCGGCCAGGGGAAATGAAAAAGAGCCCCGGTTTCACTCAAGAAACCGGAGACCGATGCCGACACCGCTTCCCGGAATCGCTGCAATCAGATGGGGCAGAAGAGCCCCATCCCGTAGTGAGAGGCGTAGCCCAAACTCAGAGGGCCGGAGATCTCGTCTTTGAATTCGAGCCGGAAGCACCCGTGAGCGCGATTCCAGCCGTCATCGTTGCGCCGGTTTCGCGATCGCCGATACTCGAAGGAACGCAGGTCGGTCGTGCGAAGAGGCAGTGATGTCACAACGGCACGACCGCGTCCAGAAAGTTCGAGCAACTCGTTGATGCAGAGGTCGAGAAAGCCATTCTTATGATCGTCTCCGGTCACGAGGTCGCGTTTGGTGCCGCGACGCTTGAGATTCCGGTGCGCGATGAACGGCGTGGCGGAGACCCAGATGCGGGACTTTTTGAAGAGGGTCGCCGTGAAGTCTGCCGCCTGGCCGAGCCCGATCAATTGAACGCGAAGCTGTTCGAGATTGCCGAACTTGAGCGACCGCAGGCTCGTGAGGGCCGCGATCTCGCCCGGACCGAAGCCCTCTTCCGCGAATACGGTGAGATGGGTGATTCGCTTGTCGTGGCTCTCGGGCAGGTAGTACGCATGGAGGTGATCGCGACGCATCGAGGAATCAAGTTCCTTCCCGCTCAGCGTCCGAGACGAATACTTCTCGACACCGGCTCGCAGGAACTTCTCTCCATCGGATGGGTTCCGCTCGCACCATTTGCGGAATCGCGACATGGCGGCACGGCGGAACGCCTCCGCGACCGCGATTGTCTCCGTCGCCAGCGGCAGTACCGGTCCATCGAGCAGGAACCGCGCGACCTTCGGCCCGTTCGCAGGCTCGGGCGTCAGCTTCGCCCGAACCGTGGTCGAGGCCGGCGCGACGGACGCATAATTCACCCACACCGCGCCGGGCACCCGCGGCCACTTCTCTTCGTGAATCGTCTGCGTGTCCAGGCACAGATGCCAGGGTGGACAGTCGAAGAAGAAATCCTTCGCGTTCACCTTGCCCGCTTTGAGTTTCTTCAAGTCGTGCTTCGGATAGTGTTCCGAACTGAAGGCCGCTGCACCGTCCGGGCAGAGGATCGGCACGGGGTTCGAATCGTCGGGCGGTGCGATGCAACAATTCCAATCCACGTTCGCTTCGGAAACGACCTCGGCTTCGACCCAACCTTCGGCGCGGCCGAAGGAGGACAGGTTCTCCGCGAGCCGCCGCAGCACCTTCTCGTCGGTTGCCGCGAGATTCGCGTCGGGCCAATGAATGTACAGCGGGTCGTTCCGCCCCACCGCGACGAACGTGTCGAACACAAGCGTGCGATCCGCAGGCCCCTTCTTCTCCCACGGCATGTAGTGCCGCGTGTGGGCGACCCGATGCGGAGGCAAGTGAAACCGCGGCGGAGCAGTCAGTGCCGCGAGCATGGGTTGAACCTGCTCCTGCGTCAAGTCCGGGCAGGTCCTTTTCCACACGGCGACGAGTGCCCGCAGCAGCCGCCACGGCGACGGCGGCCACTCGGGCACACCTTCGTTCACGTGCCGGCCCCACGGCGTCGCGTGATACCGTCCGCCGGGAAACGTCAGCTTCAAGGTCACGGGCATGGGCGTCGCCTCACTTGTTGTTCCAGGTCAATTCGGTGACGCTGCCGAACTTGCACTTTGCGATCAGGTCCGCGAGCGGCTTCGTCAACTCGTCCGCGCTCGGCAGCTTGAAGCCCTCCTTCGGCCGCTTCACTTCTTCCTTCACGACTTCGAGTTCGCACGCCGTGCGGAGCCGCATGTTGGAATCGAGGAACTTGCGAATCTTCCACAGCGAGAGCACGGTGAGCAGGTCGCCGCCCGGTACGGGGAGCCCGTAGCCGCGGATCTGGGCGAGGTCGATGGTGAAGAACGCGGTGATGGTCTTGGCGGTGAACTCGGTGCGGTGGAACGGCACGTTTCCGTAACCGCCCTTGGCATCCACACCGGCGACGCTCGGCTTCGGGAGTGCGCGGTCGAACTTGACCCCGCCGCTATCCGCACGGCCGACACCGGACGCTTCGATGAACGCGGAGAGCGCCCGCGGGTGCCGCAACCGACCGGCGATCTTCTCCAGGAAGACGCCGTGAACGAGCGAGTTCGGATCGTAGTTGAAGCACACGGCCGCGAGCTTCCGAAGATTCACGACCCCCGCCACATCGTCCGGTTCCTTCTCGGTCGGAGCGTCGACGGCATCGGGTGTGGCTTTCGCCTTGCCGCTCTTCTTCCCCGCAACCGCCTTCATCCCGAGTTCTGGCTTCAGCACATCCGCGAACGCAACCCCCTTGTCGTCCTTACCGCTCATGATGTACGGCGAGTTCAGCCGGTGAAACTCTTGGATACTCGTGGTGGTATCGGTGCCGTCGCCGAGGCCGGCGAGCTTCACGCGAATGTAAGGCAGGCCCTTCAACTCCGGGACGACATCGTCCGCGGCTTCGTCCCAGCACACCGCTTCGAGACGGTTGGCCATCGACTGCGCCGATTCGACGAGCAGCATCGCGACGGTCCCTCCGTCATCAGTCGGCGCGTCGTAAGCGGCGGGTCCGAGGTCGGGGAACCCGGTGGGTTGAATTCGGGTGCCGGCGACCGGCTTCAGTTCGGCTTCGATCAGCACCCGCGGCGCGGATCGGAGCGATTCGAGAAAATCAAGCATGGGCAACTCCCTGGGGTTCGGGTGGATAGAGAATGGTGTTGGCGATCCGTACGAGATCGCGGGGCGACAGTGGAATGAGCATGGCCGCGAGCAGGCGTTCGGGGTCGATCGCCGTCTCGACTGTGAGCGGCCCACCAGCCTGCCGGCGATTCCGGTAGCCATTGACGGTGAGCCCGCCGGACCGCAGCCGACGCGCGGCCTTCGTGATGGCACCGTCGATGTCGCGGGTTGCGAGCGCGTGGAACACATCCGGATCGTGAACCGCGTTGGCTTCGCCTTTGTCGATGACCCAACGCGGCGTGTCGCCGATCGGCTTCGCCTGGAAGCAAAGCGGGTTCACGAGCAATCGCGGCAGCCCGAACTCGAACGGCACCGATCCGTGCGAACGCTCCGGCTTGACCCACGTCACCTTCCGCCAGTTGATGGCGGTGAGCGCCCAGATCAGGTCGCCGAGTTTCTCGTCGTCCGTTTTGCCGTGGAGAAAAGTGAGAACGTCGTCGAGCCGGGCTGGCCGGGGCGAACTCATCGGAACGCCCTTCACCCCGCCGCGAAACGCTTCCATCTGGCGACGGCGAAACACGGCCGCAAGATTCGCCGCCAGCGGTTGCTTCGACCAGACGGCGGACTTGCTGCCAGACGACCAGTTGACGAACTTCTTCACCTCGACTTCTTCGAGGTACGCCCGCAGTGCCCCGACTTCGCCCTTCTTGGAACTCTCGACTCCGGCCAGTGCGGCCGCGAGTCGAAACTCCACGACTGAGCCATCGTCTGCCGCGTCCAACCACTGAGCGGAAAGGCCGGCGAGCGGGCGGATGTATTTTTCCTGGGCGAATCGAAGCCCGCTGGCGAGGGTGCGTTCCGCTTGGCCCAGTGCAACCAGCACGTCCACGAGGTACTTCGCGTCGTTGCCGTGTTCGCTGCGGTTGGCGAATGCGAACATCGCACGATCGATGTTTCGCAGTGCAGTCTGGTAACGAGCCGGAGTCTTATCCTTTTCGCGGCACGCGCGGCGAAGTTGATCGAGCCACGCAACGAGCGCGGGATCGTCGAGCAACCGGGCCTTGGGCCGCAGCGTGACGGCAACTCGACCGAGCGGTGCGGCGAGGAACGCGAGCCCGTTCCGCTTCAGGAATCCGTATCGGCTGAACGCCTCGATGCCTTTGCTCACGCCGAGCAGGTTCACTGCGAGCGCGAACTCGACGGCATTTCTCGCCTGACGCCGGCCGAGTTGGGCACGCCCTTCCGCGAAGAGTTGCCTCACCTCGCCGAGCGAGGTGGCGGTGTTCCAGAGCGGTAGCCAGAGTTCAGCCCGCGAACCATCGGTGGTTTCTTCCGAGGCCGTCGAGGAACCATATCCGACTGCAACAGACTCGACGGAGAACGGGAACGCAGCCTTTGCGGTGGCGTTCGCTCCGAGTCGCCTCGCGACCGAACCAGCGAAGAGGAGCGACCCTTCGATCATCAGAATGTAATCCCACGGATTGACGCGCGAGCCCGCCTCGAAGTTGCCTTGAACGCCGTTCGCGCCACCGATCCCGCCGGGATTGAACTGCCCGATGGCGACATCCTTCAAGGCCGTGTTCACATCCGCGAATAAGGAGTCGTTCAACCACGCGGCCGACTCCTTCGGTAGCTCTTCATTTGCAAATGGCAAGATGCCAGCGAGTCGCTGGAAGAAATTATTGGTGAAGTCGAGTCGGCCATCGTTGCCGCCGGTACCCAGGAGTGGAAAGAAACTCGGCCTCGTTTGTCCGGGTCGATCCTGACTCTCCCCGAGGACGAAACAGACATCGAGCCAGGGGACAACTTCATCCGACAACTCGGCCCGACAACGAATCAGCAGATCGTCTTTTTCGTCATCCTTCGGTTTGTTCTTCGGAACGAATCGTCGAATGCTCGCAATCGCTTCCCGGTAGATACGAAGTCTCTCGGTTGTAGATCGCTCGATTGCTTTCAGCGGTTCGGTGCCGCCATCGTAGAAGCCGCTCCCGCCATTCCACGGAGCCAGCACGGGTGTCGGCTGATACTCGTCCCTAAAAAACGCCACCAGTCCGTCGCGGTCGAGTTTGCTCGTGAGGCAGGCGATGCCGCCCTTCCAGCACAACGTGGCGGACGGGTCCGCCTGCTCCGCCACGAGGCGGAACACGCCGAGCGCCTTCAGATAACCCATGAGCGGTTCCGGCGTGCAGCCGGGGAGCGAGACCTCATGCATGGTCGGACTCCTTCATGCTCGCCCGCACGTCCGCGGCCCGGAGCAGCGACTCCAGATACGCCAGCTTGAACGGGCCGAGGTCGGACAGCAGCTTCAACGCGCGGCCGGTCCAACTCGCGGGGCCACCCAGCCGCATCGGCGCGAGATCGAGCGCGTGTTCGGACCAGACGGAACCCTCGCCAAGATCGACTGTCGGTAGCGGGTCGTTGTGACGGACGCCGAGCGCGAACATCTCCGGCGGCGGGTCGGGAAGTTTGTCCGCTTCGCCCGGCAGGCTGCGGATGCTGAGCCGCACCTTGCCGTGATGAGTGGCGATGAGGTACGCGATGAGGAAGTCCCACTCGGGATGGGCGTGCAGCACGGCCAACGCGGACGCCAGTTCGTGGCGGAAGTGTTTGCGCCCGTAGGTCAGCTTGCCGTTCTTCCCGGACTTGGCCCAGTTCTTGTCGGGCGTGCAGGCCGCGTTCGCCTTTCGCATGCCCTCTTGGAACGCGCCATGAGCCTTGCCCACATCGTGCCAGCGGGCGGCCTTCCGCAGCACGTCTTCATGGTCCGGCAGCGGCAGTTCCTGAAGGATGGCTTCGAGCATCGCACAGACATTCGCCGTGTGTTCGGTGACGGTTAACGGCTGGGGCAGCGGCAGTGTCGAGACGGGATCGCCGCGGGTGGCTTCGGGCTTCTCGGGATTCTTCGGTGGAAGCGGGTCGATCTTATTGCCGCTGTCGCCGGTCCAACCGAGCGATTCGGAGTAGCCGCCGGCGGACGTGGGAAGCAGGATCACGATACCGGGGCGAAGTTGCTTTGCCTCGACCTTCTGCCATTTGTCATCGAGGTGATCCCAGAGGAAGGCGTCCGGCTTTTCCTTCTGCAGGAACTCGCGAAACTGACCGACCGGAACGGAACAGAGTTCTTCGCGTTGCGGTTTCGATGTATCGGGGTCGGGGCCGTCTTTGGGAACTTCGCGCCAGAAGACTTGCACGTCGGTGTCGGGGTCGTCCGAGCGGACGAAGCGGCTGATGTCGATGTCGTTGCCGGAGAGGTCTGCCGACGTGTCGAAGAGGTCGAGCAGATCGCGGCGACGCAGCACGTGCTTGTGCTCGAATGGCAACTCGATCCCGTTCTCCGTTTTGAAGTCCGCCAGTTGCTTCGGCGAGACGCCTTGGCCGTCGAGTTTCTTCAACTGCGTTCGCGCGAAGGACAGGTCGGCTTCGTCGTAAGGCAGGCATTGCTTCTCGTCCAAGTCGATCCAGAAGACGCGGCCGGGGGTGTCGTCGCCGGTGCGGTTGCAGCGGCCGATGCGTTGGACGATGCTCGCCCACGGGGCCAGTTCCGTGAACAGCGTGCGGGAGGAAATGTCGACGCCGGCCTCGACCACCTGCGTCGCCACAATGATGCGTTCCTTCGCGGCGTCGCCCTTGTCCTGGAGCTGGTCGTTGAGCCCAGGGCGAATGACTTTTCCATCCTTGTCGTGCTCTCCCGATCTCTCGTAGGGTCGGAATCGGGAGTGAATGAGGAGCAACTTCGGCGATGCCGCCTTACCGCGAAGCCTCGTCAGTTCCGCGAACACTGCCTTGGCCCGATCCACGGTATTCGCGATCACCAACGTCTGCGTTTCAGGCTCGGACTTGTGAAGCTCGAACACACTTTTCGCGACCGCTTTACCATCCTTGGATGCGGCCACTTCGCATTTGGCGAGGGTCTTGATTGCGGTCATCTTCTTGAACAGCGGCAACTTCGGGTTGTAGTCGTCATCGGTGAGTTCCAGTGGAGCCGTCGGGAACTTGTCCTTGAAGTCCACCGTGTCCAGCCAACTCGGTTCGAGCGTCGCCGACATCCAGACGGACGGGCAGGCTCCGTAGGGCTTCAGACTCTGCCGCAGGCCCGCGAGTTGGGCGGACGTGCTGACGCCGTTCGCCATGAGTTGCGGTTCGTCGAACACCCAGAGGCAATCGTTGTTCAGGAGGCCGAAGTCGATGGGCCAATGGAAGCGACTCTCGGCGTAGCCGCGGTTCAGAGCGCGGGAGAGGAGCATGTCCTGCGTGCCGATCAGGATCGCGGGCTTCTCCGGCTGCAGGTGCCAATCCGCGAGATCGGTGCCGCCCATGAGCACGTGGACAGGCACCTCATCCTTCAGAACTTCCGCCTTACGCAATGCTGCGATCCAACCATTTGCTTCCCGGGTGGATTGTTCGACGAGGACGCGCATCGGCAAGCAATACACGAGTCGTCGCGGCGTGTTCGGCGTGTTCGAGTGCCATCGCCAGAGCCAGCCGAGGATGGCCGTGGCCGTTTTGCCGGCACCGGTAGGGGCTCGGAGCAAATGAGGCAGTTCGGGCGCGTCCGCGAAGCGTTCCTGAAACGGATACGGATCGCAATCGCCCGTTGCTTTTCGGAAGAAGTCTGGGAAGTTCATGGTGTCGTTCGCGGTGGCGGGTCTGGTCGGACACTTGGCCCTTGGTGAGATCGATAGTGTGATACAGCCGACTTCGCATCATAGCGATGTCGGTTGCGGGAACCGACACAAAAGCTGGATTTCTGTTTCCGGCATCGCGCGATTGCTTCGAGAAGGCATGGTGTCCGGGGTTGTTCGCAAATGGGAACAACCCCGGCAGAAGCCGAGGCTGTTCGAGACGACGTTCATCGTTAAAGGCGTTCCTTCAATCCTTATGCGAACAGTTCATCGACCGGCTTGCCGCTGTCGACGAGCTTCATCGGTCGTTGGAGTTGCGTCATCACTTCCTTATTCGAGTCGATGCCGAGAGCATGGCAGATCGAGGCGTGGAGGTGGCTCACCTTCACCGGGCGATCCTTCGGAGCGATGCCGTCTTCGTCGGAGGAACCGATGACCTGGCCGCCCTTGACGCCGCCGCCCGCGAACATGCAACTGAACACCGTCGGGTGGTGATCGCGGCCCGCTTGCGGGTTGATCTTCGGCGTGCGGCCGAACTCGCTGAGCATCACGATCATGGTCTTCTTCAACAGGCCGGTCTGGGCGAGGTCTTCGATCAGCGAGGCGAGGGCGGGGTCCATCACGTCGCCGTGATCGCGCATGGCCGGGAAGGCGTTCGTGTGTACGTCGAACCCGCCGCGGTTGACCTGGACGAAGCGCACGCCCTTCTCGACGAGCCGGCGAGCGAGCAGCGCCCCGCGGCCGAACTCGGTTTCACCGTACTTCTCGAGAACCTCGGGCTTCTCCTTGCGCACTTCGAAGGCTTCGAGTGCCGGGCTGCGCATGAGCTTGACGGCATCGGTGAGGGCGGTCTGGGCACCGCTGGTCTCTTCGCCGGGCAGGATGCCGGCCTGCTTCTGGTTCATGCGTTGGAGGATGTCGAGTCGCTTGTTGCCTCGGACTTCGGCGATGCCCGAGGGGAACGCGAGGTACGGGTCTTTTTCGCCGGGGCTGCCGACGAAGTAGGCTTCGCACTTCTGGCCGAGGTAGCCGGCCTTGGGGGCGAGCCCGCCGATGGTGACGTAGGCGGGAAGTTCGCCGAGCGACTTGCGTTCGCTGACGACGACCGAGCCGATGCCGGGGTGCTGGAGGTTCGCACTTTGGGCGTAGCTCGTTTGAAGCTGGTAGGTGGCGCGGCCGTGGTCGCCGTTCTGGCCCGCAATCGAGCGGATGAGCGCGACGTGCTTCATCTGCTTGGCGAGTTGCGGGAAGATTTCGGAGATCTGGATGCCGGGCACGCTGGTCTTGATCGGTTCGAGATCGCCCTGGACTTCGCGACCGGGCTTGGGATCCCACGTATCGATGTGGCTCATGCCGCCGCCATTCCAGAACAGAATAACGTGTTCGGCGGAGGCCTTGCGGTCTTCGCCGGCGCGGGCGACGAGCGTGCGGACGTTCATGCCGAGGAAGGTTCCGGTGGCCGCGCCGACGAACGATCGGCGACTCAGGCGGTAGCCGTTACAGGCAGTGGACAGGTTCATGGGCAGGTCCTTGAGTTTGAAGTTTGAGGTCTTGAAACCCGGTTTCTGCTTTGGAAACCGGGTTTCTATCGACTCAAAGAAA
>JAYTGN010000309.1:0-23923 GCA_043733485.1 Gemmataceae bacterium
CGCGACGCGGAGTCTTCGGAGCGGAGCGCGGAAGCGCCGACGATGTCACGCTCCGCTCCGAAGACTCCGCGTCGCGGCTAAACTTGATTCCATTCCCACGTCTGCATTTCCATCATTCGCATGTGATCGGTCATGTCGAACTTCAGCGGCGTCACCGTGATGTAACCTTCCTCCAGTGCCGTGACATCAGTATCCGGATGCGGCGACGGGCACGAGAACTCCGGGCTCGACCAGAAGTACGTGCGACCGCGCGGGTTCACCCGGCGGTCGTACTGCTCCGCATAGGGCGTCACGTTCTGCGGCAGCACCTTCACGCCTTTGATCGGGCCGCGTTCCAGCACCGGAATGTTCACGTTGAACAAGCTGCCCGCGACCGGCTTCTTCGCGAGTATCTGCTCGATGATCGTGCGAGCATGGCGAGCCGCGGCCGGGAAGTCGTGGATCTTCTCGTCGTATTCGAGCGAGACGGCGATGGCGGTGCGGTGGAAGAACGCCCCTTCCACGGCGGCGGCCACGGTGCCGGAATAGATCACGTTGATGCCCGCGTTCGAGCCCGCGTTCATGCCCGAGACGATGAGGTCCGGCGGCTCGGGGAGCAGTTGCAGCAAGGCGAGTTTGACGCAATCCGCGGGCCGGCCTTCGACCGCCCATCCGAAGAGCGTCTTGCCGTCGTCCTCAAAGATTTCGCTGACGAGGAGCGGGTTGAGCAACGTGACCGAGTGCCCCGTGGCGCTCTGCTCCGTGGCGGGGGCCACGACGGTGACGGTGCCGAGTTTCTGCAACTCGAAGCGCAGCGCCCGCAGGCCCGGCGCGTAAATGCCATCGTCGTTGGTCAAGAGAATCCGCATAAACTGGCTCCCGGTGGTTGCACCCGGTGTTCATTACACGGATTTGCGAAGCGGTTGCGAGCCTCACCGCCGCGTGAGTCGCAGCATGTGACGCTCGGCGTGCGGCCCCCACTGAAATTGACCCATCAAGTGACACTCGAAGCCCGTGGCTTCCGCGAGCTGGTCGAAGTGAGCGCGATTCACCCACATCTCGCCGCGGTGGCCGGCCCCGCGAGCCACATACTCCGACGTGATGACATCGGCGAGGATCACGCCCTTCGGGCCCAGCAGCCGAGCCGTTTCGGCCAGAAGCAGCGCGGTCTCATCCGTGAAGGTATGCGTGAACACGCTAAAGAAGATTGCCATGTCGAACGGCCCCGCAGCGGTCGCGAACGGGAGCCTCGTCATGCCTCCAGTTTCGAAGGCGAAATTCGGCCGGCGGAAATTCGTGCGACAATACTCGATGGCTTCGCGCCCGATGTCCGTCCCGTAGTAGGCACCCTTGTCGGTGAGGTAATCTTCGAGTGCCATCGCCATTTGGCCGGTCCCACAGCCCACATCGAGGATTCGCGAGTCGGGTGTCAAACCTTGATCGATCAACATTTGCCGGCGATCGAGGCTCGACTTTCGGTATTGTTCTTGAGAGTGATAAGCACCGACCACCCACCACGCGTTCTCGCTGAGGTTTGCCGTGCGAAACACGTGGTGGTAATCGATGTCGTTGGAACGGGAGAAGCCGACGTGAACGGGGAGGGATTCGGCCAGCGATTCCCCGGCAACCGATTTACCGCTCTCCGCGAGATCCCAAACGAGCGTGTGGTCGCCGATGGGTTCGGGACCGTTCACCGAGATGCAGGCATCGAGCCAGTCGCCGGGCAACAGAGTCCGAGACAAGGGCGTACTAGCAACCGCGCCGATTGGCTGACCCTTCAAAGAGAGCCATCGGTGCTGAATCGCGAATCGGGACCAGGGCCGGCGCGAATGGTTCTCGACGCGGACGATCCAATCGACGGGCACTCCGGTTTCCATGCTCGGCCGCGCCCGCTGAACGGAAAGCCGTCCGCTCGGTGCCGTGTTCTCAGACGGTGCGATGGCCCAACGAACGCGGCGAGCGATGCGACCGAGCGGCGTGAGGCGAAGGTAGTTCAACAAAGTGAAGCTCCCAGCGAATAGCGATGCCAGGCAATAGCCGACCAAGCCGCATCGTGTCAATTTGAGTCTGACTCCCGTGTGTGAGTCACGAAGTGCAGACGTGTAATCGTTAGGCGGCGCGGCGCATCGCCAGATCGGGGCGGATTTCTACGACCGCGTTCGCACCCGTGGCGAGTACCGCAATCGCACCCTCGGGGGTCAGGCAGCGCGAGCCGCCGGCTACGAGTTGCCCGAATTCCTCGGAACCGGCCCGCACCGATCGCGCGATCACCAACTTCGCCGTGCCGTACTTCGCGGCCAGGTACTCGGCCGTCCCCGGGCCGAAGTGCGCCGCGATCGTATCCACGCCATCGGACCAAGCCCGTGCCATCGACATCATGTTGGGTTCGATTCCGAGCACGCGTATACCGAGCGCGCGAAGGGCGTTCAGGAAGTGCCCTTCCCCGCTGCCGACTTCTACGACCAAATCGCCGGGAAGGAGGCCGTAGCGGCGGATGAGTTCGGCAGCGAGTTCGCGATCGAGCGAGATGGTGGGCATGGCCGGAGGCCCCTTGCGTCGTTCAAGCGGCCTGCGCTGGCTGCGCGGCCCGCGTTCCCAATCCTCGCGAACGCACGAATTCGCGATACCATTCCACCATATCGGTTATCGCGTCCGAAAAGTTGAGCGAAGGCGACCAACCCAACGGATTTGCCGGCGGAGTCGCGAACCAAGCCCGCGGCGAACGACCGGCACACCCCTCCCGCAACGCCGCGAGCATCTCGCGATCGCCGTGCACCCATCCGGTGCGAAACTGAGCCTCGTGAACGTGGGGAATCGGGCGATTCCCCAATGCTTCCCCCAGGAGCAAACACGCCCGAGCCGCATCGCGAACGTGGACGAAATCCCGTTCCCCCCGGTCGGAATGGGTCGCGGTGCGAGTACCTTCGAGAAGTCCGATTGTAGTCGAGGCCACGAATCGCTGCGACTTCGGGTCGCGACCGAACAGTTCTCCAAAGCGGGCGACGCCGAGCGGCACGGGGGCATTCACAGCGGATCCGGAAATCGCGGGCCGCGCCACGACCGTGGCAACGCGCGGATCGTATCGCCGTACCGCTTCGAGGACGGTCGCGATACCGCGATCCGGGCCGAAGGGTGCCGCGGGAATCAGATGGAAGACGGAATTCACTTCGTAGACGGCGAGTGCGGAGTGGACGCGGAAGAGATCTTCGACGCAACCGTACACGATGTGAACGCGGCCCGCCAGTTGATGCTTGGCGAGCGTCGCGGCCGAGGCCCGATCGCGAACGAGGCCGACGACCTCGGCTCCTTCGGCCAACAGTTCCTCGACGACCGCGCTACCGAGGAAGCCCGTGCAACCGGTAACGAGAACGCGGCGTCCGCGCCAGTTCGAATTCGATTCCGCCATCCCGCCTCCGTGCGAATGAAGTGGCGAAGAATACGACGCTGGGAAAACTGGGTCAAGGCGAAGGTGAGAGTGAAACCGGGTTTCTGCTTTGGAAACCCGGTTTCTGAACTCGACGAGAAACCCGGTTTCCAAAGCAGAAACCGGGTTTCTGAGCTACGCGCCGAACATCGCCTTCCAGAGGAGATGCACGAACCCCTTGCACACATCAACTCTTCCGGTTGAAAGGCTCCTGACGAGCCTCGATAGTGCCGCTTGTGCGTGCGGCGACTTCCGCGAACTTCGAACGGTCGGAAGTGCTACTGGGGCGCGAGGACGGTTCGGGTCGAGGTCCACTCCCGAACGGTGCCGTTCGGAGCGGTCGCGAGGAGTACGGCTTTGAGAGTCACTGTCTCGCCCGCCACCGGAGCGCGGAGGTTAAAGTCCTGCGAGAACTGGCCCGGTACCACGGTGGTTTCGTCGGTGAATTTGTAATTTGCAGCGGCCGTTGAGACGGCACCCTTCACGTAGACAACCTCAAGCCGAAATTCCTTGAAGGTGTCGTCGCGGTCGTAGCGATACGTGCCAGCCCCGATGATCTTCCAGCCGCCCGCGGGGTCCACTTCCGCATGGGGCGAGTTCTCGTTGAACCCGACCCTTCGCATCTCGAGATCCCCGCCCGGTGGATCGCCAATGGCGCCGGGTGGCTCGCTTGCCATCGGCTTCGAATCGCAAGCGCTCGATGCCGTCAACGAGAAGCCGAGAATGATCGCGACGAGGCGGGGCATGGCAGGTCTCCGGGTGAAGGTTTCCGCGACTCGGGCGACGGACGACTTACCAGTTGCCAATCACTTCGCCCCCGCTCGGGGTCACGAGACCCCAGAAGATCGACTCGGACACACCGGGGCCGATCGTGCGGATACTCCCGTCCATCAGGGCGATGGCGAGGCCCGACGGATGGGAGGCCGTCGGCATGCCGGGGTAGCAGTCCTTCGGCCGCGGCATCACCTGAAACACTCGCTGTGGCAAAGGCCAGTACTCCCGGACCGGCTCCGCGACACCATTGACCGTCCTCGGGTAGGTGTCCCCGCACTCCCGATCCGCGAACGAGTGACGCCGATACGGCTCGAAGAACGGCTTCCCGAAAAACGGTTCCCCTTGGAGGGCTAACATTAGACACGGACGGCTTTCATTGGAGTCAAACCCTCCGCCTCCACAGCGGGCGTACTGCTCCGTCCAACCGATCGTGTTGGACGACCCATCGTCGCACCCCGTGAGGGTATTTCCCTTGCGAAAGACGAGTGCGCTGGCAACATAACTCGTATCCCCGAGGGTTCCAGGAACCTCGTCGAAACTGGGGTCGGCCGGGTTCTGGAACACGGCACCCACGTACCGGCCCCATTGCTTCGGGTCGTTGTGATAATCCTCGTACTTCCCGACGAACTGGAGGACGCACATCATCGGGTTACTTGAGATGTGATCGGGCTGGGTATCGCGGTACGGAAAGTAAGGCAGACGGCCCTCATTCGCGGCTGCGTAGTGGTGGGTAGCCAGGGAGATCTGCCGGAGATTGTTGTTCCCTTTAAGCCGGATGGCAGCGGATCGCACCTTCTGGATGGCGGGGAGGAGGAAGCCGATCAGCAGCGCGAGGATGGCAACGACGACCACGAATTCCAACAGTGTGAATCCCGGTCGCCGATCGGACGGGGTTGGTGCCGACGTTCGCATGTTCCCTCCTTGGGTGTAAGGACACTTCGAGGTACCTTCCACTTACTCAGGGGGCTGGAATCTTCCCCCCAGACTTACCGCACTACGCGCCGAACATCGCCTTCCAAAGGATGTCCACGAATCCCTTGCTCGGCGGGTCGGCGGGGTCGACGCGACCGTTGCCGAGACAGGTGAAGCACTTCTCGCGGTCGATGCCGGGTTCCACGAGCCAGCCCGAACCGCTGCACGTCGGGCAGCGGAACGGTAGCCAGCCCTTCGGACCGACTTCGTATTCGTAGGACTTCGTGCCGTTGCACAGCTTGCAACTCGGCCGCCCGCCACAGTGACACAGAACCTTCGCCATGGTGAAACTCACTCGAATCGCTTCGCGATGCGTTCGGCCTCGGCGTCCTTCTTCTGAGCCTTCAGCGCTTCCAGCAATAGGTCGCGGGCATCCTCGTTCATGACGTCGATGAAGAGTGCATCCCGCGCGAAGCGCTCGGCCTCGGCGGGCTTCGACTTCAACAGCAGCCGGGCCAGCTTGACGCGGGCCGGCAGGTCGTCGGGATCGCGGCGAGCCATCTCCTGAAGCACCGCGATCAGCTCGGCGTCCTTCTTAAGAGTAGCGTAGAGCCGCGCCAGTTCGGTGAGCCAGTCGCCGTCGAGTGGGGCGGCCTTGCGACCGCGTTCGAACGCCTCCGCCGCCTTCGCCAATTCCTTGCCTTCAATGTACGCTTTGCCGAGCGCCAGCAGCACCCGCGAATCGTCGGGGTTCTCCTTCGACGCTTCCACCAGCACCTTCAAGGCACCGGCCTCGTCTTTGTCGCGGGTCAGGAGCCGGGCCTTCACGACCGACGCGAGCGGGTGTCCCTTCTCGCGCATCAGCGCCGCCTCGGCGAGTTTCTTGGCGTCGGCCGGTTTGTTCCGGCGAACGTACTCCGCAGCGAGCCGCGCCATGAGGTCCGCATCGTCCGGCGTCTTCTTGTAAGCCGCTTCGAGTTCCGCGAACGTCAGTGGCTTCTCGGTTCGCTTCCGCGGGCCGGAACTCTTCACGACTTCGTCCACGTATTTGCGGTAGCCGCGTTCGAAGTCGGCTTTTTCGACGCCGAGGGCTTTCTTCAACACGGCGGCGGTGTCGCCGACGGTGCGGTAGGCCTCGAGCAGTTTGCCGATCGCGGCTTCGCCGTGAGTCTTGGTCGTGTACTCGACGTAGAGCAGGGCTTGCAGGTACGCCATCGGCCAGTCGTCGTCGCTGCGCGGCCGGACGAACGCCATGGTGATGTTGTCCAGGTCGAGCAGGTTGCCGAGCGAGTGGCGTTCGCGGAGTACGGCCATCCAGGAGTGTGGACGGTCGCCGCCTTCGCTGCGAACCGCGAGCCCTTCGGTCAGCCAGTGCAGCACGCGGTAGTCGGTCTGAATCAGGTTGAAGGCGTGCGTGAGTTCGTGGCGCACGACGCGAGCCCAGTTGAACGGCCGAACGCCCTCGGCCTTTGGGGAGGGGAACGAAATGACTCGGCCACTGCACGCACCCGCCGCCGCATCCGGCAACGATGGCAACGCGATGGTGCGGCCGCTGAACATCTCGCGCGTGCTGAACACCTCAATGAGCACCTTGCCCGGCGGCTCGTACCCGAACTGCGCCTTCAACTCTCCGTGCGTCTCTTCGAGGTAATCGGCCAGGAACGCGGCGAGCACCTTGTCCGTCTTCGGGTCGAACTTCAACACGTAGTGTGGCGTCTCGGTCGTTTCGTAAGTATCGAGGTGCTTCAAGACGCGGAGGGAATTGGAAACGCGCACGTTAAACGGGTCCGCCTTCAGGGCCGCCTCGAAGGTCTTGCGGGCCTCAAGTTCCTGACCGGTTCGCATGAGCAGCATGCCGAGCCCGGCGCGCGAACCGGGTAGCATCGGCCGCAACTCCGCCGCCTTCCGATAGTATTCTTCCGCCTTCGCATACTGCTTGCGGCTCTCCAGCGTCTTGGCCAGATCGTGGAAGAAAACGGCGGGCTTGGCGTCGAACGCCTCGACTTCCTTGGCCAACTTCGCGACTTCCTCAGGCTTCTGTTGAAGTTCGAAGCACGCGGCGAGGCGAGCGAGTGTGGCCTCGTCGCGCGGGTTAATCAACCTCGCGATGGCGAGCAAGCCCACGGCGTTCGTGAGGTCGCCGGCGGCGATGAGTACATCCGCCTTGAGCCGCAGCGCCTCGGGGTGTTTCGGGTTCACCTTCAACGCCTGCTCGGCGAAGTTCTCCGCGTCCTTCAAGTCGAATGTGTCGAGGGCCACGAGCCCTTTACCGACGAGGGCTTCGACGGCTTTAGGGTTGATCTTCAAGGCCTTGTCGAAGGCGTCGAGTGCGTCGGCGCGGTTGTGCTTGTCGAGCAACATGCGGCCGGCGAGGTTCTCGGCCTGCCAGCCGTCGGGGTCGTGCTTCAACGCGTCGCGGTAGACTTCGTTCAGGATGAAGCTGAACTGCTGCGGACGGTTGTTCCAGAGCGCGTTCTCGGCTCCGGCCTGCCCGACGATGAGCAGCAACTCCGGATCGACGATCGGCTTGTCCGCGTTCTCGGCCTCCGAATACTCGCGGACGAACCAGCGCACCTCCTTGTCGGCCGCGGCAACGTCGCCCTTGTCGCGAATGATGCGGGCCCGCACCCACCGAGCGAGGAAGTGCTTCTCGTGCTTCGCGATCACTGCCTCGGCATCCTTCAGCGCGTCGTCCCACTGGCCGAGCGCGAAGAGCAGATCGGCCCGATGAGCGCGCAGGTCCGGGTTGTCCGCGGCGGCCTTGAGTGCGTCGTCGAGCGCGGCGAGAGCTTTGGAGTTTTCGCCTTCGATTCGCCAGCACTGAGCGATGCCGATGGCGGCTTTCGCGGCGTGCTTCTCGTTCTTGGCGAGTTCCTCGAACCCGGCCCGCGCCTCGGCCACGTTCCCGCGCTGCAACCGCTGCCTCGCCTCGGCAACCGGATCGGTGGGTTTCTTTTCGGATTGGAGTGCGATCGAGGAAACTGGTAGAACGGCAGCGGCGAATGCGAACGCGAGCGATCTCATGGTGCGGCCTCCGGAACGGACAGGTTCACCGTATCAATCGGGATCACGGCGAAGGAGGGCTTCAAAACCTGCTTGCTCGAAGTGATGATCGTAGGCGAGCGCCCGATGAATCCCGCGGCTCTCCATAATCGCGAAGGAGATACAATCGGTCAGTGACCAAGCTTTGTCCGGGCGGGCTGCGTGAAGTTTCAAACCGGATTCGAGTAACGAGTCGGATGCTGGAACAAGCTCATAGCCAGACGACGTCCGTAGGTGTGAGATCAGGAGATGGGCTTTGGGCCTATCGGCGGGAGACGAGAGCGAATTAACCGTTTCCAAAATGACGTACTCGGTGACCAGCAGTGGTTCCGAAACGGAGTTTGCCCACGAGATTGCGCGGCGGTGCAATTCATCGCGAGGTTGAACGAGGGCGAGGAAGTATCCCGTGTCGACCAGAATCATGGCGTTTTCGGTGTTCCGTAGAGGTAGTGGTTGTGTTGAGCCGCACCATCGGTGGGCCAGTCCGGATTCGCAGGGAGCTTTTCCAAGTCGGCTAGCAACCCGACGAGAGGATTCGCTGGCACGGGTTCAAACTCCACGCGAACCCGACCTCCAACCGGAAGGTCGACCGGACCATCCGGGACGAACACCAGCCCATCGAACCGCGCCGTAACCGCCATCGAAGTGCTCCTGCAAATTGTGGTTAAGCACATTATATAATTCAAAATGCTCCTGGCTCTCTGGCTTTGATTTCGCAGCACCTGCCTTACCGGAGAATCTCTCATGCTTCCCGCGATGGTCCTGCTGCTGATGGCCGCACCGCCGGAGCCGCCGAAGTTCACGGAGGCCGCCCAGAAGGAACTCAAGAAACTCGAAGGCAAATGGGATCTGATTCAGGTCGACCGCGATGGGAAATCCACCACCCTGAAGAACGGAGAGGCCACCATCACGATCAAGGGCACGAAGTGGACCGCGATGGTCGGCGACATGGTGCTACAGGAGTTCGAAGTCGTCGCACTCGATCCGAAGACCAAGCCCGCCTGCATCGACTTCAAGACCATTCCTCGGGGCAAGCGCGAAGCGCAGACCTACGAAGCAATCTTCAAGCTCGAAGGCGACCTGCTCTACTACGTGGTTTACAACGGCAAGGACAAGAATCGCCCGACGACGTTCGACCCGCCGAGCGACTCCGACACGCAACTCGTCATCCTGAAGCGCGTGAAGTAATAGCCTACTTCGCGAAGGCAGCCAATGCGAACGGGCCGATCTTCGAGCCTCAGCCGAACGGTCGCGCCGGCACGTGCGGCCTGCTGTTCGGCGGGGCTCACACCGGCGGCGTGCAGACGGTGCTTTGCGACGGTTCGGTTCGCAGCGTGAATTACTCCGTCGCTCCGACCGTGACGGGCGCGGAGGGGTTTGGGGAGCCCGCTATTCGGGTGCCTCGCGCCAGACGGCGCCGGGCACGTGGTGGTCGATTTCCTTGCGGAGTTGAGGAAGTGTCAGCGCGTAGTTTTGGCCTTCCTGAATCATCTTTTCCTTGCCCATCGTCACGGTGATCCCGAGCGTGTTGATTCCGAGAACCGTTCCATCGCGGGCGATGAGCGGCCCGCCCGAGTTGCCCGTTGCGATGCGGGCCGTGTGAACCAAGTAGTAGGCCTCTAACTGGCTCGGATCGGGCCGCGCGCGGAACGAGTTCTTCTTGATTCCGCCGTTCTCCTTCGTCACCTTGAAGTCCGCCTCCAGGAAGCCGCGCTGAACGGGAGCGCCTTTCGCCGCGGTCACCGGTTGGTTCGGATTCAGGATCTTCATCGCCTTCTGATCGGTCGAGGGGAATCCGAGCGAGGCCACGGAGTCGAGCATCGGGATTCGCGTATCGTCGGTTCGGCACATCGCGAAGTAGCGAGGCGTGGATCGATTCACTTTGAGGATGGCCAAATCGTAATCGACGCTCACGTGCAAGACTTCCGCTTCAAACTTGCGATCCTGACCGAAGAAGACCCAAATTTTCGCATCGATGCTCCCGCCGAGTTCTCGCTCGCGATCGAGGCGCAATTGCGACCCTTTGAAGTTGTGGATCTCTTCCACGACGTGGCGATTGGTGATGATGTGCCCGTTGGCCGACACGGCGAATCCACTGCCGTGCCCGAGGCGGTCCTCGGCCCACGAGCCGTCGTTGTACTTGACGTAAATGCCGGGTACGACGAGCGCGACCGTGTCGGCGACGGCGTCGTCGCGTTCGCGCGTACTCGTATTCGGACTCAGCGCAATCGGCCCCTCGGGCACGCGTCCGGCGTGATCCGCATCCACGCCGTGCGACCGGATGCCCTGGACGATGAAGTAACCCCCGATAGCGATCGCCGAGAGAATCAGCACCGCGACGACGCTGGCGATCACGATCTTGAAGGTGCGATTCGTACCCCCGCCGCCCGGCCGGCCGCCGCGAGTCGGAGGGGGGGGCGCGGTGGGCGGACGATCCGGTTCCGCGAATTGCAGGTCGAACGCCTTCCAACTGCGCTGGTCGGTCGAGACCTCGTGGTAGGCCTGAATCTGCCCGCGGTCGCGCATGTCGAACAGTTGCTCGCGCGAGAATGGACCCATGGTCCTCCCGCGATCGCGGACGTAGTACTGGCGGCTCATGGCGATGTCTCCCGCTGATCTACACCTTGAAGATCAAAATAATGGCCAGTGCCACGACCAGCAGCGTGACCGACCCCGCGCCGCCAACGATCCACATCATACTGCGGAACCGCGCCTTCGCGGCGTAGCGTTCGCTCACGTCGCGCGGAATTTCCATCCGGTACTCCATCACCACTTCGTAGTAGTGTTGAACGTAGGACCACGAGACGCCGTCTTCGAGGCCGCGCCGCAACTGCTCGACGGCGGAATCGAACTGCTTGCGCAGCTTCCGACGCTTCCGCTCGGCGTCGATCCACTCGGTCGTTTGCCGCAGCGGTACCACGAGTGGCGAGTTCCCGGGAATCACGTATTCGGAAACTACGCTCAGAGCTTGGGCTTCCTTCTCGATCGCACCTTCGAGGTTGTCGTCCGAAACCATTCGCTGCAATTGCGGGTTCAGAAGTCGCAGTAACCGCTCGCCTTGTTTGCGACGCATGTCGTCGTGGCGTTCCTGAACCGCGGCAATCACGTCGAGCGGTGGCGGAGTGAGCCATGCATTCGATTGCAGGTCTTCCAACAATCCGCGGACGATCGCCCAGTTATTGGCCTTCACGGGGTCGTTGATGGCCGTGCGAATGTCGTCGAACCGGGCGGTTTCGAAATGCTGAACGTCCTCGGACCAGCCGAGGTTGTTCGGCTCCGCGGCAAAGAGCAACCGCAGGACTTCGAGCCGGCGTTGGAGAGTCTCGCGCGAAAGCGCGAGGAACCGATGCTGTCGAAGCAGATCGCCGGTCGATTGGGCTTCGGAATAGGCCTGATTGAGCCGTCGGGCCAGCTTCGCGTTCAGCCGCGGCGGAACCGCGAGGCCCACTTGCATCGCTGTCTCTTCCCAGCGCTCGCGGTTGGGGAAGTCGAGTTCGGCGTAGACCTTCAGCACGTCCGGTTCGAGCTGCGCTTGCCTTAAGGCTTCGGCCCGCTGATGGACTTTCAACAGTTGATCGCACGACACGAGGCGGTCGTTCGTCTTCTGGCATTCCTTGGCGTACAGTTCCGCGGCCAGCTTCACGGGCTCCGGCACTTCCATATTGTCGGACACCATGTACTCGGCGAGCGTCGTCACGAATTTGTGCAGTTCTGCCATGGGCCGGGCCTCGATAAACGATTGATTCCACCGAGTACTAGTACTGTTGTTACTTGCCAGCGCCCGGATAATAGCGCAAAAGCTCTTGCTCGAATCCAGGGAACTTACGGTCAGGGTCAGCGGGTAAGATCCTAACAATCTCCAACGAGTCGATACCGCACCTGTTCGGCTTGGGCAAATCCTTCGCCTCCGCGAAAGTGACTGAGATGACCACTTCAGTGGATTCCACAGTTAGTTTAATTGAGATGACTTTGTCAGTGCCACGATATTCGAGCGTGAGCGGGTCGTTGCCGACATCCAGGTCGTAGTGCTTTTCGCCGATCTTGACACGCGCGTTACGGCCAGCCAGTTTGGAAGAGGAATTTGATAAATCTTTATTCAACTCTTCCAGACCGTGCTTTATATTCAGACGATAAGTCTGCTCCAGCCCTATATCTTTCTCGGTAATTGCGTATTGACCGATCGCGTCTTTCAGCTTACGTCGAAAAAGTTGGAAGTACTCTGGCGCTCCTACTCCTGAATCGAGCCGGAGTATAGCCAAGCCCAGAAACGGATGTTCACTGATCATGGTATGCTTGAGTTCGATTTCCCCGCCATCTTTGATTTCCAGATCGGCTTTGAATCCGTTTCGCCCAAAGATCGCGACTCGGTTTGGCAGTTCACGAGGTTCGGGTTTCATATCGTCCGAGATTCCAAACAGATCAATCTTTGTATCTTTTGGATTCTTGAGGTTGATTCCTGGGATGGTGCCGCCGGCAGCCGCAATTTTATCCAGGGCTGTAGCGATTGGAACTACTTTGATGCGACCGGTATTCGCACCTTGCTTTGCTATGTGAATCTTAATCTCATTGCGCAGGTCGGCGACTTCATTCTGAGCATCCTTGAGCATTTTCTGACGAGCCTGCTCTCGCTGGAGACCGCGAGCCTTCATGAAAATCCCGTCGCCACTCACGACGACCGGCGGCTTGTTCTTGATCAGCTCGTAGTCGATCTTCAGTTGTGCGAGGTCGCCGTTCACCCGGATCAACTCTGTCTCTTTTCCCCGCAGTTCGCTTCGCGCCACGTCCCGCGCCCGCTCGACGTCCTTCTTCTCGCTGTCGAGACCGCCCTTCGATTTCAACTCGGCTTCGAGGCGAGTCACCTCCCGCTTCGACTCCTCAAAGTCTTTCCCCTTACCCGTCATCATCCCGAGCAGCGACTGCCCGCCGACGATCTCGACGAGGCTCAACAGGGCGAGGATCAGCAAGCCGCCGAGGCCCAGGCCGAGGAGCAATGGCCCGACGCTTCCGCGGGAACCGTTCGAGTGCAGAGTCGCCGGCTCGCGCAAGTCCAACTCATCGTTCGATTCGTCCAGCATCCGCGGTGCCTCGGCCCGGGGCCGACGAGACATCGGTAGCAGGTCCGGTTCGGGAAGTTCCTCTTCCACCGGCCGTCGCGTGGTGCGTACCCCGGTAGTCGTGGCCCGGCGAAGTGGCGTCGGCAGCGCGACGATCCCCGTTCGCGCCGCCTCCACCAACGGGCCGCTCGGCACGCCGGTCATCGGCACGCCGGTCATCGGCAAGCGAATAATCTCGCCGCGCCGCGCGGTCAGGGCTTCTTTCGCTTCGACGGAGTTGGCCACCACGCAGCGCCACTGGCACGTGGTTCGAACCGCCGAGCCCGTGAAGTAGGTGTTGAACGTGACGTTCCAGCGGGCCTCGGATGCCAGCAGCGCCATCGATTCCGCGATGAGCGCGAGCACGTCTTGGCCCGGTTCGAAGATGATGGTCGCGGGTTCGGCTGCATTGGTGGCGGCCGCGAGTACGCCGCCCCAGCCAGCATCGCCCGTGAGCCGCTTCCATTCGTGGCAGGTCTTGGGATTTGGGTGGCCCGAAGGGATCGAACGGTCGTCCGGAATCAATCCGGCGGCGCGATCCCACTTCATCACGAAGAATCGCTGACCGCACAGCCAGGCCGGCCCCGCGTCCGGCAGCGAGTCCGTACCGAAGGCCACGTGGTGCGCCAGGAAGTTACTGCGACCCGAGTGATCGAGCCCGCTATCGGCCACGCGCGAAACCACGTGATGAACCGTGTAGCCCGTGGTGAGTACCGAATGGGCATAGGCCACGGGATTGGCGGACTCCGAGGCGCTGGAGCCAACTTGGAGGTGCCGATAGTGCGAGATGCCCTCGAGTTGGTTGGCCAAGTCGGTGGGCAAATTCGGCGTGTGGGCGACGGTGCAGTAGCCGGTGGCACCGGCCTTCAAGCCCCGTGGAGACGAGGTGTAAATCAGTTCGTGCGGCATCAGGGGTTACTCCGAGACCGTCGTCCGCCGGGGATGAGCCGAGGGAACTGTAGATTCAAGCCGTAAAGAATGGGAATCTCGACGCCGATGGGTTGAACGTCGATGGGCCGAACGGCCCAGCGATCGGGGTGCTCCGGATGCCGCACCGGCGTGGTGCCGAGGGCACTCACGCCGATGTACATTACGGTTTTCGCGAGGCTCTCCGCGGCCGAGATCACCTCGGGAGCATATTCGAGCAGCAGCCGGCGAATCCCCTTCGAGAGTTCTTCCACCCGATCCAGATTGAGCGCGGAGGAACCCGATCGCGTGGAGGCGACCATCGGGCTCTGCGTCCGAAATTCCGGCACCAACGATTCCCACAGATCCTGCTTGGTCACGATCACGACCAGCGGGCGTTCGTCTTTATCGGTGTCGCGCATGCCGCGGAAGCGGCGGATGCGGTTGCCGACTTCGATCAGAATCTGATCCTGCCGAGCATCCCCCTTTTGCGGTCGATCCGAGGCGATCTCCGCCTTCCCAGCGGTCATCTTTCGGCGGAGGGGCTGATGCTGAGTCGGGTCGAACAGGAACATCAGCAGGCTGGATTCCACGAGGTGGCGGGTCACGGGTTTGATGGCGGAATCGCGACCGGGCTCGAACGATTCGCCGGCATTGTCGTAGAGGCAGAGCATGGACGAAACGGGGTCGGGGTCGTTCGCCAGCGGATGCCCGGCTTGAGGGCGAATGGTGAACATGTACGGCCGCGGAAAATCCATGAACTCGTTGCCGAACTTGGCGACATCGTACGCATCGACGCCGGTCTCGAGGGTCTTCACGATGAGATTGTTCAGCGAGATGTAGTCTTCGGGCGTGGGGTTGTAGAAGAGTTTCTGCTCGAAGCCGACGAGGTATTGGTTCGCGTTGGCGTCGCTATCGGTGAATCCGACGTTGAACCCGGCGGGCAGGCGGCGGCGCAGGGCGTGCGTCATCGAGGCGAGTAGGTACGATTTCCCAGTGGCCTGCGCTCCGAAGATCGAGGCGAACCAGGGCTTGAGTTCGAGGCATAACCGCGGCACGT
The DNA here is from genome assembly GCA_043733485.1 of Gemmataceae bacterium. Classification (GTDB taxonomy): domain Bacteria; phylum Planctomycetota; class Planctomycetia; order Gemmatales; family Gemmataceae; genus Urbifossiella. The sequence goes on from JAYTGN010000309.1 coordinate 15,191, forward strand.
GGAGGTGGCAGTTCGGGCAGGCGAGTTGTGTGCATTCGGTGCCGTTCTCGTCCAGCGCTCCGCCCTTCACCGTGAATCGCGAGGCCAGGAAGCGGCGGTAGGCGTCGCCGCTGAGGCGCGGGTCGCCGCGCAAGCCGGGGTGCGAGGAGATCCACAGCACGTCGTGCGGTTCGAACAAGTGCCAGCAATGCGGACAGGTCGCGCGGGGAAGTAAGGTTGTGGCCGCTGGATCGCTCATACGTGGGGCGTCGCGGTGAGGGGTGTCGGTAAGCGGAGTGATCGAGAGCTATCATCGCGGGGGAGGGAACGAAGTGCAAGCCACTTGCCGTGAAATTTGGAAGAGTGCCTCCCGGTCGCCTCCGCGCGAAGTCACTTCCAGATTTGCCACCACGAGCCTTTGTCGATGGGGCGGCCGCTCTGTTTTTGTTCGCGGGCCCGATCTCGGAGCGAGCGCAAGTCCTCGCTCGTCGGCACCCGATCGCCGTAATCGGAGGCACCCCGTTTCAGGAGCAATTCCAGGACGGGCTTGTACCGGTTCCAGTCGGTCAGAAACATCGCTTGCAGCACCAGATCGAGCGGCTTCGGCGCGTAGACACCGATAGCTTCCCCCTCGGCTTTCCGATTCGGATTCGCTCCCTGATCGAGCAAGAACTGCACCAGATCCACATCCGCCGTCAGGCAAGCGTAGTAGAGAACGGAGGCACCCTGATCGCACGGCGCGTCGATGTCGACGCCCTCCGCAATCAGCTTTTTGATTCGGCCCTTGTGCCCCGCCGTCACCGCTTCCAAAAGTTGCAGTTCCTCTTCCGTCGGGCCGAGCGGCAGCGCGGTTTCCACTTCGATCAACTCTTCCGGTTCGAGCACTTCGACGATCTCCGGAGCCGGTTTGGGCAGCGGCTTCCTTTCGATCGGTGGGGGCGGCGCGAGCTTCGGAATCGGTTGAGTGACGACCGCGGTCGGTCCCAGCGCAGGGATGCTGCCGCGCAAGTAATCCGTGAGGGCGTTCACGAAGTCGCGGGCGCTCGGGTAGCGATCCATCGGGTGCTTCGCCATGGCCTTGAGGCAGATCGCATCGATGGCCGCGTCGATGTTTGGGCGCAAGGTCGAAGGTGGTTTTGGAACTTCGTACCGCACCTTGTCCAGGACCACGTAAGTGGTGGTGCCGCGGAAGGGGAGCGTTCCGGTCAGCAACTCGTAAAGCATGACGCCGAGGGCGTGGATGTCGGCGAGCGGGCCGATGGCTTCGATGTCGCCGTGGGCTTGCTCGGGTGCCATGTACGAGGGCGTTCCCTTCACCGTGCCCTCGATGCTCACCCGCGTTTCGTCGGCCAAGATCGCGAGCCCGAAATCGGTGATGAGCACTTCGCGGTTCGCATCGTTCACCAGGACGTTGGCGGGCTTCAGGTCGCGGTGGGAAACGTCCAATGCGTGTGCGGCCGCTACGCCGAGCGCGAGCTTCCGCACGATCGCGGCGGCATCGCGCGGCACGAACGGCGTCTTCCGAGCGTCCAGCACCTTGGCCAGCGTGTTGGGCACCAAGTGCATCACGATGAACGGCCGACCGGCATCGGTGCCGACCGCATAGACCGGGCAGACGTTCTGGTGGTGAATGTTCGCCGCGGCCCGCGCCTCGCGGAGGAACGCATCGACCTGATCGGTAGCCATGTTCGAATTCTTGGGAACCTTGATCGCGACTTCCCGCTGAAGCTGCGAATCGAACCCGCGGTAAACGATTCCGAAAGCACCCCTTCCCAGAATGCCTCGGACCTGGAACGCGCCGATGCTGTGCGGCATTTCGACAGGCGGTTCCGCGCACGGTTGCCCTCCGCGACCCTCGACGAACAGGCCCGTGCTGGTCTCGTGACCGTGCGCGGTCTCGAAGAGCGGCACGGTGTCGGTTCGCGGCGGAGTAATCTTCGTGCGGAGGTGATCCGCGTCGCGTTTGGGCATGGGATCGGGCCAACTCGGAGGATCGGGTGGAAGCATTTTCACCGCGAACGGGGCCGTTGCCAAGTGGAGAAGCGTGGTTCGCGAGAAATGGCCAGGATCGCCACGGTGGTTCTCGAGCCATCTTGCGGTTACAATCACTTCACTTGCCAAACACCCTGCTGGGAGTCGCCATGTCGCCGATCCGTTGTTGTATTCCGTTCGCGGCCATGTTCGGGCTCGCCGTCGCGGGCTATGCTCCGGCCGACGAGCTTTCCGACAAGCAGAAGAAGGTCGCGATCGAAGGCTTCAAGAAGGCCGAAATCTCGAAAGGCAACGCGGTCGAAACCGAGACGGTGATCGTGGCTGGCTTGCTCCCCGAAGCGAGGCTCAAGACCATCGGCGAATCGCTGAGCAAGACCACGAAACTCGCCCGCAAGGCACTCCAGTTCGAAGCGAAGGACGAACCCTGGAAGGGGAAGCTGACCGTGGTTTACTTGCCGGAGCGGACGAACTTCGCCCAGTACATGCGACTCGTCGTGGGTCGGCGAGCGGAAGGAAACTGGCACATCGGCATCCGCAGCGACGAACCCACGGTGGTGAGCGGCGCGGAACTCGAAGCCAAAGCCACGGACTCGGAGATCGTCGCGGAACTGGGGCCGCTCGTGGCCGGGGCCATGCTGCAGTCCAAGGTCGGGCCGTCGGCGAGCGTTCCCGGTTGGGTGCGGATCGGCCTGGGCCGCGCGGTGTCGATGCGGGCCGAAGGCGTGACCGGGAAGCGGTTCAGCACGTTCAAGTCGCAGGCCCGCGCCGCGGTTCTTGGCGGAGCCGGAAAGCCCGGCGCTCCCATAGCGGATGTCTGGGCCAGCGATCGCCCGGACGGCGGCTTGCTCTCCACGAGCCTCATGGACTACCTCGCGTTCGGCCCCGGCTCGGCGAACTTCGGCAAGTTCATGTCGTCGTTGCGGCCCGATGAAAACGGCGCGGAGCCGATGATTGCGAAGGTGATCGAAGATGCGGGATGGAAGACACCGGCCGATCTGGAAGCGGCCTGGAAGAAGTGGGTGACGGCCGGTTCGCCCGTGAAGTAAAGCTCAGACGAACCATTCCGGCGTGACGAGCCAGCCGAGGGTGCCTTCACCCTTGTCTGGCTCCTTGCCGGTTTGCACGCAGGCTATGGCACATTTCTCAAGGTAAAGTTGTCGCTGCTCGAGACCCAGAAGCCAGCAGAGATAATTGGGCATGTCCGGATCGTGGCCCACGATGGCAACCGAATCCACCTTCAGTTCGGCCAACTCGTTCGAGAGCTTTCGCGGTCGCATCGCGCCGGGTTCGAGCAGTTCCGAGAACGTCGGTTCGCCGGCGATGCCCAGGGCGGCCATCATGCCTTCAGCCGTTTGCCTCGTGCGAACGAGCGGGCTGGACACGACGGCCTGAAGCACGATCCCCTGCCTCTTGAACGCCTCGCCGAGCGCGCGGGCTTGATTCTGACCGATCGCGGAGAGGGGCCGGGCCGCATCGTCGATTTGCCACTGCTTCGGATCGCCGGCGTCCGCATGGCGAATGATGTAGAGGTTCATGAGTCACGCTCGATCAGGAGGTGGCGAGGAGATCGTCCCAGTCCGTGGCTTCGAAGATTCGCTCGGCGATCCGTTCGAGCCGCTCCGAATCGGTGATCCCCTGAAGGGTGGCCTCGGCGCGCGGCACCGAGCCGAATTTCTTCCGACCCTGTGTGAGCAACAGGCGGTGGGCTTCCTGAGCCTTGCCCTTCTCGAGGATCCACTGATAAGTCGTCGAGTCTTCGAGTGTCATGCTCAAACTCCTGTAAAGTTCAGCGAGGCGGTCGCGTTCGTGCCGCATTCCGCACAGAACGAACGTGGAACCGAGCAAGTCTTCCGCCAACTTACCATCCACATCCGGTTGTTGCAATCGCCGGGTGAATCTCGCGAAGGCACCGGGTAAGTCGTTCGCAGCCTCATCGGTGAGCATCGCCAACGGAGCAGTCGTCGGGCCTCCCGCGAGAAGCGAGTCGACCGATTCCTGCCAGAGTCGAACAACGGTGTAGCGGAACTCGTGGTTCGGGCGGCGATAAACGCCCGTCATATCCGAGGCATTTGCTTTGGGCCTTAGGAGTAGCAGTACGGAGTAAACGGGTTCGTCTCGGCCGTGGCCCACGAGGACGTTATACCGCAACAAGTCCGCCGGGATGCCGCGTCGAGGATTCGCTTCCAACTCCAAGTGGATCAGACTTGCCGGCGGGCCGATCAAGCGAAAGACCTTGTCGGCCTGAACTGTCGCTGAGAGATCGGTGTCGAGTACCTCCGCGGGGCCGGGAGTCAGCCCCAATCGCGGCGCAAGAAAAGACACCCAATCCTCGGGACGGGCGTCGATCAGCGAATTCAGAGTCGCGTCAAAAGGCTTGGCCACGGATCCTCAACCGCCCTTCCGCTCGTACTTCTTGCGATCGCCTTCCCTCAGCCAAAGCTTGCGCATGCGGATCGAAGTGGGCGTCACTTCGACGAGTTCGTCGTCGTCGATGTACTCCAGCGCCGACTCCAGCGAGAAATCCACCGGCGGCTTGAGCGGCACGGTCTTGTCCGCGCCCGAACTTCGCATGTTGGTCAACTTCTTCTCGCGGGTCACGTTGATCGTGAGGTCGTTGTCGCGCGAGTTCTCGCCGACGATCTGTCCTTCGTAGACGGCTTCCATGGGCCCGACGAAGAAGAGGCCGCGATCCTGGAGTGCCTCGATGGCGTAGCCGGTGGCCTTCGCGGTTTCGCTGCTGATGAGGACCCCGTTGGCCCGGCTCAGCACGCCGGCCTTGAGCGGCCGATACTCGAGGAAGTTATGGTGCATGATCGCGGTGCCCTGGGTCGCCGTCAGCATGCGGGTACGGAGGCCGATCAAGCCTTTGGCCGGAATGTGGAAGCCGAGGTGCGAGGTCTTCCCGTGGGCCTCCATGCTCTGGCACTCGCCCTGGCGTTCGAGGCAAAGCCGCATCACGGAGTTGGCGTGTTCGCTGGTCACCTCGACCACGAGATCCTCGAACGGCTCGCTCTTCACGCCGTCGATTTCTTTCATGATCACGCGCGGCTTGCCGACGGCCAGTTCCGAGCCTTCGCGGCGCATCGTTTCAATCAGCACGCCGAGGTGCAACAACCCGCGACCGCTGACGATGAAATCGCTTTCTCGGGTTCCCGGCGCGACTCGCAGTGCCACGTTGTGGTGAAGTTCCCGGTCGAGGCGTTCCTTCAACTCGCGGCTCGTGAGCGGCTTGCCATCCTGACCGGCGAACGGCGAATCGTTCACGCGGAAGATCATGTCGAGCGTCGGCTCGTCGATCGTGAGCGGTGGCAGCGCGCGGGGTCGATCCAGCTCGCAGATGGTGTCGCCGATCTCGGCATCGTCCAAGCCGACGATGCAGCAGATGTCGCCGGCGCTGATCTCTTCGACTTCCTTGCGCGCGAGTCGATCGAATTCGAGCACCTGGACCACGGTGTCCGTGAACGAGGAACCATCCGCCTGGCGAACGACGGAGACCTTTTGGTTCTTGCGAATCTTGCCGGAGAAGACGCGGCCCACGACGATCTTGCCGACGAACTCGCTGTACGAGAGCGCCATCACCTGCATGGCGAGCGGTTGCGTTTCGTCCACATAGGGCGGTGGCACGCTATTCAGAATCGCGTCGAAGAGCGGGTTCAGATCCTTCGGTTCCACGGCCAGATCGGTGGTCGCGATTCCGGCCCGGCCACTGGCGTAGATGATGGGGAAGTTCGCCTGCTCGTCGGTCGCGCCAAGTTCGATGAACAGATCGAAGACGAGCGAAAGCACCTCGCCGATGCGGGCGTCCGGGCGGTCGATCTTGTTTATGATGACGATCGGCTTGATGCCGGCGGCGAAGGCTTTGCGCAGCACGAATCGCGTCTGCGGCAGCGGGCCTTCGGCGGCATCGACGAGCAAGAACGCGCCGTCCGCCATCTTCAAAATGCGCTCGACTTCGCCGCCGAAGTCGGCGTGGCCCGGCGTGTCGATGAGGTTCACCTTCACGTCGCCGATGCGGATGCCGCAGTTCTTGGCGAGAATGGTGATGCCGCGCTCGCGTTCCTGATCGTTGGAATCCATGATGAGGCCGTGCTGCCCGCCGACGAGTTTGTCGAGTTCCTCGGAGCGGAACAGGCCGGACTGGCGCAGCATCTGATCGACGAGCGTGGTTTTGCCGTGGTCGACGTGGGCGATGACGGCCACGTTGCGGATGTCGTTGCGGATCATACTTCCGGATCGCTTCTTGAGAGTTACGTGAACCGCGCGGGAACGCGAGGCAGCCTTGCCGGATGGAGCAGCCGCCAACCATTTGTTTAGTGTAGAACTTCGCTCGCACTCCGGAAGGGCGCGCGTGCGTAGATGGTGTGAAGAGGGCGTGCCTCTCGAAGTACTCAAAAAGACAAGACGGCTACCGACACCTCTCCCCCAGCTTTGTGGGCCAGCGGGGAGAGGGTCCTATTCCCGATCGTTCCGGTCGACTCTTCAGATCGGATTACGCTCAGGGCGAGCAGAGACTTGGCCGCTCGCAGTTGGGTGGTGGCGTCCGGCGAGCGCAGTCGAGCCCGGCAATGCTCCACGACCTCGCGGACAACGGCGGGGTTCGAGCGCGCTTCGCGCACGGAAAACGTGTCTGTCATGACTGACCTCGGATTGGGGGAACGGATGTGCTGGGCGATGCGACGGGAAATGAGTCGCCGTGGGAAGCCTACGATCCGAATTTTGTTTGGGATGAAGATTGCGGAATCGCGGTCCGGCCGGCGTGACCAGCCCGCTCGACCGCCTCGCGCGCTAGGCTGACCGGGACGGTGAATGGGAAATCGACGTTCGATCGACGGGGGCTTGCAACACGGGAATCAGAAATGAGTTGCAGCCGGTGCGGCGTGCGTGTAATCTGCGCAATGGTGTGACAGGTGTGCGCGTTAGCCTGACCGACCGGTCAGTCCCAACGCGCAGCACGTGTCAGGCTAAGTACAAGTTCGGCGGCAGAAGTACTCAAGAGTGCAGCCCATGAACCATTTTCGGCTCGTGATTGCTTTTGCGGTATTGGCAACGGGTTGTAGCAAGCCCGCCGATATACCCGCGGAAAGCAAGCTTAGTGGCTTGGCTACCAGCAGCAAGCCGAGCGAAAACCTTTTGACTGAAAGTGGTAGTAACAAACCCGGCGACACCGCCAGTGAAGCTAAGTCAACAGGTAAATCTGAGCCACTCACATCGCTAATGGAGAAGCAAAGTGCAGCGGCATCCGCCGCGATCAAGGCACTCGGACGGGTTGAGGCTGCCGTGCAAGTCGGAGTGAACTATCAGCGGTATAGTGAGCTGGTCATCGATGGGAAGGCAGAATTGAACGATGCGGCCCGAATCTTGCCGGCCGCTGAATTGCTTACCAACTTATCCGACGCGATGGACGCGTACCGCGATGCGGGGATGGTATGGGGTCACCACATTCGATACTCCCCCTTAGGCCTGAGAGGGTTCCCGCACGGTGACATTATCACACGGTACAAACTGAATGTGACCGGGAAGGCATCGGAGGCCGAGGCGGCAATGCAATTGATGTGGCGGGTCGCGTCCGAGAAATTGTCAGCCGCCCGAGCGTTGCAGTAGCGGTCGCACAAGCGAGGTTATGAGCGGCTCAAGGCGATGTCGGCGCTGGTTCCGGGTCACGTATTGTGCTTGGCATCCCGCTGAGCGTGACGGCCTCCCGCCGGGCGGGGTGGCCGCACCTGAGCAGAGGCGTTCGGCCACCGGATCGCATTCCACGCTCGTCGGTCGAAGATACCGGAGGTAATCCCCCATGCACTCCGCGTGCGAGTCACTCCACCGGGTTTGTTCTACATTGCCCACCCACCGCTTCCCATTCGACGCGGCGAAGATCCCGACCAACGGAATCTACGTGCTGTTTGAATCTGGCGAGGAGGGTCATGATGGCCAGCGGATCGTAAGGATAGGCACACACACTGGCGGCGAAAACCTTTGCAAGCGATTGGTCGAGCACTTCATCACCGAGAACAAAGACCGCAGCATCTTCCGGAAGCACTTGGGTCGGGCTATCCTCCGCAGAGATAGCGATCCGTTCTTGAGCAGCTGGGAACTCGACCTGACATCGAGAGCGAATCGTGAGCAGCACGCATCCGGTGTGGATTTCGCCAAGCAGGCGGAGGTCGAGGCTGCTGTCACCCAGTACATCCAGACATCATTCTGGTTCGTGGCGTTCCCTCTGAACGATCTGTCAAGGAGATCGGAAGTCGAGGCCAAGCTGATCGGGACCGTGTCGCACTGTCGGCTTTGCCGGCCCTCAGCAAGCTGGCTCGGCCGCTTCCACCCCGACAAGCGGATCAGTACCAGAGGCATGTGGAACATTCAGGGGCTGAATAACTCGGGCTTCGGCAATGACTCGCTGCAAGAGCTTCACGATATCGTCTTGGGTCGCAACTGAGCAAGGCACGCCGAACCGCTCTCATGGACTCCCAACTTGAGACAATAAGTCCCCGGGCCGGCAGTTCGTCCATTTCACGAACGTCGGAGTCGCTCTTCCGAGGCGTCACTCTCCTGCGCACCTAGAATGTCGGGATGCCCGCGATCCTGCGAGTCGGCCCGCATCGATTCTTTTTTTACTCCGCGGATGCCGGCGAGCCACCTCACGTTCATGTCGCCCAGGGATGCTTCTGAGGCTAAGTACAGGTCCCCGCAAATTGGGGAACGGTTCGGCTGCACCGTAGGGTGGGTCGAGGCTTTGCGAGGCCCACCGTGCGACACCAGTGCTCG
>JAYTGN010000310.1:0-23860 GCA_043733485.1 Gemmataceae bacterium
GCCTCCAAGGCGGGTCGCTCGTGCAACGACTACCTTGTGCCAAGTCTATTTTCGTTTCCAGACCAACCTCACTGTCGATCGGGTGAGGAGCTATTTAGATAAGGCAAAAGAGGAGTATCGGAGCAATCTCGACAAGGCTTCTGCCACTCTGAAGGCGAAGTTCGACGAACGCGTTAAGGCCGTAGCTGATACCGGCAATTTAGACGGTGTCCTCGAACTGAAAGCAGACAGGAAGTCGTTTGAATCCGATGCCGCCGAACCCAAATCGAAACTGATGAAAACGGCATGGTCAGAATATCAAGAAGTGACAAAGGCTTCTCGGCAGAAAATGACAGAATCGTATGACAAGGCCGTGAAGGAACTCACAAAGCAATTAGATACTGATCGGGCGGAAGAGGTCCGCAAGGAGGCGCTTGCCTTTCGGACGGGTCGACTCAAGGATAAGCCACCGCTTTCATCTTTGCCAAAGCCGGGACAAGAATCCGAGTGGGAAGTGGTGCCAGGTGTGAAAATTGCCTTCTGCTGGATTCCTCCCGGCAAGTTGCAACTGGGCTCTACGCCAGCCGAACAAGCCTTCCTCGTCAGCACTTTGCCTGGAGGCAAACGTCCGGGATGGATCGACGATGAGAATATGACTACCCGTGGCACTTATACTACTTCTGGTTTCTGGATGGGCAAATACGAGATAACCCAATCGGAATGGTCCGCAGTGATGGGTTCCAATCCAAGTATGTTCAATGGGAAGGATGCTAACAAAGCAAAAGGTTTCGATACTTCGCGATTTCCTGTTGAGAATATTTCATGGAATGACTGCCAAGACTTTCTCAAGAAGTTGAATGATAATCCTGCTGCAATTGAGAAAGCAGTTGGTTCTAAGGTTAAATTTGCCCTGCCACACGAAAATGAGTGGGAGTACGCCTGTCGAGGCGGTAAAGGGATCGGTTTCCCTTTTTACTTCGGTACAGCTCTGAACGGAACTCAGGGTAATTGCAAGGGCACCGAACCATGGGGAATAAACGCGAAGCCGGGTCCAAACCTGGAGCGAACAATCGCTGTCGGAAGCTATGCAAAGGATAGTCCTCACCCATGGGGATTGTGCGATATGCACGGGAATGTGGAGGAGTGGTGTGAGAATAAGTACGAAGATCGCATGTCGCGTGCTTTACGCGGTGGTAGATGGGAAGTTCCTGCTTGGGCATGCAGGTCAGCAAACCGCAATCAGACGCTACCGGCCAATAAAGGTTCATCGGTAGGAGCAAGAATCTGCATACGTCTCCAGTGAGATTTCTAATGGGAAGGCAGAGGCAAAGAATCCGCTCGATGGATCCAGCGAATGCGAGAGCATTCCGTATTCAACTTCAATCTGCGCGTCAAGCCGCATTAGGAGATTCCGAAGCTTTTGAAGAGATCATCCATTCCATCGAACGTATCGGGAGTTATCTTCATCCAAATGGTAGCAGCCTCGGAGATTACAAGACTGTAATTGTCGATTTAGCGAATAATTCACCGCTTTCGGGCGGCGACCGCGCTTATACCACTCCATTCCCGCTGTTGTACGATCTTGTTAAAAACGCACGCAATGATGCGCTTCACATCGGAGCTTTCGCCCGTCACCTAACTACCCATGCCGTACAAATAGCACTGGTGTTGGAGGATGCTCTTCGAATGAAAGAAATCAACGACCCCGAAGTTGTTGCCGATTATATGATCCGAGATCCAATTTGCGGGCAAGCTTGGGAGCCGATAAGTTTTATTCGGCAGCGAATGCTTGCAAACTCGTTTTCCTTCCTTCCCTTGCGTGTTTCGGACGGTTGGAAGCTTATCTCGGACATTTCTGTTGCGAAATATCTGCGTGGGGTCTCGGGGAGCGATCGCAGGTGCCGACTTGCGGTGCAAGTTGGCGAGTCGGATCTTGCGCTTCAGAGGCCACCATATCTCTTGGAGCGTGATACGCTAGATAAGGCATTGGAATCGGTGTCGAACATGCCTGCTCTGGTTCTTCGAGACGAGAAGCACTTTGAGCTCGTCGGAATCTTGAGCGCCTTCGATCTTCTTTGACAAACTTGGAGCCTGCCAATGGTCCCCCTCCAGCCTCTCACGCGTCGCAAGTTCCTCCGAGGCGTCGGCGTCTCCATGGCGATGCCGTGGCTCGAATTCGTGCCGGTCTGGGGCGACGACGGGCGATGACCAGAAATGAGCAATAGAGCAGCAACTGGTCGAGGCTAGTTTCCACCCAACGGGCCGGCATCCTTGTCCCGTTTGGGCTTGGTACTCGTAGACGTCAGATTGAACCGGGGCGGCTCGTTCACTCCCGCGTTCACGGTGACGCGGTGGGTCGATTCGGCCTTGCTATAGAACTTGCCTTCGAGCCGGTCGCTCCCCTCGAAAGTGCCTTTCAAAGCGTGCTTGTTCGGCCACTCGAAGCAGACGATGTACTCCCCGGTCGGGGCGCCATCGCCTTCGATGTATGTGGTGAGCGCGAATTGGCCCGCTTCATCCACTTGCCCGATCGGGCAGTTGGCGCGCTGGTCTTTCGGTGCATCCACGGGAAAGAAGTAGACCTTGGCCCCATGCGCGGGCTGGCCGTTGATGAACAATTCGCCGCGGACGGGCTGGCAGCTCAATCGGCCATCGCCGCAGCCGGGAATTGCCAGCATCGCCGCCGCGACGAACGCGGAGACCGCAATCGGAGATGTCGTGCGCGTGTTGAGCGTTTTCATTCCGGTACAACCTCCCCCTTCTGCCGCGTGATCATGAAGGCGATCACGCGGCCCGAAGTGCCTTGCGTGACGAACCGGACCGACCCATCGCACAATGCGACGTTCGCACCCGTCGAGTGGAAGCTGTACATTCCGCCACCGGTCGCATTCGTGCAGTTGATCAGGCACGTGCCGGGAAAGCTCGCACCGTCGAACGACGAACCCTGGAACCAGTTTTCCGCGTTGAGCGGATCGCCCCAGCCGCTGCCGTAACAGAGCAGTCCGGCGTCCGGTGCGATCATCTTACCTTGCCGGAAGAGAGCGGGGCGGCCGGCGATTTCACAAACGAGATACGTGTTCGACGTGCCATCGAGGATATGGGCGGACACCTTGGTGGTCTGGTTCGGTCGCAGTGCTCCGTGGCGTTCGCCGCCGCCAGGTAGCCCCGTGTGAATGTCGTAGTAACGGATGCCGCCGATCACGCTGTAATCGCTGCGAGCCGCGGTCCAACTGATCGCGGGAGAACCCGGGAAGAGGGCGTTCGCCGGTGCCCTCGTCGTGTACGTGGCGCCCAATTCCGGCGTCGATGGACAGCGGAAGGCGCTCAACGGTTGGGAGATGACGCCCTGGTTCGATGGGGTCAGGAAGATCTGGCTGAGGTTGTACTGGCGATACAGGGCATCTTGTTCGAGGTACGGCAGCAGCTTCACGCCCCAGCCGTGTACATTCAACGCCGGCGAGGTGACCAACGTATACGCCTCCATCCAATTCTGATTCGCGCTCTCGTAGTTGTGGAACCCGAGGCCAATCTGCTTGAGGTTGTTCGCACACTTGGCACGCGCGGCAGCCTCGCGCACCTTCTGGACCGCGGGCAGGAGCAGGCCGATGAGGATCGCGATGATGGCGATTACCACCAACAACTCGATCAAGGTGAACCCGGAACGAGAACGAGTAGACATCGCATTCTCCAGGAGAGGGGAAAGAATGGACACCGAGCCAAGGAAATGAATGATGAGTTACATTTCGCTCGATTTGAGGATGATCCCACACGCCAAACCGAGTTGCAACAAGATTTTTGCCGCGGGTTCCAAACAGTTTTGACGATCGCACGCCGAGCGCCAGCACTTACCCACCACGGAAGCATCGGCTATACTCACCTCAACCTTTCCAGGAGCCTGCCAATGCTCAACCCCATTCAACCCCTGTCGCGTCGCAAGTTCCTCCGAGGCGTCGGCGTCTCCATGGCGATGCCGTGGCTCGAATCGGTGCCCGTTTGGGGCGACGAGAAGGGCAAGAATACGTCGTCCGAGCCGCCGGTGCGGTTCGCCTGCCTCTTCTCCGGGAACGGCTACCACAGCAAGGAATGGTGGGCCAAGGGCGAAGGCGCCAAGATGGAACTCGGCCGCGTTCTCGAACCGCTCAAACCCGTTCGCGAAAAGCTCACCTTCCTCCGCGGGCTCTACAACCAGGAAGCCCTCATCGGCGGCATCCATAGTTGTCAGACTGGCAACCTCCTCACCGGAGCCCACCTCGCCCCCGCCGGCGAGATCAAGTCCGGCATCAGTTGCGATCAGGTGATTGCCGAGAAGACGAAGGGCCTGACGAAGGTGCCGAGCCTCGTACTCGGCACGGAGCCCTCGATCGCGGCCATTCACAAGAATTACTCGATGGTCTACAGTTCGCACATCTCGTGGAGTTCCGCCAGTACGCCGACGCCGCTCGAACTCTACCCGGCCCTCGCCTTCGACCGACTCTTCCGCGACGAAGTCGGCAAGGCGGACAAGAGCGTGCTCGATGCCGTACTCGAAGACGCCAAGGGCTACAAGAACAAGGTCAGCACCTCGGACAAGCGGCGGCTCGACGAGTACCTCTCCAGCGTGCGCGAAGTGGAAGACCGCATCGCCTCGGCGGGCAAGGCGGGTCGGTTGCAAGGCTGGCGGCCGACCCTGGAGAAGCCCGATCAGCCGAGGCCGAAGGACGGCATCCCGCAGGACATCGACCAGCACATGCGCCTCATGTGCGATATTCTCGTGCTCGCCTTCCGCACCGATACAACCCGCGTCTGCACCTTGAAGTTGAACAACGATCACTCGTCGCTGCGATTTCCGAACCTGACGGCCGAGGGAGGGAAGGGCGGAATCGATTACATGATTCACCATCTGCTCTCGCATACCGACGGCGAAGACTGGTTGAAGGTGAACCAGTTCTTCACGCAGCAACTCGGGTACATCGCCGAGAAGCTCGACGCCGTGCAGGAAGGCGAACGCACGCTCCTGGACAACAGCATGATTCTGTTCTGTTCGAGCATGATGACGGGGAACCACAACAACGATCAGTTACCGGTGGTGTTGGTGGGGAAGGGCGGCGGTCAGATCAAGTCGGGCCGCGTACTCGATTTTACGGGCAAGCCGAACCGCAAGATGTGCAGCCTGTACCTGTCGCTCATGGACAAGTGCGGCGTGAAGCTGGATTCGTTCGGGGACTCGAAGGAACGCCTCGCGGAGATTTGAACCATGAACGATCGCCGATCTTTTCTCGCGAACGGCTTCTCGGGGCTGGCGCTGGCGGCCATGCTGCAGCGCGATGGGTACGCCGATGCCCCAGGCAAGCCGGGGGCTAAATGGGATGGCAAGCCGCACTTCGCCCCAAAGGCCAAGTCCGTCATCTGGCTGTTCATGAACGGCGGCGTCTCGCACATGGAGACGTTCGACCCGAAGCCGGAACTCACGAAGTACGCCGGGAAGACGATCCTCGAGACGCCGTACAAGGACGCCCAGAACCCGGAGAAGCTCAAGCTCGCGCGGGTCGTCGTGGTCAACGATGCGAACGGCCAGCAGCGCAACAAATTGCTGCCGTTGCAGGTCGGGTTCAAGAAGTACGGCAAGAGCGGCATTGAGGTTTCCGACTGGCTGCCGCACACCGGCGAATGCATCGACGACATCGCCGTGGTTCGCTCCACCTTCACCACCGACGACAACCACGGAGCCCAGACGCAGTTCCACACCGGTCGCCACATGTTGGACGGCGAATACCCCACCCTCGGGGCCTGGGTTCACTACGGGCTCGGCAGCTTGAACGAGAACCTGCCGCAGTTCATCAGCATGGGCAAGCGCGAATACTGGAACATCAAGGACGGCCACTATCTCGGCCCGGCGCACGACGCGGTGCCGCTGCGCGTCGACCCTGCCAATCCGCTCGATTATGGGAAGCCCGAACTGCCGATCACCGCCGCCGAACAGAAGGCCGGCTTCGAACTCTCCGGGAAGTTGAACAAACTCAAAGCGGCCGAGTACCCCAACGACGCGGCCCTGGATGCCCGCATCAAGAGCTACGAACTCGCGTTCCGCATGCAGAAGTCGCTCCCCGAAGTGCTCGAATTCTCGAAGGAAACCGAGGAGACGAAGAACCTGTACGGCATCGACCGGCCGGAAACGCGAGAGTTCGGCATGCAACTGCTCGGTGCCCGGCGGCTGGTCGAACGCGGAGTGCGCTTCATCCAGATTCAACACGGTGCTGGCGGTGCGGGGGTCTGGGATGCACACGGTGGATTAAAGGCCAACCATTCCAAAAACTGCCTGGCGATCGACAAGCCGATCGGCGGCTTGCTCAAGGATCTGAAGCGCACGGGCTTGTTGAAGGACACGCTCGTGGTGTTCGCGACGGAGTTCGGCCGCACGCCCGGCACACAGGGGAGCGATGGCCGCGATCACCACATTTTCGGCTTCACGACGTGGCTGGCCGGCGGCGGCATCAAGGGCGGAATCGTCCACGGCAAGACCGACGAGATCGGCTTCCACGCCGTCGAGAACCGCCATTACGTGACGGACATTCACGCGACGATCATGCACCAGTTGGGCCTCGATTCGCGCAAGCTGGAGATCCCCGGTCGCAAGCGCCTCGACGTGGACCACGGCGATGCGATCAAAGAGATTTTGGGGTGATTGGTAGTGAGCACGTCATAACTGACGTCGTACATTTGGGTGATCGCGATTTTGAGCCAGGCCTCGCACCATACTTTTGGCGTGAAGCCGAAGCGAACCGTGCCGCGAGACAAACTTCAAACGATCGCGATTGTTGCTGCTGGCCTCGATTGCAAGGGCTGCTGCCTCGCGGCGTACGAAGCAATCTCGGGAATCGACGGGGTGTAGCAGGCGGCCGCTAGCTTCAAGGAGGGCCGCGTGACGGCGCTGATCGATCCGGCCAAGACCGACCGTGCGAAGCTGGAAGACGCACTCCGCAAGAAAGGCGTGGTTGTCGGCAGACCGTGACGGGACCCGGGGGGCTTCAAACAACCCGGCCCCTGACGGGGCTCGGCTCGCCCGGAAAAAGCTCGAAACCCGGTTTCTGCTTTGGAAACCGGGTTTCTCAGAACGCGGAGTGAAACCCGGTTTCCAAAGCAGAAACCGGGTTTCACTCGTCGTCGAGGACGCGAACCGTGGTGATCGACTTTGCGAGCTTGTGATCGGCAAAGGTCCAGACCACCTTTTTCTCCTTCGTCACTTCAAATGCGTGAACGCCTTTCCCTTCCTGACCTCGGAGGAAGTTGCCCACCACGTAGTTTCCATTCTTGAGTACCTGAAGGCTGGAGACCCAGGTCAGGTTCAACTCGGGAGAGTCCTTGGTGCCGAACTCCCAGACGATCTCGCCCTTCGGCGTCACCTCGATGAGCCGCTTCTGAGTCGCCCCGGCAATGAGCGTGTTCCCATTCGGCAAGCGGATAGCCTCGCCGGTGTTCTCGACCTTCGCGAATTCCCAGACCAGCTTCCCGCTCACATCCACTTCTCGGATCGCGCCGTCGCCCTCGTGTGCGGCCAGGATGTTCCCGTTCGCGAGTTTGTGAACGTTGCGAACCTGGAGGTGGTAGCCCTTCTCGGTCGTGGTCAGCGGCGTGGTTCGAACCACCTTGCCGTCGCGGTCGACTTCGAGGACCTGGCACGGCCCCTGCTCCGCGACGAGCGTGTGGCCATTCGCCAGCCGGCTGCAACCGAGGACCTGCGGGCACTTGCTCTCGTAATCCCAGACCACTTTTTGCTTGCGGTCGATTTCGCGGACGCCGGTCGGCTTGCCGCCGTACCCATAGAGTACGTGGCCATCGGGCAAGACCTGGAAGAGGACCGCGATGCTCGGGAACTTGTGCTCCCAGGTCACTTTGCCGTCGGCGTCTAGTTCTACGAGCCGGTTCGGACCCTGTCCGTACTCGGCGAACATGATGCGGTGTTTGACGGGATCGGCGGCACTCGCCGTGCCGGCCATCGCGGCCAAGACGCACCCCAGAATCAAGCTACTCATTGCGCGCATGACATTGCCCCTGGCTATCGAAGGATCTTTTCCGGGTGGCACCGTGCTTCCAGCCGGTGCTACCCAGAATATCGCGGTCGATCTACTTCCGTTCGATTCTATGCCGCGCGAAGCGTTTGAAGCAGAAGTGGCGATTCCAATCCGAGCACGCGGCGATAGACGCCGAGGGTGCGGTCTGCGGCGCGGGACCACGTGAACTGGCGAGCGTGTTGAACTCCACCCGCACGGTAGGCGTCGAGCGAATCGGGTTCGCGGATCGCGCGAAGCATCGCGTCGCGCCAGCCGGCGAGATCGAGAGGGTCGAGGAGCATCGCATGGCGACCGACGACTTCGCGGACGGC
Source organism: Gemmataceae bacterium (assembly GCA_043733485.1). GTDB lineage: Bacteria > Planctomycetota > Planctomycetia > Gemmatales > Gemmataceae > Urbifossiella. Next base: position 8,339 of record JAYTGN010000310.1, read on the forward strand.
GGTGGCCGTGGAGGCAATCACGCTCCCGCCGCAAGCCAGCATCTCGATCGGCGGCAAGCCGAAGCCTTCGTAGAAGGACGGATACAAGAGTGCCGTCGCGTTCGAGTAGAGCGCGGGCAGGTCTTGGTCGGCCACGTACCCGAGGTGAATCGCACCGCGCGGCTTCGCTTCCCTTTCAAACAGTTCTCGCTCCGGTCCGGACTTCCAACCCCACCCGCCGGCGAGAACCAAGGGACACTCCGCACGTTCCTTCGCCGGCAAATCGCAGAAAGCGCGCAGCACCGTGCAGAGATTCTTCCGCGGCTCGATGGTGCCGACCGTGAGCAGGTAGCGAGGCGGCAGTGTCGCAAGCGGCTTCGCGCCGGGTCGGTACTGCTCGCCGATACCGTTGTAGATCGTGGTCACGCGGTCTGGAGCCATCCCCATCACGCGAATCATTTCCTGGCGCACCGCCTCGGACACCACGACGGCGTGATCCGCGGATTCGATTCCCTTGCTAAAGTGCTTCTCGTGAAACGCCACGCGATCCGCCGGGTGCCACTCCGGATGCAGCAGCACGGAGAGATCGTGAACCGTGACGACGGTGGGCAGGTGCGTGCGAATCGGGACGAAGTTGGGTTCGTGGTAGAGGTCGAAGTTGCCCCATCGCGCGGCCAGTTGAAAGTGCGCGCGGTACGTGGCCTTCGCGAGTTCTGTGAGTCGCGGCTTCCAACGCGACGGTTGCGCTAGCTTCGCGGAAGTCGACGTTTTGGGCCGTTGAAGGATTCGCTTCCCGACCGACGCGACCGCTTCACCCGGATAGAGCCAGAAGGAATCGTCCGGGCTGCGTTCGGTGAGTGCGCGATGGAGGTAGACGGTGGTGTGGCCGACGCCGGTCTTCGGCTTGATGGCCGAGACGCCGTTGAAGATTACGCGCATGGTGCCCCCAGGCGCGAGCGCGTCTCGTACCGCTCGACGAGCACGCGCGGAGCCAACACCAGGAACGAAACGAGGGCCCGTGCCGTGGCCCAGAACATGACTCCTCGTTCGCGGCCGATCAGCCACTTCAACCCAGATCGTGCCGTGCGTGCGGCCAGGCCCATCGCGTTCCAGATTGCCAGGAATGCGTCGGCATTTCTGAGGCTCGTGATGGCCCGGTTGCGTTCGACGTGGAAGCGGAAGAGTGCCGACTCTTCGCCCGCCGAGCCGCCGTGAACGTGCCGCACCAGCGAACGCGGGGCATAGACCGTGGGCCGTCCCGCGAGTTGACCGCGCCAAAAGGCATCGAGGTCTTCGTAGTACATGAAGTAGCGCGGGTCGAAGAGCCGGCCATCGAGCGTCTTGCGGTCGAGGCAGATGGCGGCACCGCATCCGGCGAACACGGCGCAGGGCGTTTCAAACTGCCCACGGTCTCGGTGGCGGAAGCCGCGATCGGCACCGCGGCCATCGCGCAACAACTGCAACCCGGCGCTGTTCACGAGGCCAGGATCGTGGGCGAAGACGAGCTTCGAGGCGACGGCGACGCCGGGCTTCGCCTCGGCCGCGAGTTCTTCCAGCCAGTGCGGGTCGGGAATCGTGTCGTTGTTCAGCAGCACGAGGTAGCGGCCGCGAACGTGAGGCAACCCCGCGTTGTTCCCACCGGCGAACCCTTCGTTCGATTTGTTCTTCACGACGCGAACCCAGGGGAAGTCGCGACGCACCAAAGCAAGCGAGTCATCGTGGCTCGCGTTGTCCACGAGTACGACCTCGAAGCGATGCCGGGGGAAGGTCTGCTCCGCGAGCGCGGAGAGGCAGGGGCCGAGGTGCCGCGACCCGTTGAAGTTGACGATCAGAATCGAGAAGAGTTCGTCGTCCATGTTCGTTCACGCGGCGGCGGCAATCGCGCCGACGTGCGGCTCCGAGCGGCCGTTCACGCTCTCGATGTACGCATCCACCACTTCTTGCGCGGGGCCTTCCATGCGTGCCACGCCGTGTTCCATCCAGACCACGCGATTGCACATGTTCAAAATGGTTCCGAGGTCGTGAGCCACCAGCACCATCACCCGAGCCGTGGACATGAGTTCCTTCATGCGGGCCTGGGCTTTGTTCTGGAAGGCGAGGTCCCCGACGGCGAGAACCTCGTCGATCAGCAGAATCTCGGGCTCGATGGCCGTGGCGATTGAGAAGGCCAGCCGCATGAGCATGCCGGCGGAGTAGTGCCGCACGGGGACGTTCAGGAAGTCGCCCAACTCCGTGAACTCGGCGATGGCGTGAATCTTACCCTTGAGGCTCGCGGGGCTCTCGCCTTGAAGGTAGGCGCGATAGGTGATGTTGTCCCAGCCGCTGGCTTCGGATTCGAAGCCGAGTGAAATATCGAACAGGGAGCAAATGGAACCTTTTACCGTGAGCGTGCCGCCCGTGGGAGGGTAGATGCCGGCGATGAGCTTGAGCAGCGTGCTTTTGCCGGCTCCGTTGTGGCCGATCACGCCGAGGCGGTCGCCGTCGCGCACCCTGAGATTCAAGCCCGCGAGCGCATGCACGGCCACCGCACTGCTCCCCTTACGGAACAGCCCGCGCACGAGGTACTCCTTCAAACTCACCCGCTTCTGCTGGTGAACCTTGAATGTGAGATGCACGTCGTCCAGGTCGATCTTCGCCATTCTCAAAGTTCCAAGTTCCAAGTTCCAAGTTCCAAGCCCCCCAGCGTTCACTTGGAACCTGGAACTTGGAACTCGGAACATCTTAAAGATGGAAGACGACGCGTTTCTGGAGCCAGGCCGTGGTGCCCGCGGCAAGGCCGACCACAATCGCCGTGAAGCCCGTGGCGATCAGCAAAAGTTCACCCGTCGGCGGTTCGCCCGTCACGAGCGGCGCACGGATCAGTTCCAAGAACAGATGCACGGGGTTGAGGTTGAGCATCCACCACAGCCCCTTATTCGTGAGGTTCTGAGAGTAGTAGATGATCGGACTCATGAAGAAGAGGATCTGGGCACCGACCTCGAGGAGGTGCGAGGTATCCTGGAAGTAGACGTTGATGAAGGCGAAGATGGTCGCGGCCGCCCAGGCCGTGACGAACGAGAGAATCAACCCCGGCACGATGTACGCCAGCCCCAGCAGGTTCGTGTCGGGCCGATACGCGAAGGTGACGCCGATCGCCACGGCCAGCGCAATCGCGGAGTGAATCGCCTGACCGAACACGGTTCGCAGTGGATAGATGCCGTAGGGCAGCGGGCTCTGGCGAATGTACGATTCGTTGGCGATGAGCGACTTGCAGCCGCCGATGGCCGACTCGCGGAGGAAGGTCCAGACCGCGGTGCCGAGGAGTAAGTGCGGTACGTAACGGGGTATGTCGTCGCCGCCGAGTAAGCTGCCGAAGACGACCGCGAAGACGACCGTCATGGCGATCGGGTTGAGCAACGACCATCCGATGCCCAGGACGGAGCGTCGATAGCGCAGCCGCAAGTCGAGGCGGACGAGCGCGAACAGAAAGTGGCGAAACTTCCAGATCGCCGTCAGGTGCTGAATCATCCGTAACCTCGGACCGCACGATACCGGGCCTTCGAGTGGCTTGCCGATGAAATCGGCGTCGTGCGTCGGGAAATTAACCGAGTTGGGCCGTCCCTTCCACCCCAATTTCCCAGCCTCCTCCGGCGCGGCGTACCAGCTCGCGCAATCCGCACAGATTACTGGGGCAAATCGCACCCCAGGCGGTAGAACATTCTGCACCGGCTGGAAGCACGGTGCCACCCGGAGCCTCGACCTCATGAATTGGAACCAGCTTCTCGTCGGCGACTGCCTCACCGAGCTTCAGAAGGTTCCCGCTGGTTCCGTGGACCTCGTCTTCGCCGATCCGCCCTTCAACATCGGCTACGAGTACGATGTGTACCACGACAAGCGGGCCGCTGCCGATTACCTCGCCTGGACCGAGCAGTGGCTCGCCGCGGCTAACCGCGTGCTGAGCCCCACGGGTGCCTTCTTCCTCGCCATCGGCGACGAATTCGTGGCCGAGCACAAAATCCGACTCGACGCCCTCGGCCTGACCCTCCGCAACTGGATCATCTGGCACTACACGTTCGGCGTGAACTGCACGAAGAAGTTCAACCGCAGCCACGCCCACATCCTCTACTACACGAAGCATCCGCGAAACTTCACGTTCAACCCCGAAGACATCCGCGTGCCCTCGGCCCGCATGACGACCTATGCCGATAGCCGAGCCAACCCGCTCGGTAAACTCCCGGACGATACCTGGGTGCTTCGCCCGCAGGAAACCGACCAACACTTCCTGCCCGGGTCCGACACCTGGTACGAGTCGCGTGTGTGCGGTACCTTCAAGGAACGCACCGGCCACCCGTGCCAGATGCCGGAGGCCGTACTCGAACGCATCATCCGCGTGGCCACGAATCCCGGGGACGTCGTACTCGATCCGTTCGCGGGAAGCGGCACCACGATTGCCGTGGCTAAGAAATTGGGCCGCCACTATCTGGGCTGCGAACTCTCGGAGGATTACGCGAAGGGCGTGCAGGAACGCCTGAACCTGATCGCGTTCGGCGAGGCGCTCGACAAACCGAATGCCACGATGACGCCGCGAAGCCGCAAGAAGGACGCGTTGAAACCGCAGTCGTTCAGAGACTGAAAACGAGCCGGCAGCTCGGAAGTACACAAGGTGGTCCATGTCCAGGGTGCAGGACTCACTTTGCAAATCCGGAGCCTTGAAACCCGGTTTCTGCTTTGGAAACCGGGTTTCTAATCGCTTTTAAAAAACCCGGTTTCCAAAGCAGAAACCGGGTTTTATTGCGTGTCTCACAAACCGAGTCCTCCCATCTCCAAGATCGGTCAAGATTGCCAAGTGGGATCGATGGCAACCTTGGCAATCTTGGCAACCTTGACTCCACGAGGTCTCCCGATGTTCCTTCGCCTCAGCTTCCTCCTCGCCTTCTTCATTCCCCTGTCGGTCCTACACGCGGAGGACAGGAAGCCGCTTTCACCAACCGAAGCGAAAAAGTTCTTCCTCAATCTGCTCGATCGGCCCAAGGTTCCCGCCGACGTGAAAGTCGAGGCGAAGGCCGTCGAGAAGAATGGCCTCACCTACACGCGCTGGTCGTTCGCCAGCGAGAAGAAGGCCGACGGCAGCATCGAACGCGTGCCGGTACTCTCCGTCTCCCCCACGGGCAAGTCCGACCACCTTCCGGCGATGATCGTGCTCCACGGCACCGGCGGGAACAAGGACGGCGTCATCTCCTGGCTCGAAGAGTTCGCCAAGAACGGCATCGTCGGCATCGCCATCGACGCCCGTTACCACGGCGACCGCAGCGGCGGCAAAAAGGGCTCCGAAGCCTACGTCGAGGCCATCGCCAAAGCCTGGCAGGCCGACGCCAAGGCCATGGAACACCCCTTCTATTACGACACTGTCTGGGATCTCTGGCGGCTCGTCGATCTGCTCGAAGCCAGGAAGCACTCTCGCATCGGCATGATGGGCATCAGTATGGGCGGCATCCAGACCTGGCTCGCGGCGTCGGTGGATGACCGCGTGGCCGTCGCCGCACCGCTCATCGGCGTGCAGAGCTTCCGCTGGAGTCTGGAGAACGAGAAGTGGCAGGGCCGCGCGAACACGATCAAGGCCGCCCACGAAGCCGCCGCCCGCGATCTCGGCGAGCCCATGGTCAATCAAAAAGTCTGCCGCGAACTCTGGAGCAAGGTCATCCCCGGCATCCTGGACGACTTCGACTGTCCGAACCTGATTCGCCTCTTTGCGGGACGAGCCCTCTTCATTTCGAATGGCGACCTCGACCCGAACTGCCCCATCGAAGGTGCGCGAATCGCAATCGAGGCCGCGGAAGACGCCTTCGCCAAAAGCGGCGACAAGGAAAAGTTGGAGGTTCACATCGGTGTGAAGGTCGGGCACACCGTGACGCCCGAACACCGCAAGGCCGCCATCGCGTTTTGCGTGAAATGGCTGAAGGTGTGATTCCCCGTTCCGAGGAGGCAAACCATGGGCTTCTTCAAGTCTCTGTTCGGCGGTTCGACGGAGCCGCCGACACCCGAGCAGTTTGCCGGGATCGTGGCGGAGGCGATTCGCCGCGCCGGGGAGACTCGGCCGTGGACCTTCGACTCGACCGAGTTCCGGCTCGTCTACGCCGAGAACGGCAAGGAATCCCGCATCGTGAATCTCGCCAACCTCCACATCGAGTACTGCACTCTGCCGCCCGGCGATCGCAAGGCCTGGCTCAAGCGAACCGCCGTGGCGATGATCAACCCCATGGAACTCCCCGAAGATTTCGAGGATGTTCGGCCCGACCTCATGCCCTCGATTCGCCCGCGTGCCTTCTTGGAACACATGCGGCTGGATGCGCTCATCAAGGGGAACGCGCCGCTGGAAATGGCACACCTCCCGCTGACCGATCACCTCGTGATTTGCCTCGTCTACGACCTGCCCACATCGATGCGATTCGTGATGCACGATCAAATCGAGACGTGGGGCATCACGCTTTACGAAGCCCTCGAAGTCGCGATGCAGAACCTCGCCGAGCGCGACTGCCCCATGATGGCGCTGGGGGACAAACTTTACATCATCGAGACCGGAGACTCCTACGACGCCACCCGCCTCTTGATGAAGGATCGCGTTCAGAGGCTCGACTTCAACGGCTTGCCGGTTGCCTTGCCGCTCTCCCGCAACACGCTGTTCATGACCGGCTCGGACGACGTCGAAGGGCTCGGCATCATGGCGGACCTCGCCGAGAAAAAATCGCACGAGGCGCGGTCGCTCTGCCCCATCCCCGCGATCCTCCGCGACGGCGAATGGGAGACTTGGCTCCCGCCCGCCGATCACCCACACTTCGAAGCCTTCCACCTGTTCGAGTTGAAGTTCCTGAACGGCGAATACGCCGAGCAGAAGGTGCTATTGGAGAAGCGCAACGAGCAAACGGAGACGGACGTGTTCGTGGCGACGTTCTCGGCAATCGAGCGCGACGACAAGGTGCGAAGTTGGACGACTTGGTCGAAGGACGTTCCGACTTGGCTCCCCAAAACGGACTACATCGCGCTCTTCGACCCCGAGACGGAAGCGACTCGCTTCGCGAAGTGGGATCGGGTGGCGTCCGTCGTCGGCGATCGGATGCAGGAACGTGAGTGCTATCCACCTCGATGGTCGGTCGAAGACTTCCCGTCCGCCGAGGAACTGGAGCGAATCGGCGTGGACGACTGGGGCAAATAGCCTGGGCCTTCGGCTTGCAGTCATCTCTTCGCGATCCGCTCCGTTACGTCCCGCGCCACGGCGTAGATCGCCCGTTCGCCGACCACGACCTGGGCGTTCCACTCGAACCACAAGTAGTGGCCGTCCGCGTGCCGGTAGCGGTTCAAGAATTGAATGCAGGTCCCGCCCGCAGCGAGCGAAGAACACACGGCCTCCGTTCGATCCCGATCCTCCGGATGCACGAAATCCAGGAACGGTCGCGCGGTCAATTCCTCGGCCGAGAAGCCGAGCACCCGCGAGAAGTTCTGGTTCACGCGAAGGAAGAATCCTTCCGTCGAAGCGATGCAGAAGAGATCGAGCGAAAGTTCGAAGAAGCGGATCAAATCCTGTTCGGCGCGCCGTTGGTCGGAGTTCATGTGGGCCTCGATGACTTCGAGTACCTCCTTTGCATCTTCGGGGCGATCCGTGGGATCGGAGGAAAGGCACCATTTCGCGAGCGAGATCAGGTCCAGGGGAGCCGCGCACGAATTCAATCGATCGATCGAAGCGGTCGTGTCGGCAGCGGTGGCCTTCTTGTAAATCTCGATCGCATTCGATCCGGTGTACGGCGGATGCCCGGTGACGATCTCGCAGAGGATGGCACCGAGTCCGAACACATCGGAACGCTTGTCGATGCGGTCGATCTCGCCGCGGGCCTGCTCGGGCGGCAAGTAGGCCGGGGTGCCGAAGACGGTTCCGAGCCGAGTTCCGGAGAGATCCGAATCGATGGTCGTCGGTTGCCAGTGCTGGCATCGCAGCATGAGTTTGGCGGCGTCTCGCGCCGCCGTCATCACGTCGGCCAATTCGGGTTCGCCCAGCACCTTGGCCAACCCCCAGTCCATGACCTTTACCACGCCGAACGCCCCCACCATGATGTTCGCGGGCTTCAAATCGCGATGGATGACTCCCTGCCGATGGGCGTACGCGATGGCCTGGCAGACGTGGAGGAGGATGCCCAAGAACGCCGACAATTCCTCGGTCACGCGCGGACGAGCTCCGAGCATCTGTTTGAGCGTCCGGCCGCGGACCAATCGCATCACGAAGAACGGTTGCCCGTCGGGCGAGAAGCCGATCTCGTGAATCGGCACGATCCCCGGATGCTGCAATCGGCTCGTGATCCGAGCCTCTTCCATGAATCGGCGAACGACCTCCGCTTTCCCGCGATGCTCGTACAGCAGCACCTTGATCGCGACCTCCCGCTGGAGTTGGTGGTCCCACGCTTCGTGGACCGCGCCGACGCCGCCGCGACCGATCTCACCGCCAACGAGGTACCGCGCGGGGCCACGAGCCTCGAATGGAGTGGAGTTTCGCGTCTCGGCAAGGTCGCCCGAAGTTCCCAGATCGATTGTGAGATCGTCCTCGGAACTCGATTGAAGTGCGCGACCGAGGCCGACGGAGTGTTCGAACGTATTCGTGATGCGACTCCCCCATTCCTTCGAAGAGATGGGTAGCACGTCGCTGGAATCGGCAAGGAGCCGGTCGCGATCCGTCGGTTCGCGCGAACCAGATCCGGGTATCTCGAACGATGAGTTCTTGACCATCGGCAGTACCTCGCGCGAACGCGATCGGGTGGGCGAAACCGAATGGAGCGGAGTCGTGGCGTCCGTGCCGAAGTGAGTGGGGGATCGATCTCCTTTTCTGACGGGCGTTTGCAATCAAGGATTTGCCTGATGAATGATCATGGCGAGGAGACCGGTGCCTGTCAACTGAATTTACCGCCTCCGCCCGACGGAGGGTCAGCGGGCGAAGCCTCGCATTTTTGGAGTCTGCACTGCGGCGGGACCAACTGCGCTGGCGATCGCGCCGCTCGGCGAGTTGCGTCCGGCTCGCGATTCATGACCCGATCCAGATAAGAGAACAGTTCGAGGTCGAAGCGCTCTTTCCGAAACAGCACCGCTTGCTTCCGCGCCGCACGCGGATCGAAGCGATCCGCTTCTCGCTCGAATCGTTCGATGGCTTCAACCACGGCTTCGGGCGTTTGCTCGTCGAAGAAGACGCCGGTGGGTTCGATCGAGTCGCCGAGATTGCGGACGGTCTCGGTCGCGCCGCCGCGACCGAAGGCGATCACGGGGCAGCCGCACGCCTGAGCTTCCAACGGCACGATTCCGAAGTCTTCTTCACCGGGAAACAAGAGTGCCTTCGCGCGGCGCAGGTGGTTGCGAATCGCTTCGTCGGATTGCCAGCCGAGGAAAGTGATGCCGGGGCTGGCTTTCGCCTGAAGCTTCTTGGCGTCCTGCCCGCTGCCGATCACGATGAGCTTCTTCCCGAGCTTCGCACATGCGTCGATGGCGAGGTCGAAGCGCTTATACGGAGCGAGGGCGGACACCACGAGGTAGAAGTCTTCTCGCGGCACTGCGGCCGGCGTGTAGAACTCCGTGTCCACCGGCGGATAGATGATGTCGCTCTCGCGGCCGTAGCACTCGCGGATGCGTTCCTGCACGGTGCGGCTGATCGCGATGAAGTGCGTCACGCGGCTGGCCGTACGGCGATCCCACTCGCGAATGCTCTCCAGCAACTTGCCGATCGCGGCGGCCTTCAGGCGGCTCGTGAGGCCCGTCTTGCGGAAGTACGAGTCCTTCATGTGCCAGGCGTAGCGCATCGGTGTGAAGCAATAGCAGACGTGAGGCACGCCTTCCGGTGGCCGGGCCGATTTCGCAATGCAGTGGCTCAAACTCACGAGCAGATCGGCGTCTCGAACCTTCCAGCCAGCCGCGAATGGCATCGCCGGCAACAAAAACCGGTAGTACTTCTCCACGCGCGGAAGCCGGTTCAACACGCTCGGCTGAATCGCGAGCGATTCGATGGTCGGCGACACGCTGCCGCGCTTGTGCAGCAGCGTGAGCAGCCGCGCTTGAGGCCAGCGGCGGGCCAGCGGTTCGAGGCACTTCTCCCCGCCGCGCATTCCCGTCAACCAGTCGTGAACCAGCACGATTCGCTCGGCATCCATTCCGCGCCCTCATCTTGAGTCGCGAGTGTAGCGGGAAAGGAGTTCGCGGGGAAGCCGAGCCGGGGACGTGGGATGCAGGCCACTTCACCGCGTCCTGCTAGCCTCACATCAAGTCGTCGTAGGCGGGCCATCGTCCTGCTTCGGTTCTGCCCTCAGACAGTCCCCGAAAAGTGGTCCAGCGGAAATGGCAGTCGTCGGCTAGGATCGCGGCTTCCCATGGAAAGGGAAGTCATGGCGAAGCGACGGAGAGCAGCGCACATCCAGGCGGACCTGAAGGCCGTGACGCGCGACGTGACCAAAGGCCTCACGGTGGCCGACAATTGCCGGCGTCACGGGATCACGGAGCAGAGTTACTACCGGTGGCGTCGCCGCAAGGCCGACGCGTCCGACGACACGACGGTGCGTCTCCGCGAGTTGACGATGGAGGAGGAGCGGCTCAAGCAACTCCTCGCCGAGGTGATGCGCGAGGTCGCCCAAAAAAAGTGGTGACCGGTTCGCAGCAGCGGGCGGCGACGGAGTTCCTGCAGAAGGAGTTCCAGGTGTCGCAGCGACGAGCGGCTCGGGCTGGGTTCGAACCGTTCGACGGTGCGGTACCGGACGAGACAGAGTCTATCCAAACCCTGTCTGGCACCGTGCTCGCCATCCTTCCCGATACCGCTGGTGTGAAAGTCGCGAAAGGCTCGGGGAAGAACCAGCAAGAAGTCGTTGTGACGTTCTCGCCGCCGACCGAGTTCAAGGGGAGGGATGGATCGACGAAGGTGAACTTCAGGGGAAAGCCGGGGTCGTGATCAAGCAAGAAGACGACATGGCGAATTCTGTCGTACTTGTTTAGCGTCCGCGATACCGGGAGAAGGGTTGGCCGATCGGGAGCGGCCCGGTGGAGGCGGCGTGCAAGCAGGTGGTGAATCAGCGATTGAAGGGGACGGGCATGCGTTGGGGCGAGCCGGGTGCGGACGCCGTGTGCCACCTGCGGGCGCCGTGTGCCACCTGCGGGCGTTGTTCCGAAGCGAAAAAAGGGCCATTGGCAAGCCTGCAAGGCCGCACTCAACTTGGCCGCTTAACCGAGGCTTCAATTCGGCCACGCCATGCCGTCCAGGTACTTATGGCCACTCTCGGATGCCGACGTGGTCGAATTTCGCAAGCACGAAAGCACGCTTAACGCAGCCGCGAGGAGTCTCACGCACCTCGGGTGAAGCGTCGATATGGTGGCCGGGAATGCCGAACTGCTCACGGAAGAACAGGTCGCGAAACTACCCGGCGAACGGTGGGTGCCGTCGCAGTCCGGCACGCCGCTCCGCGTTCCGAAAGAGTATACGCTCGCCGATCGCATGTACCTGCCGTTGCCGACGATCAATTCGGCGTTGGGACGGGTGGAATCGATCCGGCGTGTGGTGATCGCCGCATCGACGCAATTCGCGGATCGCATCGAGTGGATTCGCAGGCGATTGCCGGGCCAGGACCTCATCGAAGAAAATGAGAAGCAGACGGTTGGGCTTCTGAATATATTGCCCACGTCGGACTGGGTACTGCGTCAACAACGTGGTCGCCGGTGTCGCCGGTGATCCTTCCGGGATATGATGACCCTGGCCACGTGCTGCGGCGGCTTCGTGAGAATCGCGATGCCGACACGCAGCATCGGTTGCTCGACCAGTTGCACCGGCGAACTGATGGCTTCCTCCGGAAGGCTTTGGATCATGCCGGCCGGAGTGCCGAGTTGGTGAGTGGTGCGGAGTTGGAAAGGCGCGAGGTCGGGTTTCGGGCCGGGACGCCAGAATTCTCAGCGTGACCGAGTTGGCGGTTTCAAGTTGGATGGCGCGAGGTCGGGTTTCGGGCCGGGACGGATCCGGCGTCGCGCTATGTGCGGTCGTAACGCTTGGGTCGTTTCGCGGCCGTCCACGTTCTGGTGCGGTTTGCAAATGCGATTCCTGGTCCGCTGGTGATTGGAGCCGACCGCTATCGGGGTCAGGGTTGTTCGCGAGCGAATCGCGGTAGTGCTCGATCCGAGCGGCCTTGTGCTGAACCGGTACGAATTGCGTATTCCCAACCGAGGTCTTTGACAATTGAGCACTTGCATCGAGGTTGCGGCATGGGGCCGCTCGCGTGCCGCAACCTCTGTCATCACCGTATTCTGCGGCAACGGGATATCGCAGTCCATGACGAATCGAGTCGTGAAATGTGTCTTCGCTCGCAATTGTTCTCGCGATGCCGAGCTTTTGAACAGTTTAAGACGCGAGCGGTTTCCACGGCGTCACAACCGTGGCCGAATTGAAGCGGGCCAGCAGACGAGCGATCACTTCGACGTCTTGATGTTTCCACGGCGTCACAACCGTGGCCGAATTGAAGCACTGGAGTTCGTGAAGTCGTCAACGCCTGGTTCGCGGTTTCCACGGCGTCACAACCGTGGCCGAATTGAAGCGGCCCAGGCGACAACGCCAGCGGCTTCACCCCAATAAAGTTTCCACGGCGTCACAACCGTGGCCGAATTGAAGCGACCGGAGGTGTCGCGAGGCAGCCTGCGTTCGCGTCGTTTCCACGGCGTCACAACCGTGGCCGAATTGAAGCCCTGCGGGTACAGTCTTCTTTCCAGCGCCGAGAAGTGTTTCCACGGCGTCACAACCGTGGCCGAATTGAAGCGGGAAACCGCTTGTCGAGTTGGTTCGGCGCGAGAGCCGTTTCCACGGCGTCACAACCGTGGCCGAATTGAAGCTCCGTGAGCGGCAGCATGGTACTCCGCGTTGGGATAGTTTCCACGGCGTCACAACCGTGGCCGAATTGAAGCGCCGCCGCAGCGGGTCTGCGTGGTGCTCCGCGAGGTGGGTTTCCACGGCGTCACAACCGTGGCCGAATTGAAGCAGCCACACCACGCGGTTCTCGCGGGTCCGGGCTTTGTTTCCACGGCGTCACAACCGTGGCCGAATTGAAGCTAGCGGTCTTGATTGTTTGACGTTCCGAACCCGGAGGTTTCCACGGCGTCACAACCGTGGCCGAATTGAAGCGGTGAGATTTTGAGTTCGCGGCCGATCTCGCGGAAAGACGTTTCCACGGCGTCACAACCGTGGCCGAATTGAAGCTTCGCGTGCTGGCGGACCACGCGAGGGCTCTTGCCGTTTCCACGGCGTCACAACCGTGGCCGAATTGAAGCGATGAGGGCGTTCTCGGCGCGAATCGCGTACCCGGCGGGTTTCCACGGCGTCACAACCGTGGCCGAATTGAAGCATTGATGCGGCGCGTTACGTTCAGGGGCAGGGCAAGGGGTTTCCACGGCGTCACAACCGTGGCCGAATTGAAGCCCTGTAGTCCGGTCGCGGTTCGTGAGATCCCATAGGTTTCCACGGCGTCACAACCGTGGCCGAATTGAAGCAAGATTTACGCGCAGTCCAAGGACCCCGTCACGACCGTTTCCACGGCGTCACAACCGTGGCCGAATTGAAGCCGGGCTTACCGTGTGAACCACCTCGATACTCGGCAGGTTTCCACGGCGTCACAACCGTGGCCGAATTGAAGCCGCGGAGTAGATCGCGGTTGGAACCGTTCCCGCGTCGTTTCCACGGCGTCACAACCGTGGCCGAATTGAAGCGAGTTCCCAGTGGACCGCGGTGATGTTTTGTTTTCGTTTCCACGGCGTCACAACCGTGGCCGAATTGAAGCCCACGGATTCACGGAGGTTCGATTTATGCTGGTACTGTTTCCACGGCGTCACAACCGTGGCCGAATTGAAGCGATCGATAGCGGATCTTCGTGGATGCGCTGCTCGGCGTTTCCACGGCGTCACAACCGTGGCCGAATTGAAGCCTTCTCTCCCTGAGTACCCGCCGAGGGGCGGGAAATTGTTTCCACGGCGTCACAACCGTGGCCGAATTGAAGCCATCAACTCGTGCCGGGCTCTTGGCGTCTCGATTCGTTTCCACGGCGTCACAACCGTGGCCGAATTGAAGCTGTGCCCGCGACCAAAAGGTGGACGCGAAAAAAACTGGTTTCCACGGCGTCACAACCGTGGCCGAATTGAAGCGCGTGATGCTTGCCGCGTGCTGGAATGCCGTTGCGAGGTTTCCACGGCGTCACAACCGTGGCCGAATTGAAGCTCGATGTACCCGCGATCACGTGCTTGCGTCTTCAGGTTTCCACGGCGTCACAACCGTGGCCGAATTGAAGCCCTTGGGCCGCGAGCTAGAGGCCTCTGGGGGCTTGTGTTTCCACGGCGTCACAACCGTGGCCGAATTGAAGCAACATCGTAGCCAAGACGAACGTCTCGTGGTATCTCGTTTCCACGGCGTCACAACCGTGGCCGAATTGAAGCGCATTCGTTTTTTTCGTCTCGCCAAGATGGTCTTTCGTTTCCACGGCGTCACAACCGTGGCCGAATTGAAGCCGGCGGAATCACGGCTTCCCCGAGGACCGCCTCGAAGTTTCCACGGCGTCACAACCGTGGCCGAATTGAAGCCCCGGACCCGCCAGTCCCAGGACCGCGCCGTTGATGATGTTTCCACGGCGTCACAACCGTGGCCGAATTGAAGCAGGTCTTCGTAGATCACGGCGCCGAGGCCCTGGTCGTTTCCACGGCGTCACAACCGTGGCCGAATTGAAGCCCGCGTAGGCCTTGGCGTCTGCGATGTCGAATGGGCCGTTTCCACGGCGTCACAACCGTGGCCGAATTGAAGCATCGTCCCGACGCGCCGGGCCTCGTCGGCGTCGGCCGTTTCCACGGCGTCACAACCGTGGCCGAATTGAAGCTGAGCGGTGAGAATCTGACGCTCGGCACGGGCAGTTTCCACGGCGTCACAACCGTGGCCGAATTGAAGCCTCGGAGGCCAAGCCGTGACGCTTCTTTTCCTCTTGTTTCCACGGCGTCACAACCGTGGCCGAATTGAAGCCACCGTCACGGGCCAGTCCGCGACGCTCGCCGCGACCGTTTCCACGGCGTCACAACCGTGGCCGAATTGAAGCGGGTCGTCAGCCATCCGATTCAGTTCGAGAATTCGCGTTTCCACGGCGTCACAACCGTGGCCGAATTGAAGCCTCGCAGTTTGCATCCTCTATAAGCGAAAGTCGTGAGTTTCCACGGCGTCACAACCGTGGCCGAATTGAAGCCGCCGCCCACTGCCGATCATGGTAGCCGCCTCGGGGGTTTCCACGGCGTCACAACCGTGGCCGAATTGAAGCTGCAAAAGCCTCTCTTGGCTGAGAGACGTAGTCTTGTTTCCACGGCGTCACAACCGTGGCCGAATTGAAGCACCACAAGTTTCTTATTGGAAAGCTGCCGAAGTAAAGTTTCCACGGCGTCACAACCGTGGCCGAATTGAAGCGCCGACGATTCGCGGCTGTTGGCCTCGGCCGGGTACGGTTTCCACGGCGTCACAACCGTGGCCGAATTGAAGCCTCGACCTGGGCC
>JAYTGN010000311.1:0-23820 GCA_043733485.1 Gemmataceae bacterium
AGTCCTCGGAGCGGAGCGCGACATTGACGGATGCGTCGCGCTCCGCTCCGAGGACTTCGCGTCGCGGCTAAACGTTAGTGTTTTTGGCGAGCCGAGCCCCGTCAGGGGCCGGGTTGGCTTGCCCGACTCCCGATTCAATCTCCACCTTGAACCGAGCCAGGATCGCCTCGTGAAGCAACCCGGCGCCTGACGCCGCTCGAAGCGAAGCTTTGCACCCGATCTCTCGACTCGCAGCCTGGAACGGGTTCCGCTAACACTTCTTGGCCGCGCGAGCTACACTGAGCCGATTCCTACTCGCCGGAGACTCACGCCATCACGTCTCCACTCGAACCCGAACGCCCGACTCGCGCCCGGTTCGTCCTCGGGCTCTGGCTCTGCGGAATGGCCGGAGTCTTGTACCTCGACCGCATTTGCTGGGGCCAAGCGAACAAGCCGATTCGCGACGAACTCGGGCTCTCGAATAGCCAGATGAGCCTCATCATGATGGCGTTCACGCTGGCGTACGGCCTGTTTGAAATCCCGACTGGGCGGCTCGGCGACCGCTTCGGATCGCGCGCCGTGCTCACCCGCATCGTACTCTGGTGGTCCGCGTTCACCGCGCTCACGGGTGCCGGCACCGGCTTCGTGGGCCTGATCGCGATTCGATTTCTGTTCGGTGCGGGCGAAGCGGGTGCGTTCCCGAATGCGGCCCGCGTGATCGCCCGCTGGTTCCCACTCGGCGAGCGCGGCCGCGCTCAAGGCCTGATGCTGACCGCCGCACAGGTTGGAGGCACTGCCTCGCCTGCCCTGGCAGGGCTCCTGATCGAAGTCGTGGGATGGCGCTGGACTTTCGTGCTCTTCGGGCTCGTCGGCGTCTTCTGGGCAATCGGTTTCTGGCTTTGGTTCCGCGACGATCCGGCAACTCATCCGCGTGTGAATGCCGCCGAACTGCGAGCCATTCAGCGAGACTCCGGCCCGGTCACCGTCGATCCCGGCCCCGTGCCCTGGAAGAAGGTACTCGCGAACCGAGGCATCCTCACGCTCTGCACTTTAATGATCCTCGGTGCGTTCTTCACGTACTTCTTCTATTCGTGGTTTCAAACTTACCTCGGCGACGCTCGTGGGATCGCGAATATCGGCACGAGTTGGCTGGCGTCGCTGGTGCTGGGCGGGTCCGCGGTGGGCGTGTTCCTCGGCGGATTCGCGGCCGATGCGATCACGCATCGCGCCGCCGATCCCGTGCGCTTCCGGCGCTATCTGGGCGTGGTCTGCTACCTCACGGCGGCAACGTGCCTGTATCTGGGCGTGCGTTGCGACGATGCGGTCGCGGTGGCCGGGTACTTCTCGGCTTCGATTTGCGCCATGCACATCACGCTGCCGAACTGGTGGTCGGTCGCGATCCCACAGTGCGGCCGGCACGTCGGTGCGATCTTCGGATTCATGAACGGGATCGGCGTGTTCGGCGCGATGGCCTCGCAGGGGTTCGTCGGCCTCTTCGCGGACTGGCAAAAGGAACGCGGGCTCTCGGGCCGCGAACAGTGGGACCCGCTCTTCGACGTGTATGTGTTGGTGCTCCTCACGGCAGCCGGAGTCTGGTGGTTCTACCGCTTCACGCCTCTGGAGGAGGAGGCATGATGCCTTATGAACTGTGCGCGAGATCGCCAGACTCGGATCATCACGACCAAACCTCCGATGCCGCCGATGGCGTAACTCGCACTGTGCGCCCAGAGGTCCGCGATGAACGCGGACTGCTTCTCGGGTGGAACTCGACTCGCCAGGGGTTCGACCAGCCAAACGCTGCCACTTTCCGCGAGCCAATACCCAAGGAAGCCAAATACTGTTGCTGAGATTCCCATGACTATGAGAAGCGTTGCGATCGGACGAAGCAGCGACCGGACGGATCGTCCCGGCTTCGATCCGAATCGTGCGGCACAGGCCAAGCCGACGCCGAGTATCAGGCCGACCCACCACGTCGCGATGATGCCCCATCCGAAGCCCAGAAGCGTTGGGTCGTCGGTCGGGAAAATGGGCGGGTGGCCGATGGTGAAGTATTCGACGCAGACGCGGGCCGTGACCTGATCGTGAGCGATGCCGTAGCCGATCGCGGCGAGGACGCACAGAAGGATGATGGCCGCGGATTGCATCTCGAATCTCCCCTGAATTCCCTCACACCCTATAATTTCATTATGAGTACCGCCACCGCCAAGACTCCCCCGGCTTACGCCGGGGGCTCGCCAGCTTCAACAAACGCCATCATCGAACGCATGCGTGCGGTCGTCGGACCGGATAGCGTCCTCACCTCGGCCGCGGATATGGCCGCGTACGAGTGCGATGGATTCACCATTGCCAAGACCAAGCCCGATGTCGTCGTCTTTCCCACAAGTACCGAACACATCGTCGGCATCGTGAAGGCCTGTGCCGAACTCGACGTGAAGTTCCTGGCCCGTGGAGCCGGCACGAGCCTCGCCGGTGGCTGCGTCCTCGTCGGCGGCGGCGTCATGATCGCGCTCGCCCGCATGAAGCGCATTCTGGAAGTGAACGTCCGCGATCGCTACGCCATCGTCGAACCCGGCGTCGTGAACGTCTGGCTCACCAACGCCCTCAAACCGCACGGCTACCACTACGCCCCAGACCCTTCAAGCCAGGGTGCGTGTACCATCGGTGGGAACGTCGCGACCAACTCCGGCGGACCGCACACGCTCAAGTACGGCGTCACGGTCAATCACATTCTCGGCGTCGAGATCGTGCTGCCCGATGGCCGCGTCATCACGTGCGGCGGACCGTGCGAAGACAACCCCGGCTTCGACCTCACCGGTGCCATCGTCGGCAGCGAAGGCACCTTCGGCGTCGTCAGTAAAGTCTGGGTCAGGCTCACCCGCAACCCCGAAGCCTACCGCACGCTGCTCGGCGTCTTCAACACCGTGGACGACGCGACCACCACGATCAGCGAGATCATCGGGGCCGGCATCGTTCCCGGCGCACTCGAACTGCTCGACCAGATGATGCTCAGTGCCGTGGAAGCGGCGTTCAAGTTCGGCTTCCCGCTCGACGCCGGGGCCGTACTCATCATGGAAGTGGACGGGCTCGAAGCGGGACTTCAATCGGAAGCGGACCGCATGCAAGAGATCGCGCTGCGCTGCGGGGCCCGTGAGGTTCGCAAAGCGAACACCGAGCCCGAACGCATGGCGCTGTGGAAGGCCCGCAAACAAGCATTCGGCACCATCGGCCGGCTCGGTTACCCGAGTTACTGCACCCAAGATGGCGTGGTGCCGCGAACCAAACTGCCCGAAATCATGCGGCACATTCAAGCTGCGAGCAAGAAGCACAATATCGCCATCTGCAACGTCTTCCACGCCGGCGACGGCAACATTCACCCCATCTTGATGTTCGACGAACGCGATCCGGATCAAGTCCAGCGCGTGCTCGATGCCAGCCACGACATCCTGGACGAGTGCATCCGACTCGGCGGCTCCGTGACCGGCGAACATGGCATCGGCGTCGAGAAACTCGACTTCATGCCGAAGATGTTCACGCCGGAAGACCTGGCGTTCATGATGCGGTTGCGGATCGCGTTCAACCCGGAGAACCGCTGCTCGCCGGGCAAGCTCTTCCCGACGGCGGGCAGTTGCACGGAGCACGGCCACGGCGGCATCGTGCAGACGAAACCCGGACGAAGAGCAGCGGTGTAAGCGAGGGCCTTCTGCTACAATTGCCGAGAGAAAGGGGGAAGTACATGAGCCAGATCATCGCCGATGACAGACTGAAGGCACAACTCAACGGCTTCACCGAAGAGGTGGAAGTGCGTGAAGCGAGTAGTGGCCGAGTGCTGGGCCAGTTTCTGCCGCAGGCGGAGTACCGAAAACTCGTCATTGCCTGGGCGAAGACACTCTACACCGAAGAAGAACTCGATCGTGCTTCGGAGGAGGCACAGCGAATGCCGTTCAAGACACTCGATCAGGTTCTCAAGGAGCTCGGCCGCGCATGAATTACCGGGTGGGCTGGAACCGAGTTCGGGATGAACTCGATCGGATTCTTGAGAACGCACCGGATAAGATTGCGGTTCTCCAAGCAGTGTTGCGCCTCGATGCCGCCCTCGGATACTGTCCCGAGCGGACCAGTGAATCGCGGGAAGGAAAGAAGAGAGTCGCATTTGAACCGCCATTAATCGCTTATCTCGAAGTATTGGAAGTCGAATCGAGGGTGCAAATCCTCGAATTGCGATACCGAGAGAAACCGGAACAAATCTGAGTGATTAGCACACGGGCAAGAACCGCTGTTCGCCGGGCAAGCTCTTCCCGATGGCGGGCAGTTGCACGGAGTACGGCCAAGGCGGCATCGTGCAGACGAAACCGGGACGCAGAGCGGCGGTATGAAGTATGATAGGCGTCGTGCGATAAACCCGGCGAGGAGAGCGACGTGAGCCAGATCATTCTCGAAAACGACCTTAAGACGAAGCTAACCGGCTCGAATCGGACAATCGAGGTTCAGGCTGCAGACGGGAGGACCGTGGGCCAATTCGTTCCGCAAGCTCTGTACTTAAAGCTCATGTACGCCTGGGCTCAGACTGCGGTCACGGATGAAGAACTGGATCGTGCGGACCTGGAGCCTGGTGAACCGCTGGGCGATGTCTTCAAGCTGTTGAGGGCTAAATGAATTTCCTCGTCGTCTGGGCCGAATTGGCCAAAGCACAACTCGCGAGGTTGCTCGCCGATCCCGAATTGCAGATGGACGTCATTCGCGCGTTCTACCGAGTCGAGGCCATCCTCGGGTACTTTCCGGAACATGTGGGAGAGTCGCGAGGCACGAACAAGCGAATCGTTATTGAAACACCGCTCACGGTGTACTATCGAATCGATCGAGCGAACAAGTTGGTCCGCATCCTGCGGGTCCTCGTTCCCAATCAAGAACCGTGACTCTCTCCAATAGCCAAGCGAGTGCCTCCCACCGTGGAATCCATTCTGATCGACGATTTCGGCCCCCTTCCCGTTCGACGACCCACGTCGGTCGCGGAACTGTGCGGCCTCGTGAAAGAGGCCACCGCTGGCGGACAGGGCCTGTATCCCGTCGGCGGGCGAACGACGCTCGACGTCGGCTTGCCGCCGATCAAGCCGGGCTTCGCACTCGACACGACGGCCCTCAACCAGATCATCGACTACCCGGCCCGCGACATGACCATCACGGTGCAGGCCGGCATCACGATGGCGAAGTTGCAAGCCACGCTCGCGGCCGAGGGGCAGTGGCTACCAATTGACGTCTCGAACCCGGAGCAATCCACGATCGGCGGCGCGGTGGCCCTGAACAAAAGCGGCCCACGGCGCTATGGGTACGGCACCCTCCGCGATTACGTGATCGGCATCAGCTTCGCGACCGACGAGGGCAATGAAGTGAAGGCCGGCGGTCGCGTCGTCAAGAACGTCGCCGGCTACGACCTGATGAAGTTGCAGGTCGGTGCGGTCGGCACGCTCGGCGTGGTCACGCAACTCACGCTCAAGGTGAAGCCGCGGCCGGAGACTTCGGCTCTGGTTGTGTTCGGGAGCGGCAGCGGGGGCTACGTACCGGAAATTCTCGATTTGCTTCATGCGTCGAAATCGCGGCCAGTCGCCGTACAAGTGGTGAGCCCATCGGTGACGAAGCGAGTGCCGCTCGGCGTTCGCGGCTTTGGGTATGTGGTAGGCTTCGAGGAGAAATCGGAGACGGTCGAGTGGCAAATCAAGACGCTGCGGTCCGAGCTTGCCAAGGCGCGCGAGAACGCGATCCATGAGATCGTCGAGCTTCGCGGGGCGGAGGTCGGCCCGGTGTGGCGGGCGTTGACGGAGTTGCAGAGCCGTGCCGAGTCGCAGGTGATCTACAAGGTCAGCACGCGCCCGAGTCGCGTCGCCTCGTACTTCGCGCGGAGCGCGGCTGGCGGCCCGGATCTCCTGTTCGCCGAGGCACTGAGCGGCATCGTCTGGGGAGCATCTGAAGGCGACGCAAACGAGGCGATGGCCTTGGAGCGGCTGCATCAACTGATCAACAGCCCCTCGGCCCCGCAGTCCGAACTGGAAGAGGCGAGAGTCGCGATTCGCCGCTGCCCCACCGCCTGGAAAAAATCGCTGCCCATCTGGGGAAAGCCCGGCAGCGACCGCGAACTCATGCGCCACGTGAAGCAGACCCTCGACCCGAAGAACGTCTTCAACCCCGGCCGGCTGTTTGGTGATGTGTGAGCGGAATCCCCCACGTTGTGGCACGGTCTCATGACCGTGCCACGGCCCCGACCGAAGGTCTCCCTGCAACTATCCAGAGAGAAGAGGAGACCTTCGGTCGAACGGGTGGCACGGTCAGGAGACCGTGCCACAACCTCTGTGGTTTATTCTTCATGTCCTTCAAGAGATACTTGCTCGTTCGACTCGGCCGCGTACTCACCGCCCCCGTGCGCCGTAAATTGCGGCACTTCGAAACCGCCTGCCTGAATCCCGAAGCGGTTCAAACCGCGCTCCTCCATCAGATTCTTCGGAAGCAAACCGACACCGGGTTCGGGCGCGATCACCACTTCGGCACGATTCGCACCATTGCCGACTTCCGCAACAACGTGCCGGTCGCGCCGTACGAATACGTCGCTCCGTACATCGAGCGCGTGATGAAAGGCGAGACGCGGGCTTTGCTCGCGGACAAGCGCGTTCACATGTTCGCACTCACGTCGGGCACTACCGCGAGCCGCAAGCTCATCCCCGTGACGGACGACTACCTCGCAGCCTATCGACGCGGGTGGAACATGTGGGGCGTGAAGATGTACCGCGATCACCGCGGGCGGAAGATCGCCATGCGGCCGATCGTGCAGTTCGGCGGCGACCCGGACGAGTTCCGCACCGAGGCCGGCATCCCCTGCGGCAACCTCTCCGGATACACCGCCCAAATCCAACGACGACTCATCCGCTGGATGTACGTCAACCCGTCTGCCGCGTTCAAACTGAAGGACCCGAAGTCGCGCTTCTACATCGCACTGCGGTTCGCACTGGGACGCAACGTCTCGCAGTTTATGGCCGCGAACCCGAGCACGCTGGTGCAACTGGCTCGCACGCTGGACAACGAAAAGGAACACCTCATTCGCGACCTCGCGAACGGCACGCTTCGCGCCGACCTCGACCTTCCACCCGAAATTCGAGCGGCACTCGCGCCGAAGGTGAAGCGAGACCCGATTCTCGCGAAGCACCTCGCGTCCATCGCAAGCCAGACCGGCCACTTGTTTCCGAAGGATGTCTGGCTGCCCGAATCGACAATCATCAACACGTGGACGGGCGGCAGCATGGGGCCTTATCTGAGGCAACTGCCTCAGTATTTCGGTGAGCCGCCGGTTCGCGATCTGGGCTTGCTCGCCAGCGAAGGCCGCATGACGATCCCGTTCGCAAACCACACGTCGAGCGGCGTGCTCGACATCTGGTCGCACTACTTCGAGTTCGTGCCGGAAGGCGAGATCGACTCACCGCAGCCGACGATACTCGGGGCACACGAATTGAAACTCGGCGGCAGCTACTACATCGTGCCGACCACGCTCTACGGCCTCTACCGCTACCACATCTCGGACCTCGTTCGCGTGACTGGCTTCTTCGGCAACACACCCGAAGTGGAGTTCCTCGGCAAGGGGCACCGCTTCGCGAACCTCACCGGCGAGAAGCTCAGCGAGTACCACGTGACCCGCGCGATGGACGTTGTGGCCAAGCGCGTGCCGCAGCCGATCACCGCCTACTCGCTTGCCCCGGTCTGGGACGAGGTCGCATCCTACTACGCGATCTTCCTGGAGGAGCAGGACGCGGCGAACGAGTTGGCGCTGCGAACGTTTCTGGGTGAACTCGACCGGGCTCTCGGCGAGGAGAACATCGAGTACGCGGCGAAGCGCGAGAGCGACCGCCTCGGCCGGCTTCGGGCGGCGATCATCCCCACGGGAAGCTGGCAGGTCTGGGATCGCGAACGCCTGTTGCAATGCGGCGGCTCCCCGGAGCAATACAAGCATCCGTGCTTGGTCGGCGACCTAGGATTCAAGGAAACGATGCGAGTGGTGCGGGAGGTGGGGTGAAGAACCGAGGTGGGGTCTGCCTCTCGAAGTAGGCAATTGGTTCTTGGTGGCACCGGCTTCCAGCCGGTGTTCTGGGTGGCACCGGCTTTTAGCCAGAAACTCTAACAGCCCGGTTCTCATTGGAAGCTCGTATTGTTGCTGCACCGGCTGGAAGGTACCGTAAAAAGTGGTGCCCGCCAATCTGCAAACCGAGTCCTGCACCCCGACGAGCGCACCTCCGAAAAAAGACTTGGACCCCGAGGCTTCCGTTCGGGTAGGATGTTTTTCTCCTGCCCCTCGGACCCGCCGCCATGCTCACTCTTCTCGGCACAGCCTCGGCATCGCTTTGCGACCGCGTCTCGCGTCGAGGGTTCCTTCGCCTCGGGTCGCTCGGCCTCGCCGGCCTCACGTTGCCGGATCTGCTGCGTGCGGTTACTTGCCCGTCTTATTGGTGCGCGCTGGGCTCACGAGTATTTCAACGAACCGCTGAATTGCGTTCTTCGGATCGACTCCACAACAGCGAGCCCAGGCCACGAACTCGGCAACATCCACTCGACGGTTCCCCGTCTCGCAATTGTAAATCCAGCTCTGAGGCTTACCGAGTAGGCGACCCAGCTCACGTTGAGTGAGTTCGGCCTCATTCCGTAAGGTTCGCAAAAACCGCGGGACGGGTCGATAGCCGGGTTCGTGCTGGGCCTTCGTTGCCATTCAGGGCGAAGATAAAGCCCAACGTGCTTGACACGAGTTCAGTGTCGGTTAACAATGTTCGCAGGAGTGAACGTCTTTGCCGACTTTAAGCTTCATGCCCGAGGAAAGCCCGATGATTACTTACCCGTGTCCCGGTTGCAAGGCTCGGCTCGATGTTCCATCCGATGCGGTGGGCCGTCCAATCGACTGCCCCGATTGCGGTGTAATTTCGACTGTTCCAGGTCCGCTGGAGCCAATACCAGAAGAGATCGTCGAAGTGGACGACGATATTCGCTTCTACTGTCCCGTTTGCAGAAAGTCTTACCGGACTCGATCCAATCAAGCGGGAAAGAAATCGAAGTGCGGTCAGTGCCAAACGGTCCTCGTGATTCCTCTGGCACTTTCCTCCGAAGAGATCCCGGCGAAGCTGGAGCATGCTTTGTCGCAATCAACGCCACGCCCCACGCCCGCTGCACCACCCAGATCCTTACGGCAACCGATTCCCTCGTCCCCGCGATCGAAGTCACATCAGGAAGAAGCCGATGAGGACGACGACGATTTAAGAGACGCTCGATCCGCCTACCGGAACCGTTCGGCAAGAAAACGGCTTCTCGCAAAGCTGTCGATCTGCCTCGTCTTGGCGGTCGTTGCCTTTTTCTCCTGCCGTGCTGCCTGGAATCACGTCCGCAGCATCCGCGAGAGGCAACAGCAAGATTCGGTCGAAACCGCCCGCGCAGAGGAGATCAAGAAACAGAGACGACTAAATACTGCGAATCCAAGCACTCCGCTACCGGCACGGCAACCGCAACCCGCGCCGCGCGAGAAGCCTCCGATTGTCGTGCCGAACGAGCCAATCAAACCTGAGCCGGCGCGACCCAAGCTAAACGAGCCCGAACCACCGCCTCCGGGCAAGGAAGAAAAACCTGTCCCACCCGAGCCACAGCCCAAGCCAAAAATCGTGCCGCGCGACGATGGTGAACTTCAGGATCAACTGGCGGAAATCACACGGAAGCTGAAGCACAAGGATGCCAAGGTTCGACTGAAGGCCGTCGAAGCACTCGAAGCAATGGGGAAGAAAGGAACGCCTTGTAGCAAGGAACTGTGCGACGCCCTGATGGATCCCAACGGCCCCGTCGCGACCAAGGCTCTGACCGCTTTGGAAAGCGTACGTCCAGACCTTTACAAGCCACTCTCCACATTGCTTTTGGACAAAAGCATTTATCGACGCGCCGAGGCAGTCGCAAAGCTCGAAGAACTCGGAAAAGACGCAAGACCAGTCAGCGGATTACTGGTGAATTCCCTGAAACATTCAGCAAACGAGAACGACTATGGGCAACCAGACGTGGTACCGGCTTCCATCTTTAAGGCCTTCAAGAAGATCAAGCCCGAAGATAGCGGTACGATCGCAACGATGAAGGGATTGGCAAGCCCCGAGACTTTGGCCCTCGGGCATCGCTACCATGCGCTAGATTTTCTCATTTCCTGGGCCGACGATGATGAGGAGCGTCGAGGCGAAGTGATTCCACTCGTCGCCTCGGGCCTCGACAATGAACAATTGGCAATCGTCTGCATCAACGTGGCTGGGAAGTATGGGAAGCTCTCGAAGGGCATGTTGCCCAAATTGAAGCAACTCAAGCTGTCCGATACGAAGGAGGTTCGCGAAGCGGCGACCACCGCCGTGGAGAAAATCGAGGGCAAGTAGCGACCATTCGCGATCTGAGGCAACTTCCTCCTTCACGCCAGTCATCTCCGTTCCAAAGGAACGGAATACAATTGCCCCCTCGGTGTCTCTTACACATCGGGTGGCAACGTCTTCGGTCCGATCCCGGACAGGCGTCGTCGTCCGGATCGATGGTTCGCCTCCATGTCGGACTTCGGCGCTCTCGCGGGATCCTTGTGCGTTCTAGTCGTTCTCGGGCTCATGGCGCTCGGGGCCTGGTCCCTCGTGAAATCTTTTGCCGGGCCGGCGCGGGAAGAGCCGCGACGACGGCGATCATCCTGTCCCAGTTGTCGCGTGCCCTTGCGCGGCGACGAGTGGGATTGCCCCTCGTGCCGGTTGAAGTTCGACGGCAAGCTGGTTCGCGAGATCGAACGAATCCGCCATGCGCAGGTGGAGGTTCGAGCCCTCGCCGTTCGCGGGGAACTCGAGGGAGAGACTGCCGAGCGCGTCGCGGGACAACTCGAAGACCGCATCCGCACTTTGATGGCGCATACGCCGGCTCCCCTTCCCCGCGCCATTCCTGTTGTGCATTCCGCCGAACCGGTTCTCGATTCTCCTCCGGTCGAAGCGACCGAAGTGGTACCGCAACCACCTACACCTCCAGCAACAGACGAACCTTCCGAAACCGTGCGGCCCGGCGTGCTCGCGGCGTTCCTGGAAGAGAAGAATATCCTCTGGGGCGAACTCGTCGGCGGGCTGCTCATCGTCGGCTGTTCCATCGCCCTCGTACTCACGCTCTGGCGCGACCTTCAGGACTTACCCTACTCGTCGTTCCTGTTGGCCGCTGGAATCACCGCGGCACTCTTCGGTGCCGGGCAGTACACGCTGCATCACTGGAAGCTGGCTTCCACGAGCCGCGGTCTGCTCGTGATCGCATTGCTTCTCGTTCCCTTGAATCTGCTGCTCCTGGCCACACCGCAGGGCAACGCGGGCGGCTGGATCGACGTGGCCGTAAAGATCGCCGCGGTGTTGTTGTTCGTGGGGCTGGTGCGCGCCGCGGGCCGCGACCTCATCGGCGTCGACGTTCTCCCGGGGCCGGTGGATCGCCGCTGGCTGCTCGCATTGGCCGTGGTCGGTGCGCCCGCGTCGCAGGCGTTGCCACTCGACGGCTACCCGTTCCTCACCTTCTGGTTGCCGCTCGGCTGCCAGGCCTTCGCATCCTTCGCCGTGGTCGGCGGGCTCTCGTGGTACCGCCGGCGTGAAGAACGCCCCACCCTGACCGAGCGCCAGGCAATTTCGCTGATGATGTTCGCGGGCCTCGGCCTGTACGCACTCTTCGCGGCGTGGGGCTGGCTCCTCACGCGTTCTTCCGACCGCATCGACACGCTGATGGAACTGGCGTTCCCGCTGGCACTCTCCGGCATCCCGTTGCTCGAAGCGGGCTTGCTCGTGCAGCGCCGCGCGACGACGCACGCCGGGGTGAAGGCCACGGGAACCGGCGCGACGCTCGTGGGCGCGCTGCTCCTTGCGGCGGGAATGGTGCTGAGTTGGCCGAACCCGCTCTGGGTGATGCTGGCCGCGGCACTCGCCGGAGTCGTGCTGACTCGCGTGGCGTGGCGGGAATCGCTGCCGTGGTTCCAGGCGGCCGCGACGGCGGCACTGGGTTACGCCTTGGTGCTCGCGGTGCAGGGCCTCGCCGATCGGTGGGCCGTGCCCGAGGGGGAATCGCCCAACCGGCACCTCCTCGTGCTGCTCGCAACCGCGCTCAGCGGGCTCACGCTCACGGCATTCGGAATTGCGCTCGCACTGGTCTCGGAAGTGGCCGTGCGATTCGGCCAGCGTGCGCAAGCGCTCGCCTATGGCTGGGCCGCGCTCGCAGCGGCGATGCTCGGGCTGCTTCTCGTGAGTGAGCAGGGAACGAGCCAGCCATGGGCGGCGGTCGCGGTCTACGCAGCGTGCGGGTTCGGCCTGCTCGCGGCGAATCTGCGCTGGCGGGAACGGGCCCTGGCGGAAGCGGGTGGGTTCATCCTCCTCGTCGGTTGTTTGTGGACGCTGGAAGCCGCGTCGCCGGACGACCGCACGATCTGGGGAACGATCTTCGCCATCGGTGCGTTCGCATCGGCGGCACTCGCACTCGGACTCACGCCGCTGGCGGCTCGGCCCGGTGCGATCAGTGTGTTGCTTCGCCAGTACCGCAGTGCGGCCGCGAATGTCGCCGCGGCGGCCGGCCTCGTCGCCCTCGTTCTCACGCTAATCGCACCCGATTTCCCGAGCGGCCGGTGGCACTCGACGACGCTGCTCCTTCTCGTGCCGACGGGCCTCGCACTGGCCCGCACCTTGGCGCATCCGTGGCCGACCTGGGCCGCATCCGCTGCTGCACTTTTCGGCCTGGCTCATCTCTTCGGCTACGGGCTCGCGGTGCGCCCCCCGATCGCGGCACTCTCGCTCGCGCTCCTCAGCCACGGGACGCTCGCCATCCTCGGTAGTCTGCTCGTCGGCAAGAAGCGAAGTCTCGTCCGACTCTTCAAAGACCCGCTCCGTTTCTCGGCGCGAATCACGACGGTCTTCGCCGCGGCATTCCTGTTCTTTCCTCCAACGGGCCTCGCGCTGGAGTGGTCGGGGCTGGCCGTGTGGCTTGCGGTGTTGTGGTTCGCGATGGCCTGGCGGTGGCGGGAATCGACGACCTTCTCGGGAATGTCCGTCGCGCTCGCCGTGGCTTCCGTGCTGGGCGGACTGGCCTGGATCGAACGTCAAGAATGGTGGCTGACGACGAACCTCGGGCTCCAAGACCCGCGGGCGTTACAAGCTTTCGGCAGCGCTCTGGCTTTGCTGGCGTTCGTATCGGTGATCGCCCGGCGGCTTGCGTCGCACAGCGAACGGCTCCACGAAATCTGGCTGCGCCATCCGCTTCCGATCGATCGCGTGCTGCTCGGTTCACTCGCGATCGGGCAATTACTCCTCCTGACTCTGGCGATCGCGCCTGCCGTGACTGCGGAAATGATCCCGGTCGGGCGCGCCGTGTGGAACCCGCCCCCTGCGGAACTGGTGCATGCGTTCGGCCCAGGAACGTGGTTCGGACTGGGAGTGTTGTTCGCGTGCTTCGTGGCAGCCCTTCGCCTGGCGCGAGCGCACGACCCGGCACGCGACGCACTCATCGTCGGTTGCTTCCTTCTCGTTGCGGGCGGCGTCGCGGCGTGGGCCGGTTCGTTCGCACCGCAGGTGGCCGCAGCCTCGGCGTTGCGATGGGGGCTCGCCGGCTTCTTCCTCGTGGGAACACTGCTCGTGGT
The DNA here is from genome assembly GCA_043733485.1 of Gemmataceae bacterium. Taxonomy (GTDB): domain Bacteria; phylum Planctomycetota; class Planctomycetia; order Gemmatales; family Gemmataceae; genus Urbifossiella. The sequence continues at coordinate 13,643 of JAYTGN010000311.1, forward strand.
CGTCCGCGAACCGCTCGCACGTGGCGCCGCGGCGATGCGGTTTCGTGCGAAGGGAAGCCAGACCGCCGCGATCCTGGCGTACTTCACGCTTGCGGTCGCGGCGACTGTGGTCGTGGTGATGGCCGTCGATCTCGCTTCGGTGGGCATGCGCGGCCAAACGCCCAGCGGCCCCGGCGAAGGCACAGTCTTCTTCGCGATGGGCTGGACGACTTCGAACGTGACGCCGTTGCTGCTCGTCGTGCTCGGCTTGTCGGCCTCGGCGGTGCGCGAACGCGCGAGCGGTTACGCATTTGCCGCGGGCGTGGTCTTCGTCAGCACCGCCACGGGCGGCTACGCACTCTCCGTGACGACCGCCGGCGGATCGCTCGATGCGGTGATCCAGATGCGGCTGGCGATGCTCGCTACCGGGACCGCGGCGGCATGGTCGCTACTCTGGCTTGCAGGCGAACGCCGCGTTCCCGGTGGGCCACTCCTCACGCTGCAAACGATCGTCGGCATCCTCGGCGTCGGCACCATCGCGGTCGTGCCGCTGGCGCGGCTCGCACTGTTCATCGGCGAACCGCTCCCCGGCCACTATTTGGAGTTCGGTCGAGTCGGCTGGTTCGTAATGGCGCTCGCCGCGTGGGCGGCGTTCGAACACGCGTGCCGGCACGCTCCCGACTTTCGCGCGCACATCGTCGGCCTTTCGATCGGCATCGCCAGCATCCTGGCAGCGTGTACCGTGCAACCTTGGGATGAACCGGGGCGCTTCGCGTCGTTCGATACGCTGCTCGGCTTCTGGGCGCTAGCCGGCCTCGGACTCACGGCGGTGCTCTTCGCGCGAACCGGTGCGGCATTCGGACCGTGGATCGTCGCACTCACGGTGGGGATCGCGACGGCCTCACTGTTGCGGCCCGCGTCGGATGCCGGCCTCGGGGCGGTGCCGCTGCTCCTCGCTGGGTTCGCACTGGCGGCGTCGGCGATTGTCGCGCGAGTCGGGCGAACGGATGACGACTCGCGCTGGAACTGGCTAATCGTCAGCCAGGGCCTGATCGCATTTGTTTCAACCGGCTTCGCCATTCGAATGGCATTGGTCGAGCCGAACATCTGGGCGAGATTCTCGGGACCGCTCGCCGTGCTGATTCTCGCAGTCGCCGCAGTGGTCCTGAGTACGGCCAGTTGGAAGTTTGCCGCCGCGTTGCGCACCGTTTCGTTCGTGGCCATCGCGTTCGTATTCGTCCTGGTCGGCTGGGCAATCCCGGACCCGCACTCGCCCACGACCTGGTTGGAACGCAACGGCTGGGCGTTCGTCGCCCTCGCGGCCGGTACGCTCGCATTGGGCGAAGGAATCCCGCGTCGCTTCTCAACTTCGGTCTGGGCACTCGACGCCCGGCGAGCCGGCGTCGCGCTCGCCGCCGCGGCGCTCGGACTGCTTCCCATCGTGCTCGTTCAGCAGTTGCCCGTCTTCGACCCGTACACTAGCCGCACGCCGCTCGAACTTCTCGAAGTGCTCGCGATCCTCGCCGCGATCGTCGTCCTCATGGTTCAGGCCGTTCGCTTGGCCCTGCGGCCGTCCGCGGATCCGCTCGGCCTTACCGGTACTCACCGCACGCGCTACGTCTATCTGGCCGAAGTGCTGCTCGTGCTGCTCTTCGTTCACGTTCGTCTGAACCTCCCAGAACTCTTCCCTCCGCAAGCGGGCCGATACTGGACGTTCCTCGTCATGCTGTTCGCATTCATCGGGATCGGGTTCGCGGAGTGGTTCGAGAATCGGGGCGTCTGGGTGTTGGCGGTGCCACTGCGACGAACCGGCGTACTGCTGCCGTTAATACCGCTCGTGGCGTTCTGGGCGAAGCCGCCGCTCGGGTTGCTTTCCTGGGCCGACGGCACCGCGCCCGGTGCCCGCCCGTTCCTCGGCTACCTCGAAAAGTTGCCCCAATACTTCGACAACTACGCCGGCCTCTGGCTGATGGCGGGATTGCTTTACGGGCTGCTCGCGCTGTCGCGGCGCTCGTTCGGCTGGGCGCTCCTCGCGGCCCTGGCGACCAACGCCGGGTTCTGGGCGATCCTCGCCCACAACGACGTCTCTGCCGCCATGCATCCGCAAATCTGGGTGATTCCGCTGTCACTGATCGTACTCGCGGCCGAGCACGTGAATCGGCGCGAACTGCGGCCGAGCGCGTCGGCCGGGCTTCGCTATCTCGGCATCGGCATGCTTTATTTGGCTTCGACCGCGGACATGTTCATTGCGGGCGTGGGGGAGTCGCTCTGGCTACCGGTGATCCTCGCGGCGTTCTGCGTGGCCGGCATCTTCGCGGGCATCGCGATGCGGGTGCAGGCGTTCCTCTTCCTCGGGGTCGGATTCCTGTTGCTCGATTTGTTCGCGATGATCTGGCACGCGGCGGTCGATCGCTCGCAGACCTGGGTGTGGTACGCGTCTGGAATCGTACTCGGCATGGCAATCCTGGCCCTGTTCGCCCTGTTCGAGAAGCGACGCAACGACGTGCTCGGCGTGGTCGATCGAATTCGGAAGTGGGATTGAATCCGCCCCATTGAGGGCTGCGAATTCCCAAGGCGGTCGATCGTCACTTCAACTTTTCGAGCAAGCCGCCGAGTTTGCCGACGATGTCGCGGACACGGGAGTTGTTGCCGAGCTTGCCGGTGGAAGGAACCGTGGAGGCCCACTCGAGATCGCCGACCGCGTTCTCGCGGATCGCCTTGAGTCGAACGGCGTCTGGGGACATCGGATGAATGGTTCGCGTCGCATCGTCGAGCATCGGCACGAGCCCGTCGCGAACCACGATTTCGAGGTGGTTGCCGAGTTCGGCCACGCGGTCGGCATCGTCTTTCTCGGCGGCTTGCTGCAAGGCGACGCCGAGAACGCGGGCCGTCTTGCGGCACTCTTCGACGCGATCGATGGGATGGTTCGCCTTGCCGAGTTCGATGCCGCGATCCACGAGGTCGGCGAGCAAGACGCGGTTGGCGCGATGCAGCCGAATCTGTTCGTCGGCGGAGAGCGCGGTGCGTTGCGGAGCCTGAGCCCCCGCCCATGCGGAGAGTGCCAGGAAGAACGCAAGTGTGGACCCAACGCGAAGCATGATCGAAACCCTCGAAGGGAAAGCGGGCGGGACGCCCGCGCTCCCAGGAATTATGCTCCCAGCATCGCCTTCAACTTCACCTGGCTCTCGCGAGCCGTGTCGGAAATCGTCTTGAGTGCCGGCTGGGCGTGCGGCGGCGATTCCCGAGCCGCTTCCTCCGCGTGCAAACCCGCCTCCGAGAGCTTCGTCGTGAGCTTCTGAAGGAGTGCGTCCTTTTGCGTTCGCGTCATGGCGTGTTCGGGCAGCTTGCGAACCTGCTCGACGATTCCTTCGTTCACCACTTTTTGGAACAAGCCGGAGAGGTCGCGGAGTTCCTCGGGGTTCGCGATCTTGGACAGACTGCGGGCCTCGGCCGAGACATCGTCGGCGAGCCCGCTGAGTACCTCGAGGCGTTGATCGGCGGATCGGGCCTGAGCCAAGGCAAGATCGCGCTGCACGATCTTGGTCAGGAACGGATCGCTGGGCCCGACCGGCTTCGCATCGGCAGTCTTCGAGCCGGGGCGCGTCATCATCCAGCCGCCGACGGCGATGAGGACGGCGGCCGCGAGGCCAGCGAGGGTGCGTGCGCCAGGCATCGACCACGACCGACCTGGATGCCGATGCAGTGAGGGAATGCTTTTGATCACCGGCCCGACGGCGTTCAGTTCGTCCAGCAGTGCGGCTTTCTTGTCCGAGGGAGCCGGCGCGGGAAGGTGCGCGAGCAGCCGTTCGAGGTGAATGGCCCGATTCCACCAAGTGAGGCAGGCGGGGCACGCATCGACGTGTTCGCGTAGGTTCTCGGGCAGTTGCCGCGGGTCCGGCAAGGCGAGCATTCGGTTTTGAAGCGATTGGCAGTTCATGGGAAACTCACTTACTCGGTCGCCGCTCCCGGCGGCAACAGTTCCGGCGAAAGCACTTTCATCAGTTTCTGTCGCGCCTTGAAGACGCGCCAGCGGGCCGTCTCTTCCGTCGTGTTCAACACCTTGGCCACCTCGCGGAACGAGAGCCCTTCTTCGACTCGGAGCATCAGTGCCGCCCGAAAGTCTGGAGGCAGCTCGGACACGGCCTTGGCCACCACTTCGAGTGTCTCGCGGTTCTCGACCGCACTCTCGGCTTCGTTCGCATCGGGGCCGGCCATGTCTTCGGGTAGCGAGTGGCGAGTGCGACGTTCCGAACGCTTCTGGTTCACGAAATTATTGTGCCCGATCTTGAAGATCCACGCCCGAAAGTTGCTGCCCGCTCGAAACGACTGAATCGCCGCGAGTGCTTTCAGGAACGTTTCTTGAGTCAAGTCTTCGGCGGCATGCCGGTCGCGAGTGAGGCGGTAGAGCCAGCGGTAGACCCGATCCCAGTAGCTTTCGACGAGCTGGGCAAATGCCGAGCGATCGCCACCCTGGGCAGCCCGAATCCACTCAGCCTCCACGGGTTCGAGCGACACGCGGAGGCGTTCCAGAGTCGGGTGAAGGGGAGCGACCGGTGAATTCACCATAGCCCCGGGAACTCCATCAGGACAGCCGATTGCGGTTCGGGCTTCCGCGGTTCTAACAGTGCCAACGGGGTCGAACCCGAATCGTTGGCGTTCGCGACTCAGAATCCGCGCCAGCATCAATGGAAATCGGCGAATGGGCGCAGAATCGGAAGAATCGGCAAGGCCGGCAAGGCACACCTTCATTTCCAAACTGCTCTTCCCCCAGCTTGCCGGGGTCGGTATCTCTCGCCGCAACGTGTGGAACCTGTGCGGTCGCCGGAGGCAGGAGGAGCCATGTCGAAGATCATGCGTAAGCTGGGTTGGGGTGCAGCCGTGGGCGCGGTCGCATTGGGGTTCGTGGCGGCCCAGCCGCCGAAGGCGTCGCCGCTGGCGACCAAGCCTCTGCCGGCTGTGGAACCGGCCCAACTACCCGATCAAGTGAAGGCGATCGACCCACTCGGAGCCATGCTCTCCGATGCGAAGACCGCTTACGGCAAACTCCGCGACTACACTTGTGTCTTCACCCGGCAGGAACGCATGGGCGGCGTACTCGGTGCGGAGCAGGTCGCGGAGATGAAGGTGCGGACGAAGCCGCATAGCGTCGCCGTGCGGTTCGCCAAGCCGGACGCCGTGGCCGGGATGGAAGAACGGTACGTGTCCGGAACGCGGACCGGGAAGATGAAATATCGGCCTGCCGGTGCTAAGGGCGTGAACGGGTTCCAACTCGTGTCGCTCGACGATCCGAAGGTGCTGGCGGAGAATCGCCACCCGATCACCGAGGTCGGGGTCGGGGCCACGATCGACCTCCTCACGGGCATCGCAACCCGCGAGAAGTCGCTGGGCAACGGCCTCGAAGTGTTCGCCTCGGACTTCCAGTTCGCGGGCAAAACGACGACGCGTTATGAGATTCTGGCTCGCCGGGCTCACGCTCACCGGTACGCCTATCGGATGCTGGTGTACGTGGACAAAGAGACGAAGTTGATCGTGCGCTTCGAGGCTTACGACGCCCCGAAGGCGGGTACGATCACGGGCGAACTGCTGGAAGCGTACAGCTACACGGATCAGACGTTCAACGTGGGCCTGGGCGACAGCACCTTCGAATGAGTGGATTGAGTGTGCCTCTCGAAGTAGGCATTGGGTTCGGGGTGGCAGCGGCTTCCATTCTAGCCGGTGCCACCCAGCACGGAATTACTCGGCGGGAACGGCTTCAGCGGGGACGGCGTTGGGGTTCATGTAGCCGATCGCGCCGTCGGGCATGTTGATCCGGACCTCGGCTTCCTGATGGGTCTTGAAGCCCGTGCCCGCGGGAATCAAGTGGCCGAGGATCACGTTTTCCTTGAGGCCGACGAGGTAATCGACCTTGCTGGCCAGCGCGGCCTCGGTCAGCACCTTGGTCGTTTCCTGGAAGCTCGCGGCACTGATGAAGCTGTCCGATTGCACGGCAGCCTTCGTGATGCCGAGCAACTGCACGGAGCGGGTCGCGGGCTTCGGCGCTTCGTACGTCGGCTTCTTCTTGCGGCCGCCGATGGCGTGCAGGGCCGCCAGTTCTTCGTCGTAGGCCTCGCGGCTCACCACGCGGCCCGGAATCAGCGACGTGTCGCCCGGTTCGATCACCTTCACGCACTCTTCGGTCAGGCGGCGATTCACCTCGTCGAAGGCGAAGCGATCCATGACGGCTCCGGGGAGCAGGCCCGTGTCGCCGGTGGTATCGACGCGCACCTTGCGGAGCATCTGGGCGACGATGATCTCGATGTGCTTGTCGTCGATGTCGACGCGTTGGGATCGGTAGACGGCCTGGACCTCGCGAACGAGGTAGTCCTGGACGGCTTCGATGTCTTGGACGCGGAGGATGTCGTGGGGCACGAGCGGGCCGTAGACGAGCGGGTCGCCGGCCTTCACGTATTCGCCGGGGTGAACGCGAACGTGGGCGCTGGCGGGCACCTGGTGTTCGCGCTTTTCGCCGAGCGAGTTGCCGGCGTCGTCTTCGGGTTCGACCCAGATGATGCGCTTACCGCGCTTGCGGGTCGGGTCGATGGAGACCTTACCGGCGACCTCGGCCATGACGGCGGGGTTGCGCGGGCGGCGGGCTTCGAACAGTTCCGTGACGCGGGGCAGACCGCCCGTGATGTCCTGGGTTTGCGACACTTCGCGGGGCATCTTCGCGAGCAGCGTACCGGCCGACACCTTCTGCCCGTTGACGACCTGAAGGTTCGCACGCTCGGGGATGAAGTACGGCTCGATCAGCCCCTTATCGACGATGATCTCGATGCGTGGGTGCAGGTCGCCCTTGTGTTCCATGATGGTGAGGCGTTCGACGCCCGTCATCTTGTCGAGTTCGCGGCGAAGGGTTTCGCCTTCTTTAATGTCCTGGAAGCGGACGGTGCCGGACTCCTTGCAGACGACGGGGATGGAGTGCGGATCCCACTTCACGAGCGAGGTACCGGCGGGCACTTCCTTGCCTTCGACGACGAAGACTTCGGCACCGTTGGGCACGGCGTAGCGTTCGGTGACGGGGCCGCCGAGGCCGCGAGTCAGGATCACTTCTCCCGTGCGGGCCAAGGCGATGTTATGCCCGTTATCGTTGGTCACGACCTGGATGCGTTCGAACTGGACGAAGCCGGCCTTCTTGGCCTTGGCTTCGGCGTCGGCGGTCTGAGCGCGGTTCGCGGAACCGCCGATGTGGAAGGTTCGCATCGTGAGTTGCGTGCCGGGCTCGCCGATGGACTGAGCCGCGATGATGCCCACGGCCATGCCTTCTTCGACCATCGCACCGGTGGCGAGGTCCATGCCGTAGCACTGCCGGCAGATGCCGAGCGGAGCCTGGCAGGTCATCGGGCTGCGAACGTAAATCTTGTCGAGGCCGAAGCGTTCGAGTTCCTTCGCCTTGAACGGCGAGATCATCTCGTTTTCTTCCACGATCGGGGCTTTGGTCGTCGGGTGTTCGAGCGAGGTGCGGCTGATGCGGCCTCGGATCGAATCGGAGAGCGAACGATCGATTTCGTCGCCCTTCCACATGATGCCCTTGGTGATGCCGAGCGGCGTGCCGCAATCTTCCATCGTGATGACGACGTTCTGGGCCACGTCCGCGAGCTTGCGAGTGAGGTAACCCGAGTCGGCCGTCTTCAGCGCGGTATCGGCCAGACCCTTACGGGCACCGTGCGTACTGGAGAAGTACTCGAGCACGGTGAGACCTTCTCGGAAGTTCGACTTGATGGGCGTCTCGATGATGGCCCCCGAGGGCTTGGCCATGAGGCCGCGCATGCCGGCCAGCTGGCGAATCTGCTCGATGCCGCCGCGGGCACCCGAGTGAGCCATCAGGTAAATCGGGTTCAAATACGGGACGACCTTGCCCGTGATCTGATCGGGGCGGCGATCGTTCTGCAGGTCCGTCATCATCCGCTTCGTGATCATGTCGCGGGCTTCCATCCACGTGTCGATCACCTTGTTGTAGCGCTCGGTCTCGGTGATCAAGCCGCGGTCGAAGTCCTTGCGAACCTTCTCGACGGCCTTGTCCTTTTCCTTGAGGACGGCTTCCTTGTTCTCGGGGGTGCGGAGATCGCTGGCAGCGAAGGAGAGGCCCGACCGCGTGGCCTGGCGGAAGCCCATTTCCTTCATCCGGTCCAGGAGGCCGATCGTCTCGCGGCGGCCGAGGATCTGGTAGCAATCCGCGATGATGCGGCTGAGGTATTTGGAACCCAACGGCAGATCGTAGAAGCCCATCTTGGCGTGCAAGATGTCGTTGAAGATGACGCGGCCGACGGTGGTGCGAACCAGGCCGTTCGGCTTGCGGGGCAGGTCTTCGGCGCGGGCATTCCCCTTCTCGTCCTTCACTTCCGAGATGACCTTCTTCTCGATGGGCAGGCGGACGCGGATCTTGGCGTGCATGCCGAGCTTGCCTTCAGCGTGGGCTTGGAACAGTTCGCCGGGGCTGTGGAAGACCATGCCGTCGCCGGCCTCGATGGCTTCGCCTTCCTCGCCGCGATTGGCGGTGAGGTAGTAGCAACCCATGACGATGTCTTGCGACGGCGTGATGATCGGGTTGCCGTTGGCCGGGCTAAAGATGTTGTTCGTGGACATCATGAGCACGGTGGCTTCGACCTGGGCCTCGATCGAGAGCGGCAGGTGAACGGCCATCTGATCGCCGTCGAAGTCGGCGTTGAAGCCTTTGCAAACGAGCGGGTGAATGCGAATGGCGTTGCCTTCGATGAGCACCGGCTCGAAAGCCTGGATACCCATGCGGTGGAGCGTCGGAGCCCGGTTCAGCATCACCGGGTGGCTCTTCGTCACTTCTTCGAGAATGTCCCAAACCACGTCGTCCTTGCGTTCGAGCATCTTCTTCGCGGACTTGATCGTGTCGGCGTGCTGAAGTTCCTTCAGCCGGCGAATGATGAACGGCTGGAAGAGTTCGAGCGCGATCTTCTTCGGCAGGCCGCACTGATGCAGCTTGAGTTCGGGGCCGACGACGATGACGGAGCGGGCCGAGTAATCGACGCGCTTGCCGAGCAAGTTCTCGCGGAACCGGCCCTGCTTACCTTTGATCATGTCCGTCAGCGATTTCAGCGGGCGGTTGCTGGAACCGAGTACGGGACGCTTGCAGCGGTTGTTGTCGAACAACGCATCGACGGATTGCTGGAGCATCCGCTTCTCGTTGCGGATGATGACTTCGGGCGCATTCAGATCGACGAGCTTCTTGAGGCGGTTGTTGCGGTTGATGATGCGGCGATAGAGGTCGTTCAAGTCGCTGGTGGCGAAGTTGCCGCTGTCGAGGAGCACGAGCGGCCGCAGGTCCGGCGGGATGACCGGGATGCACTCGAGGACCATCCACTCGCACTTGTTGCTCGAATCGCGGAGCGCTTCGACGGTCTTGAGCCGCTTGACGAGTTCCTTGAGGCGCTGCTTGGAGGCCTTCTCCCCGCGGAGCATTTCCTTCTCGAGGCGGGCGCGGAGGTCCTGCGAAAGCTCGACGAGGTTGAGCTTCTCGAGCATCTTCTTGATGGCTTCGGCACCCATGTCCACTTCGAAGGTGTCGCCGAACTCCTGGCGGGCGGCCTTGTATTCGTCTTCGGTGAGGAGCTCGCGTTCCTTGATGGTCTTGGCGCTGCCGGGCACCTTGGCCCCGAGGTTCACGCCCGGGTCGATGATCACGTAGTCCTGGAAGTAGATGATCTTCTCGAGGTTCGTGGTCTTCATTTCTAGCAGCGTGCCGAGGCGGCTCGGCATGGCCTTGAAGAACCAGATGTGAACGACGGGGGCGGCGAGTTCGATGTGCCCCATGCGCTTGCGGCGAACGCGCGAGTGCGTCACCTTCACGCCGCAGCGATCGCAGATCATGCCCTTATACTTCATGCCGCGGTACTTGCCGCAGGTGCATTCCCAGTCCTTTTCGGGCCCGAAGATGCGCTCGCAGAACAGACCGTCCTTCTCGGGGCGGTAGGTGCGGTAATTGATCGTTTCGGGCTTCTTGACTTCGCCGAAGCTCCACGAGCGGATGTCGTGGGGGCTGGCGAGGCTGATGCGGACGGCCCCGAAATCGTTGATGCGTTCGTAGCTCGTGCTCTCGGCGGCGTCGGACTTGGCGTTGCTCATATGGGAAACCCCCGTGCGAGGAGTGATCGGTTTAGGCGAGCCGGCTCGCGTCAGCGGCCGGAGTGTCG
>JAYTGN010000312.1:0-23787 GCA_043733485.1 Gemmataceae bacterium
CGTGATGGTGGGCTTCATGGAACGTCCTGTTTGGGTCGAGGAGTCGCCCCCTCTTACCTAAACCCCGCCATCAACACCAGAGAGATTGGTTACACCCCGCGGATTTCCGTGCTACGGTTTTCAAATGAGGCTACTTCAGGAGCACCAACCGCGTATGCATGCGCGACTGATAGTCGAAGCCGGCGATTGCTTGCCCCCGGCCCTCGATCTGGCTCCCGACCAACCCGTGACCCTCGGTCGCAGCCGGGACAACACGTTCGTGCTGCGCGACGCCATGGCCTCGCGGCTCCACGCCAAAATCTACTTTGAAGACGGCCACTGGCACGTCCGCGACTTCGGCATCAACGGCACCCGGTTGGACGGTGAGCGGATTGCGGGTGGCGCGGAGTTGGCCGACGGGCGCACGATCAAGATCGGCGAGGTCGTGCTGCGGTTCACGACGCCCGCCTTCGCTTCGAACGGGGACTACCCGCCGATGCCTCCCTTCGCGGCCCCGCCGACGCAGCCCAGCAATCGGCCGAGTGCGGAGAGCCATCAGACGAAGGTTCACGAAGTACCGGCCGGGCGGAGGCTTTCTTGCGATCCCCCGCCTGCGGAGGCCGCCAAGCAGCGCCGCGTGGACGAACTCACGGCCCTGTGCAAGTACATGGCGGCCGCGGTGGAAGTGAAATCCCCGCACGAACTCATCTCGCTGGCCCTCCGCACGATTCTCAACCAGACGACGGCCCGGCTTGCAGGTTACCTCAGCTTCGATCCCGACGACCCGACGCCGAAGATCGTGCTTCCCGACGCGGCGGCCGTGGATGTGCCGCTCTCGCGCCGACTCACGCAACAGGCCTACCAGACCGGCAACACCGTCTGGCTGTTCCCCGACCTCACCGCCGCTCACGTCCCGACGGACAGCCTCCAGGCGTTCTCGGATGCGCTCTGCATCCCACTCAAATCGTCGGGCGAATCCTTCGCGGCCCTTCACGTGTACCGCTCGGGTCGGGCTTTCCTGGAACAAGACGTGCGCTTCATCGAAGCGGTCGCAGCATTCCTCGTCAACGGCTTGGAGATTCACCGGAACCGCAGGAAGCTGGAAGCCGAGAACTCGCGACTCCGCACGCACACGCCGACCGCCGACGAAATCATCGGCGAGAGTTCGCCCATCACCCATCTGCGCCAGCAAATTTTCCGGGCCGCTCCGCAATCGCTCACCGTCTTGGTTCAAGGCGAAAGCGGCTCGGGCAAGGAACTCGTGGCCCTCGCCATCCACCGCAACAGCAAGCGTTCGGGCGGGCCGATCGTGGTCGTGAACTGCGCCGCGATCACGCCCGGCACGCTGGACATGGAACTGTTCGGCTACGCGAAGGGTGCCTTCAGCGGGGCCGACGCCGATCAGCCGGGGCTCTTCCAACAGGCCGATGAAGGAACGCTCTTCTTCGACGAAGTTTCGGAACTCTCGCTCGAATGCCAGGCAAAGTTGCTCCGCGTGATCGAGGGGAAATCGTTCCATCCGCTGGGTGCGAAGCGCGACGTGAAGGCGGACGTGCGGATCGTGGCAGCCACGCATCGCGATCTGGAAGCCGAGGTGAAGGCCGGTCGCTTCCGGGCCGATCTTTACTTCCGATTGAAGGTCATCGAGATTCGCGTGCCGCCGCTGCGGGAGCATCTGGAAGACACGCCGGAACTCGCGAACTTCTTCCTGGCGAAGATCTCGGCCGAGTGCCGCCGAAGCTTTCGGCTCGCGCCGCTGGCGATGGTGAAGTTGCAGGCCTATTCGTGGCCGGGAAATGTGAGGCAACTTCGGGCCGCGATTGAGAGTGCGGCCGTAATGAGCGAATCGGACCTGCTCGACGCCGACGCCGTTCACTTGGCCGGTATCGTGGGCTACCTGCCGGAAGTTTCCGCTCAGAGCATCGCGGCTCTGGAGATGCCGCCGGGCCTGAACATGGACGACATCGAGACGTGGGCGATTCACCGCGCCCTGCGCCAGACCACCGGTAACGTGAGCCACGCCGCCAAGCTACTCGGCATGAGCCGCGATACGCTCCACACCAAGATCAAGAAGAAGTCGATCGACCGCGACGCCTTGATGAACACGCCCGAACCGGTCGGCGCGGGCTGTTTGACGATGAGTTGAGTAAAACCCGGTTTCTGGCCTCGAAACCGGGTTTTTTGAGCAACTGAACATTCTCCACAATCGAACAGAAACCCGGTTTCCAAAGCAGAAACCGGGTTTCAAGGTCCATCACACCGCAGGCAATTCAAATCCCTTCCGATAGTCCCGGCCCAGGAACTTGTTCGCTTCTGGCTGATCCGGGAACGTCTCCGTCTTCGGATCGAAATGCAGCGTCTTCCCCGTGCGGTAAGCGATGTTCCCGAGGTGGCACAATCGCGTGCTCTTGTGGCCCTCTTCAATGTCCGCGTTCGGCCGCTTGTCGTCGCGGATGCAGTCGAGGAAGTTCTTCACGTGCTCGTTCATCATGTCGCCCTGGGGCTTGTCGGCGGCTCCGTCGCCGCCGCGAACGGTCCACGAATCGCCGTTGAAGAGCAGCGTGCCTTTATCCCCGTGGATCGCGATGCCGTAGGATTGGCCTTCCGGCCCCTGGTCTTTCTTCTCCCAGACGCGGTGCTCCCAGACGAGCGTACAGCCCATCGCGCCGCCGGGGCCGTTGGGAAAGTCGAACGTGGCGATCTGCGTGTCGGGCGTCTGCTGTTCGTCGTCGTAGTGGAACTTGCCGCCGGCGCAGGAGATCTTCGTTGGTGCGTCGAGACCCATGACGTTGCGGGCGACGTCGAGGCCGTGGATGCCGTTGTTGCCGATCTCGCCGGTGCCCAGATCCCAGAACCAGTGCCAGTTGTAGTGGAAGCGATTCTCGGTGAAGGGGGTCTCGGCGGCCGGCCCGAGCCAGAGGGAATAGTCGACTCCCGCCGGCACCGCGCTCGGCTTCTTGACGCCGATGTTCGGTCGGCCTCCCGCGATCCAGGCACGGGCGAACGCGACCTTCCCGAGCTTGCCGCTCAGCACGTACTCGCGGGCCGCGATCACGCTGGATTGACTCCGCCGCTGCGTCCCAATCTGGACGACCCGCTTGTACTTTCGTGCGGCCTGCACCATCCGCCGACCTTCGACCAGATCGTGCGAACAGGGCTTCTCGCAGTAGACGTGCTTCCCGGCCTGGCACGCCCAGACCGTGGCCAGCGCGTGCCAGTGGTCCGGTGCCGCGACCACGAGCGCCGTCACCGATTGATCTTCGAGCACCTTGCGAACATCCCTCGCGGTTTTGGGTGGCGAAGCCTGATCCTTCGCGAGTTTGAGAATGTCTGGGTAGAGCCGCTCGTCCGGGTCGATGACGTAGGCGATCTCGACGTTCGGTTGCTTGAGGAAGACGGGCAGGAGTTGCTTCCCGCGAATGCGGCAGCCCATGATGGCGACCCGCATCCGCTCGTTCGGCTTGTCGGCGGCACCGGCGTAGGTCGCGGCCGAGAGGGCGAGTGCCGAGGTGCCGAGAAACTGACGACGCGTGGGCATGAGAGGCTCCGGGAAGAGGCTTGCTCCGACCAGCGTAACCGACTGCGTGGGTCGGTTCCACCGCCAAAGAAAAAAGCCCGACGCGCCGTGCTGCACGTCGGGCTCCATTTGTCTTGCTCGGCTTACTTCGCGATGACCTTCGCAGCCACCGGAATCACCAGCTTCGGCATGTCCTTGTTATCCGTCGTGATCTCCAAGCTACGGACGAATCCGCCTTGCAGCTTCGGGTTCGCCGAGAGCGTAATCACGTGGATGGACTTCGAATCCGAGGTCTCGATCTTCACGTCGAGTTGCTCGTCGGTGCCCTTCACGTCCAGAATCTTGAACGGCGTGGCACTCTGAATCGTGACGCGCTTCTCAGTCGCGTTACCGATCGAGAGGTTGCCGAACTGCACGGCCTCGGGGCTGGCCGCGAGCGGGGCATTCACAATCACCGTGACCGGAATGCGAAGGTTCGCCACGGCCGAGTTTGAAGTCTTCAAGTTGATGTCGGCAGTCCAGTTGCCCGCGGGGCAGTCCTTGTCCAACGTCGCCGTAATCACGTAAGTCACGGTGCTGCCGACGCGCGATTCGAGCTTGTGTTCAACCGCGATCGAGCCGCCGGTACTCGTGCAATCCTTGATCTCCCACTGCGGATCGCTGGTGAAGGTCACCTTCGTACTCACCGTCGCGGCCTTGCCCCTCGTCACGGTTCCAAAGGCGAGAGTGTCTGGCGACATCATCAGATCGTCGCGGCAGATGGCCTGCACCTTGAGCGAGACTTCCTCGTGGGTTGGCCCCAGGAAGGGCACGTACACCGTGACGGCTTTGGTCACGTTCGCGTACTGGAAGCGGCGGGTGTCCATCATGGCGATGACGGCCGCGCTCTCGCCGGGAGCCAAGCTATTCTTGGAAACCGAGGCCGAGGTGCATCCGCACGAGACGCGCGGCTGGCCGAGCGTCAACGTTTGGTTCGTGGTATTGATGAACCGGAAGTAGTGGACGAGAACCGGGCCGCGCGGAGCGGTCCCGAAGTCCTTCACCTTTTCGGTGAAGAGATCGCTGGGGCCCGCGAAGGCGAAGCCCGAGCCAACGAACAGACCCACCACCGCCAGCGCGATGCGCAACATGGCCTCGATCCCCCAGTTTAAGGCCATTCGCGGTTCCCCCGAAACGCGACGCGGCCTATCTCCATACCTATCAGGTTGGCCGACCTGTCCGCATCACGACTTCACTCGGAATGCGGATTGTACCGTTCCCCGTCGGCCGTCGCGGTTGGCACGAACCGAACCGCGATTACGTTCGCTTGAGCCGTTCTAACCGCTACGCTCGGGCCAGCACCGCCACGTAGACTTTCGCCGCGCCCGCGGCCTTCAACACGCGAGCCGCCTCGCCCACCGTGCTGCCCGTCGTCATCACATCATCTATGAGCAGAACAATGCGCGACTTCAAACTTGCTCGGGGCGAACAGACAAAGGCCCCGCGAATGTTCTCTTGCCGGGCCGTCGCGGAGGGTTGTGCGTGTTGGGAGGCCGCCTTGATTCGCCTCAACGTTCCCGGTTGAAACGGCACGCTCAACGCATTCGCCACTTCACGAGCCAGAGTCGCGGCTTGATTGAATCCGCGCGTCCAACGCCGCCTCCAGTGCAGCGGCACCGGCACGACCCGCTCGATTCCCTTCCCCTTCAGCCATGTTACACGTTCCTCGGCGAACACAAGCCCCAACCTCTCGGCAAGTGGTTCGCCGGGAGAAAACTTGATCCGAACAATCGCCTCCTGAAGCTTCCCGGAGTACGGCCCGAGCCGAACGGCTTCTTCAAATGCGAAGGACCGGGGCCGACACGCGAAACATCCGTCGGAAAGATCCGTGTGAGGCCCGACCGTCGCGGCACACTTCGGACAGACCGAGGCCGCGTCCGTCGCGATCGCCGAGAAACAAGACATGCACAGGCCGTGCCGAATTGGAGCCGATTCGGTTTCCGGAGCGTCGCAGAGGAGGCAGGCGTTCGGATAGATCAGCCCGGCGAGGCCGCGAACGACTTCCACAAGACTGCCGAGCATGGCGCGTTACCTTAAGAAAAAATCCTCCAGAAAGCATCCTCGTTCCCACGCTCTGCGTGGGAACGGGCTCTTCGACGCTCTGCGTCGAGCTGGAACCTCACCGGAACTTGGGCGATCTACCGGCCTCGCTCAGACGACGCGGAGCGTCGAAGAGGGCGTTCCCACGCAGAGCGTGGGAACGAGAAACTTTACATGCCTTTCGTTCCCCGAAACAGCACCAAATACACGATTGCTCCGACGCCGATGAAGCCGAGACCGATGAGTGCCTCGCTCTGCTGTTCGGGCGTCACGAACATGTTCGCCACGACGGCGATCAGGATCAGCACGTAGATTGCGGGCAGCACGGGGTAGCCCCAGCAGCGGTACGGTCGCTCCGCATTCGGCAGCTTCCAGCGGAAGACGAACACCGAGGCGACGGCGAGCGTTTCAAAGGTCGTCGCGCCGAACATCGCGAAGTCCGTCACCACGTCGAACGGGGACTTGCCCGCCGGCAAGTTGATGTCGAGTTCCGTGAAGCCGAGCGGAAGCACGGGCAGCCGGTACTGCGTCATCGCACCGACGCCGAAGACCATGAGGCACGACCAAACGGCGAGTACGATGGTGGCCAAGACCGGCGTGGCGAAGCGCGGATGCAGTTCTTGAAGCCGCCGAGGGGCAAGGCCGTCTTGGCCCATGGCGTAGAGCAATCGCGGCCCGGCGAGCAAGTTGCCGTTGAGTGCGCCGAACACGGAGACCATCACGATGGCCGAGGCGATGAGCACTCCGGCGGGGCCGACGAGCCGCGAGCAAAACTCCGTGGCGACCGTCGTGTCCTTCGAGACCGCAGCAATCTCGGCTCGCGGAATGACCAGGTAATAAGCGGCGTTCGCACTGCAATAGAGCACGATGAGTACGCCGATGCCCACGATGAGCGCGAGCGGGATGTTCTTCTGCGGGTTCTTCACTTCGCCCGCCATCATGCCGATGTTCATCCAGCCGTGGTAGGCCCAGAAGACGCCGACCATCGCGGAGCCGAACGCGCCCCACTTCACGAGCGTCCAGTCCGCGGGCCACGTCGGTTTCAGGTAGTCGATCCGCGGCGGAGACTGCGGCTCCGCAACCGCGGCATACACGGCGAACGGCAGCACCACGATGAAGAGGAGGGATGTGACCTTCACGGTGGTGATTGCGAGTTGCAGTGCGCCGCCGAGCTTGGTGCCGCGAGCGTTCACTGCCGCGAGTACGCCGATGACCAGCGCCGTGAGCAGTTGCCTCGGCCAGAAGTCGATGACGGTTTGACCCGCTTGTACGTGAAGGGATTGCTTCAAGATGTCGTGGAAGGATTCGGTGAACATCGTGGCGAGGGCCGCGATGGACGCGGAGCGGATGATCCAGAATTCGACCCATCCCCAGAGGAACCCGGCCATGCGGCCGTAAGCTTCCTTCAAGAAGATGTAGTTGCCTCCGGCGCGGGGGAAGAGCACGGCCACCTCGGCGATGGCGAGCGCGCCGAGCAGCGTGAGCAGCCCGACGAGCACCCACACGCCCATCGCGAGCCCGAACTCGGGCACGTTGTCCGCGACGTTGCGGGCCTTCTTGAAGACGCCGGAGCCGATGACGGTGCCGACCACGATGGCCGTGGCCATCCAAGGGCCGAGGACGCGAAGCAAGCCGGGCTGTTGTGGTTGCATGGACACGATGATAGCCGCTCGCGGCTTCGCAATGCACTCGGAAAGCGGCGAATCGCGAAGCCGCAAGCGGCAGCGCGTTCAATCGAAGATCACGGTCTTGTTCTCGTACACGAGAATCCGGTGGTCGATGTGCCAGCGGACGGCCCGCGATAGCACCACCTTCTCGAGATCGCGGCCCTTTTGAAGCAAGTCGTCGATGCCGTCGCGGTGCGAAATGCGAACCACGTCCTGCTCGATAATCGGCCCTTCATCCAGTTCGTCCGTCACGTAATGGCTGGTCGCGCCGATCAGCTTCACGCCGCGCTCGAAGGCGCGGTGGTACGGCCTCGCTCCGCTGAACGCCGGCAAAAACGAATGGTGGACGTTGATCACGCGGCGTGGGAACTTCTTCACGAAGTCCGGCGACAGCACCTGCATGTAGCGGGCCAGCACCACGAGGTCAATCTGCTCGTTGGCGAGTAGCTCCAGTTGCTTCTGCTCGGCCTCGGCCTTTCCAGCCGCGCCCACCGATATGAGATGGAACGGAATCTGGTAGAAGGTCGCCCAGCGCTCCGCGTCCGGATGGTTGCTCACGATCAGCGGAATGAGGCAAGGCAACTCGCCAGTGTGATGGCGGTAGAGCAGGTCCATCAGGCAGTGGTCGTATTTGGAAACGAAGAGCGCGACGCGGATCGGGTGGTCGGAGCGTTCGAGCCGCCAGCGCATCTCGAAGCGATCCGCGAGCGGCTCGAAGCGGCGCGGGAACTCGGCGAGATCGAGGTTGAACCCGGCCAGATCCCACTCCACGCGCATGAGGAAGAGCCCGCGCTCGGCGTCCTGATGCTGGTCGGCGTGGAGGATGTTCGCCTCGTGCCGGTAGAGGAACTCGCCGACTGCGGCAACGATCCCCTTGCGGTCCGGGCAGGTGATGAGCAGCACGGCGGAGTTCTTCAAGGCGGCCTCTCAGCTGGAATCGAACGCGGGCAGTTCTTCATCCTATCGGCCGGCCGAACCGAATTCGCGAGCGGCAAATCTTTCCCACTTTGCTTGACAGGCCGGGCATAGGAAGTTATTCACGTTGTGTACACATTTACACTATCGACGCGAAACGCGGTTCCGTCTCGCGTCCCGACCTTTTGGGAGTAGGCGATGCCTCGCATCATCGGAGCCAGCATCTACTCGGAGAACTTCCAAGGAGGGGACATCACCGAGGAGGAGTGGCGGTTCATGAAAGCCATCGAGGCGTATCAGCGGCGCTGGCGGCGGCGCTACCCGTCGTGGCGGGAAGTGCTCTACGTGCTCGATTGCCTGGGCTACCGCAAAGTCGCGGACGCCGTGCCGGTGGACAGCACGCCGCCCACCCCGGCGGAACTGGCGCTCGCCGCGACCGCGCGGAAGGAACCCGTTTCCCCACAGTTACCGGTTTGAACCTCACCGTTTAGCCGCGACGCGGAGTCCTCGGAGCGGAGCGCGACATCGCCGGCGCTTCCACGCTCCGCTCCGCAGACTGCGCGTCGCGGCTAAACGGTAACCAACTGGAGTTCCCCATGCGCCTCATTTCAAACATCCTGAAAGCGCTGCGGCCGGCCGTGCCGAAGCCCGTTTCCCCGAAAGTCGCCGGGCTGTTCGCGCCGCCCTACGGCCCTGCGGCTGGCTGGTGGAAGGACGACCCCGTCGAGCAGCTTCGCAACTATCGCTCGTGGGTCTATGCCGCCGTGAACGCGATCGCTCAGGAAACGGCTCGCAATCGTCCATTCCTTTACACGAACACCGGCCAGGCCGAGCACGAACAAACGCCGCTGCCCCACACGCATCCGCTCTGCCGGCTACTGGACAACCCCAACCCGTGGCTCACGCCGTGGGAACTCTGGTACCTCACGATCGTCTACCTCGAACTCACCGGCAACTGCTTCTGGTACGTCGCACCGCAATCCATTGGCGACACTCGTCTCGGCACGCCCGGCGAAATCTGGGTCATCCCGACGCCGTGGGTGAAGGTGATCCCCGATGCCCGCGAATACGTGAAGGCTTACGAGGTTCACGCGCCCGGAGTGCCCACGGAGACGTTCGGCCCCGATGAAGTGATTCACCTGAAGTATCCGAACCCGCTCGACCCGCACTACGGACTCTCGCCGCTTCAGGCCAACGCCCTCACGGTCGATGCCAACACGGAACTGCTGAAGAGCCGGTATCAGACGTTCCTCGCCGGTCCGCGGCCCGGCGTCGTCCTTCACACCGATCAGACGCTCACCGATCAAACCGTGGCGCGGCTCGAGGAGCGATTGCAGATGAAGTTCTCGGGGCGCGACAACTGGCACCGACCGCTCGTGCTCGAACAGGGGTTGAAGGCGAGCCCGTGGACGCTCACGCCGGCCGAGATGGACTTCCTCAACTCGTCGAAGATGACGCGCGACGAGATCCTGGCGGTCTTCCGGGTGCCGCCGCCGATCACGGGCATCGTGGAGAACGTGGGCCTCGGGGCGAACATCTGGTTCGGGGCGCGCGTGATGTTCTGCGAAGGAACGCTCCAGCCGAAGCTCGACCTCATCGGCCAGTGTCTGACCCGCGATCTCGGACGGCGCTACGGGCCGGACGTGGTGGTCGGCTTCCCAGACTGTTCGCCGCGGAACATGGAGGAACGTCGCAAGGACGACGAACTCGATGCGAAGCTCGGCCTGCGGACGTTCAACGAGATTCGCAAGAGCCGCGGGCTGCAGCCGTTCGCCGACCCCAAGTTCGACCAGCCCATTCTGCCGGTGGAACTCAAAACCATTTAGCCGCCGGCTTGCCGGCGGTCGTTCCATCACCCACAAGGCCCCCGGCAAGCCGGGGGCTATTTGAACGGAGACCATCATGCTCGCAACCATCCGCGCCGATCCTGCTCCGGCCACCGGCATCCAGTCGCTGCCCAACGGCACCTTCGGCAACGCCCATCCCGAGGCCCGCACCCTCTTCATCGACTCCGGCAAGATGCGCATCCGCAGCGTCATCACCACCATCGACTCGGATCGCGCCGGAGATGTCGTCGTGCCCACGGGGCTGCGGAACCTCGACGAGTATCTGATGAACCCGATCGTGCTTTGGGCGCACAACCGCTCGCAGTTCCCGCCGGTCGGGTCTTGCGAATGGATCGATGTTCAGCCTCGGCGCGTCGTCGCCGAGACGCGTTTCGCCCAGGATGTGCCCTTCGCGGAAGACATCTTTCGGCTCTACGAGCAAAAGGTGCTTCGCGGCTGGTCGATTGGCTTCGTGCCGCGCAAGGCGAAGCGGATGCTGGTTCTCGGCAGCCAAGCGCCGGGTCTGCGGGTCGAAGAATGGGACCTGCTCGAATACTCGGCGGTGCCCATTCCCGAGAACCCCGGTGCCCTCACGGTCGCCTTGCAGAAGGGCCTGGTCCGCGACCCATCGCTGCGGCTCTGGCTCGACCGCGTGCCGGACGACCGCGGGGGCCGCATGTTCCGCATCGACGTGTTGGATGAACTGATCGATGAGGCCGAGGAGATTCGGCACAGCGAATGAGTTCGCGAGAAGCCTTGAAACCCGGTTTCTGCTTGGGAAACCGGGTTTCTCATGACGCACCGAGAAACCCGGTTTCCAAAGCAGAAACCGGGTTTCGTTCGTTTCCCAACCCTGACCCTGGAGTGTTCCCATGTCCACTGCAATTGCGACCGACAAGTTCCAGTCCCGCGATGAACTGGTTTCGTTCATCGAACAGCAAACCCAGACTGCCGTGGAGAAGGCAGCGCGCGTGGAGCGGCGGGTGCCGTGGGCCACGTCCGGCCCTGTGTGCCAGGACTCGGCCGGGTACAGCGTCTTGAAGGCTGCGGCCTTCGCGCTCGGATTCGTCGGCCCCGATCAGGCCAAGGAAGAGATCCACGCCCACCAGCAACTCCACGACCTGTACGCCTCCTACGGCTTCATGCCGCACCACGGGCAGCAGTCGTTCCTCGTGCCGCTCGCTTCGGCTCACTTGCCCGTCTTCGAACCGCAAGGCCTGCGGCTCCGCGACGAGATTCGCCAGAAGATGACGGCCCAATCGAAGAAGTTCGATCCGGACGAAGCCGACTGGATCGGCCGGCGCGTCGGACTTCGCCAGAAGGCACTCGGCACGCTGACCGACACCGCCGGCGGCACGTTCGTGCAACTTCCGATGCTGGGCGAACTCATCGACCTGCAGCGGAGCCTGGAGGTGTTCGCCGTTGCGGGAGCGCAGGAAGTCGCGATGCCGCCGAATGGGCGGGTGCAGTTCCCGAAGCTGACCGGAGCCTCGACGGCCTACTGGGTCGGTGAAGGGAGCGCCATCACCGAGAGCACGCCGAGCACAGGCAACCTCGACCTGCAGGCCAAGAAGCTGGGCGTGTTCGTGAAGCTGAACAACGAACTGCTCCGCTTCACCAGCCCGAGTGCCGAGGGGCTCGTACGGTTCGACATGGCTCGGGCCGCAGCACTCAAGGCAGATCTGGCGATGCTCGAAGGGAGCGGCAGCACGCAGATCAAGGGCATCACGACCTACACGGGAATCGTGAGCCATACGGCGGCGACGACCGGCACCAACGGCGACACGTTCACGCCAGCCGATGTCGCGGCGATGGAAGCGAAGTTGCCCGACGCGGTGGACGCCCCGACGGCATGGGTGATGCGCAAGGCGATGTTCGCGGCCTTGATGAATCGCCGCGCCGACGCGGTGAGCGCGGCGGACGGCAAGGGAGCGTTCCTCTTCCGCAACACCGATGCGACTGCCGGACCGCCCGCCGAACTCTACGGAACGAAGGTCGTTCGCTCCTCGCAGGTGTCGGCAACCCGCACCAAGGGTTCGGGCACCACGCTCACCTACATTCTGCAAGGCTACTTCCCAGACTGGGTCGTGGCTCGGATGGGCGTGATGGAGTTCCTCGCCAGCGGCCTCGGCGACACCGCGCTGCAGAACGACATGACCTTCCTCCGCGGCATCCAGCACATCGATGCCGGCCCGCGACAACAGGCCAGCTTCGTGCTCTGCGATCAACTGCTGGTCGCATGACTCCTCGCCGCTTGCGGCTTCTCGATTCGATCGCGAAGCCGCAAGCGGCGTTTCCACTTCTTTGGAGTCCACTTCCCATGTCCACTCACATCGACGATCTCCGTTCTTCCTCGACCTTGGCCTCCGGGGTGTTTCCCACCACGGTCTCGATCTCGGCACTCGGTCCGACCGTCGACCTCGCGGATGGCGACGGTGCGTGCTTTGCCGTTCAGCAAATCGGCGACGCGCCGGAAGAAGGGTCGATCGTGGGCTGCATCGAACAATCGAACGACGGCACATCGTGGTCCGCGATCGCGGGTGCCGCCTTCGCGCCAGTGGAGGGAGGCTACAACCTCCAGATCATCCGGTTCCTGCGCGCCGCGCGCTACGTGCGCTGGGCCGCCACGATCTCCGGGAGTAGTTCCGCATTCGCGGTCTGCGCACTCATCGGCTCGCAGAAGAAGACGTTTTGAACCGCGCGGCGAGCCGAGCCGCGCGAGCGGCCGGGTGGTCCCCAATAACCCGGTCGCTCACGCGACTCGGCTCGCCAAGTACCTTGAAACTGAGGACAACCATGCCACTCGACACACTTTCGAATGCGAAGTCCGTGCTGCTCGTCAGCGGTAGCGGCGACGACACCATGCTCGCCCAACTCCTGGACGCGGCGGATTCGTTCATCGAGAAGTACACGGGCCGTTCCTTTGCGGGCGGCACCTTCACGGAAACGCATCCGGCTGGTGGGCCGATGCTGTTCCTGCGCAACTTTCCGGTGGCCTCGGTCACCAGCTTGAAGGTCGATGCCGACCGTGCGTTTGGAAGTGGCACCGAACGCGACACCTCCACCTACGCGATCCACGCCGACCGCGGCGTCATCGAATCGCGGACGGGGCCGTTCCTCACGCCCTATCGCAAGGGTTGGGCGGACTGGCCCGAATCGGTGAAGGTGGTCTACACCACGGCCACGGGAAGCGTGCCTTCCGCCGTGAAACAGGCCTTCTCCGACCTCGTCGGCCATTGGTACCGGCTCGCGAAAACGAGCCTCGACGCGAACTTCCTCATGCTCACGGAATCGATGAACGGCACCGCGTCGAAGGGCTACTCGTGGAGCCTGACCCGCGGGCTCGCGATCCCGCCCGGCGTCTTGAAACTGCTCGAACCCTACCGCATCCCCGCGATGTGAAGCGTTCGATTCTTCGAGCCCGACGCGCCAGCAAGGTCGAACGTGAGCTTCCGGTGGGATCAAGCAGTCGGAAGCCGCGAAGAAGGCGGCGAAGTCTCGATGGGGCGCAGCTCAGTGAGTCTTACCTTCCTCGATGAACTGTCCGCTTTTCCGCTTGACACCGTAAACCATTACTCCACATATACCCCTCAAAGGGTTGACGGATACCATTGCCGCGATAGCATGAATTGTTCGAGCGATTCGGCATAGCGGTTGCATGGTCAGTAATAAGGCTGCGAATGGGCGAACCATTACGCGGTCTTCGGCGTCGATTAACCGGGGTCAAATGAAGCCTGTACTTCAAGCCCTCGTTTTGGCGGAGCGAATCTACACGGATGGCCCATCAGGCAAAAAGATTATCGCCGGAACGTTCAATCGCCTGATCGTGGGCACTGTTAAAACTCAACTCGAGCAACCGGATGGAACGAAACTGCCGCTACTGCCGGGCGGTGTGGACCCAGGCTGCCCAATGGTTTACATCAGCCTCACCGACGTGATCGACGGCACCGAGCTGACTTTGCAGATGGTCGACGTCAGCAAAAACAGGCCGCTCTTTCAGACCGGCGTGCAGATTAACGAAAAGAACCGCCTTGCTACGGTCGAAATAGTAATACCTCTCCCACGATTGAGTACGTTTGTGCGTGGTCTTGGAACGCTATCGTTCGACGTATTGTGGCAGGGCGAGATACTTGGCTCTCATCGACTTCTGGTCGAGTCCGCGCCATCGGACGGCGATTCTTCTTCTGAAGGGGGTGCTTGATGTCTACTGTGATCTGGAAGAACGAAGCTCGCACCGAGTTCATCGAGACCCCTGATTGGCGGTCGTCTTCCGACGGTGTGCGTCTGCACCTGTTAATCACGAAGGACGATGGAATTTTTTCGGCGGTCGTTCTGAATCTTCCCGGCACGGGGAGCTGTGGCGATACGGAAGAAGAGGCAATTCAAAACGCGAAGGAAGCAGCACGCGCGGCAGTGGAAGTCTACGAAGAAAACGGTGGCGAAGTTCCTTGGAAGGACACTTATTCCATCGAGATTCCAGCAGGCGCGAAGCAAAAGTGGGTCATCCTCGATGCCTGAAGCGCCCCGCATCACGGCTTCTGAGGCAATAAGTGCCTTCGAGAAGGTTGGGTTTGTGGTGGTGCGAAAACGCGGCAGCCATCGCATCCTGAAGAAGGAAGGCCACCGCTATACTCTCTCCATTCCCGATCATGGCCGAAAGTGCATGGGCGTCGGTTTGCTCAATTCGCAAATCGAGGCCGCAGGGTTAACTCGGGAAGAATTCATCGCACTTCTTGACTGAACGACGTTGCGACTGAACGACGTTGCGGCGGCCTCGTTTCATATCCACCCGCGCCAGCGGAACAGCACGAACGACGAAATGCCCGTCATCGCCATCAGCCCGAGCGCCATCGGGTAACCCCATTGCCAATCCAGTTCCGGCATGTGCTTGAAGTTCATTCCATAAATGCCCGCAATCAGCGACATCGGCAGCACCACCGTCGAGATCATCGTCAAGAATTTCATCACGCGGTTGAGGCGGTTCGAAGCCGCCGCCAGGTGCGTCTGCATCAAGTCGCTGACCATTTCCCGCGCGGCTTCAATCAACTCCGTGTAGCGAACCAGATGGTCGAAGACGTTCCGGTAGTACGCGATCTCGCGTTCTTCCACGAGTTCGAACTCGCCGCGCATCAGGCGGGCGAGTACCTCGCGTTCCAAGATCAACGTCTTGCGTAGGCTCGTCACGATCCGCTTGAGCCGCAACATGCGTGCGAGTACCTTCGGCGAAGGATCGCGGAACACGCGGTGCTCCAACTGATCCAGCTGCGATGAGACGCGATCGACCACCGGAGCGTAGTCGTCCACCATCGCATCGAGAATCAGATGGAAGAGGTAGTCCGGCCCGCGGCGCACTTTCTCGGAGTGCTTCCCGAGATGGACCACCACCTCGGCCACGCATTCGAGCGGCTGGTAGTGGTGCGTGATGAGCACGTGCCGCGTGAGTACCGCGCTGAGTTGCGGTCGATTCTTGGGTTGCAGGCTGCCCATCGAGCCGAGTGTGGGAGCCGGTTCCGGATCGCCCGATTTTCTCGGCGCGGGCTTCACCACGAGTTCCGCCAAGCCTGCCGGCAGCGGGTTCACGATCACCAAGAGGTAGTCCGGAAATTCCTCAACCTTGGGCAAGTGGGCACCATCCTCCGGAGCCCGCCGCACCTTCGCGATGTCTTCCATCGAGAGCGGGTGAACCTGGAAGAACCTTTCGAGGATGCGGGCTTCTTCCTCGGGAGTGGGATCCGTGAGATCGATCCAGACGACGTCGTCGCCGGCGACCTCGGCCGCCGAGGCCGGGAGGTCGGCCTCGGGGATCGTGCCGCCGAGGCTCGAGGTGCAATTCCAACGAAAAGCGGTGATCATGGCGCGAATTCCCTCGGACTCGAACTTCGAGTCGCGTTTCGTGAATTCCGAACGCATCTCTCGCGTCTACACTTGGGGCGGGTAGAATGCTGCGTGTTGGCATCCGGAACGCATCTTCCCGGAGTGTACCCCGCGCCATGCTCGTTGTCTCGGCTCCGCCATCCGCGGCCCCGTCGGATTCGGTCCTGTTGGACCGCTACTCCGCCGGAGACAAGACCGCCTTGGACGAATTGTTCCGGCGCTACCGGGCCGTCACTTATCGGGTGGCTTACCGGTTGCTCGGTCGCGAAGCCGATGCTCTGGACGCCGTGCAGAACGCGTTCATCAAGGCGTTCACGAACTTGGATCGCTTTCGCGGTACCAGTTCGTTCAAGACTTGGCTGCTGCGAATCGCGAGCAACGCCTCGCTCGATCTGGGCCGACGCAGGAAGCGCGAAGGATGGAACGAACCGGGCGGTCGACCCGTTTCGCAAGGCGACGAGACGGACGATCAACCCGCGCCGGATGCGGAACTCGAGCGAGCCGATTTGCGCCGGACGATCGAAGCCGCCTTGGCTCGGCTTCCCGAGGCTCAGCGCACGACATTCGTCTTGCACGTGGATGGGGAATTGTCGTACCGAGAAGTTGCCGAGGCACTGGGAATCTCGATGGGAACCGTGATGAGCCGGCTGTACTATGCCCGGCAGAAGTTGAAAACCCTGCTCTCCGACCGATTGAAGCCATGACGCCGAACGAATCGCCCCTGTTGCCTGGCCCGTGGCCGGATGCTCTCGCCGCCTATGCGGATGGCGAGCTCGATCCCGCCGCGCGCGCCGTCGTGGAGTGCTGGTTGTCGAAGCATCCCGAGATGTTGTGTTCGCTTCACGCTCAGCGGCATCTCTCTCCAGACAACTGGCCGCTCTGGCAGAAGGTCGAACCGCCGCTGCCTGCGGAGGCGGCTTGGAACGCGATTCGCGAAGCGGTTCATCGAGGAATCGAATCGCCGCCGATACCCACCGCGCCGCGAAGGCGAAATTGGTGGGTGCGGAACGGGTCGTACTTCGCGGGTGGCATTGCCGCGGCAATTGCCCTCGTGCTGCTCGCCTCGTGGTTCTATCCGAACCGAAACGAAGTGTTTGAAACTGTGTTGACAGCGCCCGATGATCTGCTCGCCGAGTATGCCGTGTTGCCTCTTGCGACCGACGTGGACATCGAACGGGCCGTGGGGAACAGCCACGACTTCCTGCTCGGCAGCGAACCGCTGGTACTGGCGGGCGATGGCGATATTCAGTTGGAAGAAGCGGAGCCGCATCCGGCCTGGCCGGGCGGTTCGCCCAAGATGACGACCGCGCCCGGCGACGTGCCGATGATCTTCGCGGCCCGTTTGCGATAACCTTCTCCCGAGGTGACTGACCATGTTTGCGCTCTTCGCGGCCGCGGCCCTTTCGGCAGGATGCCCGCACGAGTGCGCTTGCGCCGACGACGCGCCTATCCGCGTCACCGTCACCGTGATTCTCGCTTCCACCGAAAGCAAGGTGGTCGATCCGAAGCTGACCGACCTCGCGGCCGAGGTTCAGAAACGCGACAAGAAACTGACCGGATTCAAAGTGGTCGAGACGATCGGCAAGTCGATTCCCGTCGGCGAGTCGGCCAAGTTCACGCTCGTGGACAAGCAGGAACTCAAGGTGAAGATCGAGAAATCGAAGGACGAGAAAGGCCGCGTTGGGTTGACGGTGAAGCCGCCGGAACTCGGCGAGATCACCTACACGTGCTCGTGCGAAAAGTTCTTCCCGATCGTGACGCCTTACAAGACGAAGGCCGGCGAGACGCTCATCATCATGGTGATGGCGAAGCCTTGCACGTTGAAGAAGTGATCTCTTCCGGGTCCGCGAGCATCCCCTGGGTCCGCGGGCGTCCCGCCCGCACACAGTTGAAGAGGCCTCGGAATCCCTGGTGAGTCAAGCGGCCGGGACGGTCGCGCTCCCAGGTTGAAGAATCGCCGGCAGGGCCTCCGCGAGAATCGCGATCTCGGCTTCGGTCGTGTAGAAGTGATGGCTCACGCGGAGCAGCAGCCGGTCTGGGCGCTCGATGATCGGGATCTCAATTCGTCGGCTCCACAACTCTTTGCGAAGACTCGCCGCATTTGAACCCACGGGGCAGTTGAACGCCGTCATCGCGCCGTGAAGTTGCGGGTGCGCGGGCGTGGCGAGTTCGAGGCCCGTCGCGCCGATGGTTCGCCGCGTGAACGCGGCCAATTCCGCCATTCGCGCTCGCACATTCTCCCACCCGAGTGCAGCTTGAAAGTCGATGGCGGCGGGAACCGCGAGCCACGAGCAGATGTCCCGCGTGCCTTCGAATTCGAGGAAGCGCGTTCGCGGCGTCGAGCCGAAGAGATCGCGCGAATCCGGCCCCGCGGACCGGACGCCGTCGGCAATCGGGTACGCATCCGGATGGTAGCCCCAACTCACGTGCAGCGGTTGCAAGCGATCTTCGTTGCCGGGGCCGATGGCGAGGAAGCCGGTGCCGGACGGCGCGAGCAGCCACTTGTGCAGGTTGCCGGTGTAGAAGTCCGCACCGAGGTCGTCGATGTTCAAGTCGATCATCGCCGGTGCGTGGGCACCATCCACCACGGTGAGAATTCCGCGCTTCCGCGCCGCGGCACAGAGTTCCTTCGCGGGCAACACCAACCCCGTCGGCGAGAGAACGTGGCTGAAGAAAAGCACCCGCGTTCGCGGAGTCATGGCCTTCACCGCAGCCTCGACGACCTCGCCCGGTTCGCGCGCCATCGTCGGCAGCGGGAACGATCGCACCGCGAGCCCCTGCCGCTGCCCGGCCCGTTCCCAACACCAAACCATCGCGCCGTATTCGTGATCGGTGATCAGAATCTCGCCGGGCCCGTTCAGCTTCAGGCCCGACGCGATGAGGTTGATCGCGGCCGACACGTTCGAGGTGAAGACGAAGCGCTCGGGCTTCGTGCCGAGGAACGCCGCGGTGCGAACACGCGACTCCCACAAGGCCGGCGGCACTTGCCTTACGTAGAAATCGGTCGGCCCGGCCGCGAGCTTCAGACGGAATTCATTCGCACGGTCGAACACCGGGCGCGGCTGCGGCCCGAACGAACCCGTGTTCAACATCGTGACGGTCGGATCGAGATGCATCTGCGCGCGAGCCGCGGACCAATCGGGGGAAGGCACGGAAAGGCTCCTTAAAACTCGAGTGCTTCCGGCCAGGCGGTGGGGACGACGAAGAGCTTGCCGTCGCCGATGCGGCCGGTGCGGGCCGCGCGGGGAACTTTCTCCACGAGTTCGGCCGCCTGTTCGTCCGTGACCCAGACCGTGATCTCGACCTTGGGCAGGTACGCGGTGCTGTACTCGGAGCCGCGGTAGCGATCGAGGTAGCCTTTCTGCCGGCCGTAACCCTTGGCTTCGCGCACGGAACAGGCCGTGACGCCGAGCGAGGCAATCGCCTCGAGCACGGCGGCGGCGCGGAACGGCTTCACGACGATGGTGAGTTGCTTCATGGGCTTGCCGCGGGTTGGAATCGAAAAGCGCGGGCGTTCGCTGTTCATTCTTTAGAATACGGGAGGTCGATTGGTACGCTCTTTGCATTTCTCCCGAATCGGTGTGAACTCCTTCACCTCATTCGCGAGACAGTCATGAAAGCTCTTTGCTGGCACGGGACGAGCGACGTGCGCGTGGACAACGTTCCCGATCCGCGCATCGAGGATCCTCGCGATGCGATCGTGAAGATCACCCGCAGCGGCATCTGCGGCTCCGATTTGCACCTCCTGAACGGCTACATGCCCACAATGGAGAAAGGCGACATCCTCGGGCACGAACCGATGGGAATCGTCGTCGAGGTCGGCCGAGGCATCACCAACTTGAAGAAGGGCGACCGCGTCGTGGTGCCGTTCACGATCTCCTGCGGGCACTGCTACTTCTGCCAAAAGACGCTCTTCTCGTGCTGCGACACCTCGAACCCGAATGCGGAGATGGCCCGGAAGGCGATGGGCCACGCGCCGGCGGGGCTCTTCGGATTCTCGCACATGATGGGCGGCTTCGCGGGCGGCCAAGCCGAGTACCTCCGCGTTCCCTTTGCGGACGTCGGCCCGTTGAAGATCGAATCGGACCTGCCCGACGAACAAGTGCTCTTCCTCTCGGACATCTTTCCCACGGGTTACATGGCGGCCGAGAACTGCGGGATTGAACCCGGCGACACCGTGGCCATCTGGGGGTGCGGGCCGGTCGCCCAGTTCGCCATTAAGAGCGCGTGGATGTTCGGAGCCGGCCGCGTGATCGCCATCGACCGCGTTGCCGAGCGGCTGAGGATGGCGGAGGCCCACGGCAAGGCCGAGACCATCGACTTCAGCAAGCACGACGTCTACGAAAAGCTTCAAGAAATGACGCGCGGTCGCGGACCCGACCGGTGCATCGACGCGGTGGGCTGCGAAGCTCACGCCGCCAGCACCCTGGGATCGATCGTCGATTCCGTGTCTTCGGCGGTCATGCCGTCCGATCAGATGCATTCGATCAGTCAAGCGATTCTGTGCTGCCGGAAGGGCGGGACGGTGTCGGTGCCGGGTGCGTATGCGGGAAGTGCGGATAAGCTGCCGTTCGGTGCCTTCATGAATAAGGGCCTGACGATGAAGACGGGCCAGACGCACATGCAGCGATACATGAAGCCGCTGCTTGCGAAGATCGAAAAACGGGAGATCGACCCGTCGTTCGTCATCACGCATCGGGTGAAGTTGGAAGACGCTCCGAACGCCTACAAGACCTTCCGCGACAAGAAGGACGGCTGCGTGAAAGTCGTGCTCACCCCATGAGCGAGATCAGCGCTGCAACTCGCGTTCGATGCGGTCGACGATCTCTTTCGCGCGCCAATCGCGGTCGCCGATGATCACGCGGTCGTCGCGGTCGATCCAGTCGCGAACCTTCTTCTCGGCGGCGACGGCGGTGCTGTGCGTCTTCGCGCCGAAGTGCTTGCTGATTTCGCCGTAGGTCGCGGCCGTGTGCTTGCGGCTGAGGAAGACCGCGAGCATCCGCGGATGGCAGACGGCCCACGAACGGGCTTTCGATTGCAGCGTGCCGGACGAGAGCCTCAGTACCGAACAGACCGCGCCGTCCACGTCCGGGAGGGTCACGACGCGAACGGCGTGGCGGAGCAGATCGCCGAGCGCTTCCCGAACGAGTTCGTGGTCCACGGGCCGACCGGCGACTTTCGCGTAGTGGCGGATGCCGTGGATCGCACCTTCGAGTTCGCGCACGTTCCCGCGCAAACTGGCGGCCACCGATTGCAGCACTTCGTCCGGGATGGTCGGCCCACGGCCAGCCGCTTTCTTCCGCAGAATCTCGAGTCGCGTTTCCGAGTCTGGCGGCAACAGGCTCCAGACCGCCCCACCGAGCAGCCGATCCACCAATTCCGGCATCAATTCGTCGGCGAGCCGCGGATGGCAGTCGGTCGTGACCACGACTTGCCGGCCGTCGGAAATCAGCGAATCGAACGTGTGCAAAAACTCTTCCTGCGTGGCGCGCTTGGTCGCGAGGAAGTTCAAGTTGTCGAGCAGGAGCGCGGAGCACTCGCGGTACTGGCGGCGGAACGACGACATCTTCCCCAGCCGCGAAGCCTGAACGAATCGCGTGGTGAACTCTTCGGCCGTGGTGAAGCAAGGGCGAGTATCGAGACGGCGTTTCAAGCCGGCGAAGATGCCTTCGAGCAGGTGCGTCTTGCCGACGCCGACGGGCCCGTGGAGCACGAGCGGATTCGCGCCCTGAGCCGGTTCTTCCACTACGCTCGCCGCGGAGGCATACGCCACGCGATTGCTGGAACCGACCACGAATTCGGGAAGCGTCTTCCAGCGCCGACTCGTCCGCTGCGAACTCGGTCGCTCCAGCGCTTCGGCTTCCGGCTCGGGACGCTTCGCCTTCGGCTTCGCGGGCGGAAGCGATTCGCCAAACAGATTGCGGTTCGCCTTCTCGCTGGCAGTAGGCTCGGGCTTGGGCGCTTCCGGTTCCGCCGGGCTGAACGCACCGGGATCGACGACCCACTTCACACTGGTCGGGATTCCGTGAACGTCGTTGACGGCGGTGCGAACGGCATCGCCGAAGTTGTGCTGCAGCCAATCGCGGCACGAATCGTTGCGGGCGACGACGACCACCTCGCTGCCGAGCGAGACGAATCGCGTGTGACCCTGGAACCAGAGTGCGTATCGAGCGGGGCCGATGAGTGCGGCGACGGCCGCGGGAAGAGCCCGATCCGCGGCTCCTTCCGGGGTTGTGGGCGATACATCGCCCGATGCCGCCTCCAGGCGGTGTGCAAGTGGCTTACGTGCCGACAATGCGAATCTCCATGCCGCAGCCGAACCAATCGCAGGGGCGACGGTGAGCCGAGGAATCCATTTTCGGTTCAGAGGTGCCCTTGCGGGGCACCGATCATCGCGTGGGGGCCGGTTGGGCGGCACCGATCGACGAGTGGTTCAACGAGCACGCTTCGAGTCATTCGCGTGAGGGGTATTCTGGACTCGGTCGGCGCGGATGGCGAGAGAATACTGCGTGCCATTTGAAGAAAAAAAATGGAAGGTGTGTGAAACGCGAGAAGGAATGGGTCAGCTGATCGGCGGCCAGTGCGCGAGAAAAACTTCGCGCTCGCCGGAGGCCTGGAAATCCAGCGTTTGGTAGAGTCGGAGCGCTGGGGCGTTGCGCGAATCGACGCTGAGATGCACCGCGCGAGCGCCCCGGTTTGCCGCCTGTTGAAGGGCGAATTTCACGAGCTCGGCACCGAGCCTTCGGCCCCGAAAGC
Source organism: Gemmataceae bacterium (assembly GCA_043733485.1). Classification (GTDB taxonomy): domain Bacteria; phylum Planctomycetota; class Planctomycetia; order Gemmatales; family Gemmataceae; genus Urbifossiella. The sequence goes on from JAYTGN010000312.1 coordinate 22,614, forward strand.
GCGGCGCGATTCCGAGGTACGTCAGTTCCCAAACGGCGAGGTCGTGCGAGCGGTCGAGGAGCACGACGCCGAGGAGTTCGCAATCGAGCCGCACGTCAAACCACTGCTCCGGTATCGCCGGTTCTTGCAGGTAGCCCTCGAGTACTTCTCCGTCCGTTCGCGAGCCGGTGACCTCGGGGCAATCGAGGCTGCCTTCGAAGGTTTCGAGAAGCGTGCGCGTGAACGCGGCTCGATTCTCGCGGTCGAGTGGCTCGAAGATCAGTCGCCGATCCGGAGCCGGGATCGGCCCGAGTTCCCAGCGCAGATCCGCGAGCTTCGCGATGCGCTCGAAGCCGTACCGCACGAGCGGCGCGAACGCATCGCGATCGGACTCACCGGCAAAGGCTTGGCACACTTTCACGCCCCGGCTTCGGAGCCAGCCGCACGAAGTGGCCACGAGCGCATCCTCGATCGCGGTTCGGTCGGGGCTGCGGGAGGCGGTCGGAGCCCAGACCAGGCCGAGCGCGCCGGGCATCTCTTGAACCACCATCGCCCCGCGAATCGCGCCGCCTTCTCCCCGAGCCACGAAGAGCCCGGACGGGTCGAGTTCGCGCGAATCGAAGAGGTCGAGGTAGTGCTGGGTGGCGCGGTCGCGGTCCAGGGCCGGACGCACCGAGACGAGCACGCGGCACGCAGCAGCGCGTTCCTCGGAAGTCGCTCGTGATGCGGAAACGGACATGACGTGAGTTTAGCGGAACAGGCCGACCACGGGCTCGATCACGCTCCGCAGCCGGCCCGAAAGCTGCAGCAGTGGTACGACTGACGCCCGGAATCACGGCCGCGACCACGGCGAGAATCACCGCGAACGCGCCGAACTGCGGTGCCAGAGACAAGAATCGGGACGAACGATCATCGAGCATGCCCAGACAATACTCGCCGCAGAGCAAGACTGCAAGGAGGGCAAAGACGTTTCGACGTGTCACTGCGGTAGCGGCTCGTCGCACTTCGCACACCGCACTGGAACGTGCGGCACGAATTCGTCGACCCGTTCGGCGGGCACGAGGACTTTCATCCGCGACGGGTGGCCGGGTTGACCGCCGGGTTTTTTGCCCGTGGGTTTCTTGGCCGGGGCGGATGGTGTGACGGGTAAGGTTGCCAACATTGCCAAGATTGCCACGTATCCCACCTGGCCATC
>JAYTGN010000313.1:0-9921 GCA_043733485.1 Gemmataceae bacterium
CAGAGCAGGCCGAGGGCTTTCTTACCGCCCTCGACGAGCTGCTTGCCGAGCTTCTTAAACTGCTCGGCCTGGCTCTCGGCGTGAAAGGCTCGCAGCATCGCCGAGCCGCGGGCGTCGTCCAGTTGAAGTGCGAGCGCGGGGATCAGCCCCTCCGTGATGCCGAAGGTTTCGCCCATCCGGGCGCACACGGGCACGATTTCCAGGACGCGGTTGCCGAGTTGTTCCTTCACGGCCGCAACGCACTCGCGGATGTTCACTTCCTTCAGCCGAGTGCCCGTCTGCCAATCGTACGGCGGTGCCCACTCGTTCTTGGGACTCAGCAAGTCGATTTGATTCACGGCGGCTACGATGGGCGGTTGCCTCAACTGCGGTCGCTCGGCGAACCATGCCGCGAGGCGATCGAGCAAGTCCACGTCCGAGCGGCGGCCGGGGTTCGTTGCGGTGGTGACGAACAGCACGAGGTCCGCCGCGCGGGCCGCTTCGGTCGCCGCCGCGAACTCGTACTCATTCGCACCGTCCTGACCATAGCCCGAGGTATCGAGTAGCGTCAGCGGCTGTCCATCGGCGAACTTCACCTGATAGCGGATGCCGACGTGCGGCACGGGGAGCGCATCGACGATCGCGGCCGGTTGCCCGACGATCGCGTTCACGAGGCTGGATTTGCCGGCCTTCACGGGACCGAGCACGGCAATCGAAATGCTCGGGAACGTGCCCGCACTCGGAGGAGGACTACCCTCCGGAGCCGTCGGACTACCTTCCACCGGCGGTTCGCCGTGCTGCTTCATGATCTCGCGGTAGCGCTTCACCCCGACCTTCAGACGCCCGCTGTTCATCTCGATGAGGTAGCGGCCGAGTTCGTGGACGAAGGCCGTGTGAAACCAGAGCAACACACTGCCTTGAAGTTTGTCCAAAAGTGTGCCGAGGCCGTACCGCGAGGATGCCCACCGGATGCCGACTTGAACCGGGTTGAGGAACATCGACCCGGCCCAGTAGACATTCTGGGCGATCTTGTACCACTCAGTGGCCTTCTTCGCGGATTGCAAATCGCGGACGCTGATGAGGTGCGAACCGGGCACGTATTTCTGAACGAGTTCATCCAGATCGGCGGCCGCGAGTTCGGCGCAGGCCAGCACCTCCGGCAACGTGAGGTGATCGAACGGAGTCGCGCCGCCGGGGTAGTACACCTTCGCCACTTGCTCGGCGAGGTCGAGCGCCAGTTCCGAGTAGTGCCGCGGGTCGGAGAGTTGTTCCGTCGTGATCGACTCGAAGACCTTCGCCTTCGCATCGACTTTATCCCAGGCGAGCTTGTCGCGGTCGGTCCAGTAGTTGGGCGGCGGCGTGTCGGTGGTGGGCAGGAAGCCTTTGCGGCGCGTCCAGCGCCAGCCGAGGAAGTACGCGAGCGCAAACGAGAGGAACATGGGCCACCACGCCCAGAAGAGCCAACCGGTGCTCCAGAGGTGGTAGCTGCCGGCTCCGATGAGGAAGAACCATGGCGCGAGGAAGAGGAAGCCGAGCAGCCCGATTCGCGCTTTGGACATGGGAATCTCGTTACGGCGCGGTTCCGGCAGGAGGCCTCTTCTCGAAGCCCTTCTCCGCCGAGGCGTACTGTTCGTGGTAGTATTTCTTCAAGGCTTGGGCATCCGGGACGTGCCCCTCGCAGACCGCCTGATAGTAGTAGCAGAAGGCCCGGCCCAGGGCATACGTGCTCGCCCAGGCCACGGCCGCACCGGCCACCGAACCCACATACGGGATGAACTTCACGACCTCGCGCACGGCTTGGCGAGCGAGGATGCCGATGCCCAGCGAGGTCGCCACTTCCTTGAATCGTTCCGCTGACATCGGTTGGCCGTAGAGCTTGGCGAGGTGGTTCACCATGCGGCCCTGGATGCCGGGCAGAATCATGAGATCGACGAAGGGAATCGGCACCGCTCCGGCACTCGCCGCCATCGAACTGTACGCCACGATGATCGGCAACGCATGCCGCAGGTGAAGGTCCTTCAGTGTGTCCGTGGCATCCTTCAACCGCAGTAAAGTCTGGCGGAACGCACCGGGAAGGGCATCGAGTAAGGCTCGCTTGAGGGCCTCGCCGCCGTAGTTCGGTTCGGGGAAGCCGTCTTCGGGCTTGGTCAGGTCGATCGGCACGCAGTGGTCGAAGAGACCGCCGAACGCCCGTCGATGCTCCTCGATGGATCGACGCAGCGAATCGGGAAGCGACTCGGGCAGCGGCGCATCGCGTTCACCTCCCGCAAGGTCCGCGAATGGATAAGGCGTGGGATGCGGCTGGCGCGGGTTTGCTTCGTTTAAGCACGTGACGCAGAGGATCACGGGCCGCGACGGGCTCGCCTTGCGGATCGGTTCCAGCGCTGCCCGAATGTTCCCCTGTGCGAAGTCGGTGGCTTTCGCAGTTACGACGATGACGTGAGCCTGCGAATCGAAAGCGGCAATGTCCTCGGCCGGATCGTAGCCGGGTTCGTCGACGCCTCGGGTATCGAGAAACGAAAGCAGCGGGGCTTCGGGGCTGGGGAACTGATACTGGCGCGAGGTCTTGGTGCAGGGCCGGAAGCCGGAGCCGATGGCGGCATCGTCCGCGCCGGTGAGGAAGTGGATGATCGAGGTCTTCCCGGTCTGCGTTTTGCCGAGCAGCCAGAAGACGGGGGCGGGGGTCTTGGCGCGCAGTTCGGCGAGCGTCGCGTCCAGGTCCGGCGGCGGTCCTTCGCTCCGCGACCACAGCCGCTTCATCGCGTCCCAAACCTGACTCATGCGTCTATTGTAGCGAACCGCGGGCCGAACCAATTCTAGGCAACGGACGAAGCTCGACGCTCGACGCGGGGTTGATCGCCGCTCGACGCAAACCGACTAATGCACCCAGGATTAACGACCTCGCGGCCGAGGCGCTATCCGGTCCAGCGCTGCCTTGGCCTCGGACTGCAGCAGGAGATCGTTATTGCGGTTCGTCCAGTCGGTGAGCAGTTCCCTGGCCTCGGCGTTGCCGATTCTCTCCGCGACTTCCACCGCGCGAATCGTGCGAACGCTGGGCTTGATCCCTCGCAGGAGTCGCACGGCCCGGCGACTCGCTTCCGGTGAGGGCGACTTCGCGGCTTCGCTTAGGGCTCCTTCTGCCTGGGAGCCGAGCTTCGCGAGGTCGTCCCCCGCTCGTTCGCGAGCCTCGAAATCCTCGTCGCTCAGTTCGTCCACTAGCTGCCTCAGCCGAGCCGGATCGATCGGACTGAGACGGGTCTTGAGAAGGAATAGAGCCGTGGCAGGATCGGCGACCAATGCGTCGACTACGGCCAGACCGACCTTGGCATTCGGATGGATGAGCAACTCCCAATTGTCACCTGCGATCGGAGTGAGCGACCGGGCTTCGAGTCGGGAATAGTCCCAGACTCCGAACGTCGTGTCGGTATTGGCAACGACGAGTCGCTTACCATCCGGCGTGAACGCGCAGCCAGACGCCCCGTTCGCCGGCGTCAGCCGAACCACCTCGCTCCCGGAGATCGTCTCCCAGATGCGGATCGACGTCTCGCCGCTCTGGGCCACGTCCGCGGTCGCTAGCCGCCGTCCGTCCGGTGAGAAATCGGTACACGCTCCGACCTGCCACCAGTAGACGGGCGGCAGGCGGGCGACACAGATCGGTAGCCCGGTTACGTTCCAAATGGCCAAGTCGTGGTCTCTCGTCAGAAGCCAGCGACCATCAGGGCTGAACGCGAGGGGGAGGGGACTGCTGGGTACGTCAAACCCACATTTGGGACTGCGGTTTGGATACTCGGCCAGGACAAACCAGTCTGCCGCGGGGTCCATTTCTCGCACGGCGAGCGTCTTCCATCCGCCGACGGCCGCCCGCCGTCCATCGGGCGATACCAGTCCCTCTGTCGTGCCCGGAAAGACCTTCACCCAGCTGGCGGGAGGGGCGATTCGCGTTTCCCTCCACCCGGTGGCCGCTGCGGTCAAGGTCGTCGTCAGGTGTGGTGCAGTTAAATCCCAGATCCGGTCCTCGGCAAGTAGTCGCCTTCCGTCGGCAGACACTTGGAGGCGCTCTGCGGGATGGGTCGGGTAGCGATCCAGGTCCGGGTGAAGTGGTGCGCCGGTCGTCGCATCGAACAGGCGCACGACGTGCCCAGTCGCCAATGCGAGTATCTTCCCATCCGCGGATGCGGCGAACGGCTCGTCGCGTCGACTCCCGCGGTACACCCGATCGGGCACCGGAGCGAGGGTTGTGGGGTCGATGGCGATGAGGTGCTTGTCGCTGTCGGGTTTCACGAACAACAGCTCCCCGCCCGCCGCACGGGAGTTGGAGATCATGTTCCCCTTCGCGTCCGCCTTCGCCAGTTGCCGGCCCGTTGTCGGATCGAGGGCGGCAAGCCCGTCGTACCACAGTGCGACGAGCCGATCCGCGCGAGGCCAGAAGACGGAACGCACTTCCCGCTTGACGACATCGACCGGGAACTTCGCCAGCGGTCGGCTCCCGTCCACCGGGCCGACGTACACGGCCTGTTCGTCGCTGCACGCGGCCAGATGGGTGCCGTCGGGCGAGAAGCAGACCCCACGGAACGGTCGGATCGTGTTGCCCTTCACCTTCCCCAGTACGCGCAGCTCCCGGCCGGTATTGGCATCCCAAACTTTCACCTCGCCCCCCTGATCGACCCCCGCCACAGTCTTCCCGTCCGCAGACAGGGCGAACGACGGGAGGTAATAATCCGATTCGCTTCCCCATGGCCAGCGAGTGATCGTGCCGGTGACGGTATCGACCGTGGCTGGCTCGTGCCAGGCCGGGCCGCTATCCTTCGCCATGCTGTTACCGTGTCGAATCACAATCAGTCGGCGGTTATCCGGAGCAAACCCGATCGCGGTAACGGAGTCTGTGAAGTTCACATCGATCCGCAACCCCCGGATCAGCAGCCCCGTCGCAACGTCCCACAGACGGATGATCGGATCCTTGTGCGACGTGGTGGCGAGCACCTTCCCATCGGGAGTGAGGACGAGCGATTTAACAGGGGCGGGATGCCGTAAGCGGGTCTCACCGAACCGAACGATCGGTAGCTGGGTGGGAACGAGCGGTATGGCTTTCGGCTCGGTTGCCGGGGCGACGGCAGCGGTTCCGTCAGGGGCAAAGGGGGGCTCGAAAAGTATCTCTGCGCGCCGAACCTCAGTGGAATCGGACGCGGTATGAGTAACTGCGACGACGGGGAGAAGGAGAAGACAGGCGAACACACAAAGATCGACCGCACGCCGCTTGGTCATGGCGATCACCGCTTGCGAGTTGTGGAGTTCAACTTCGGCCAGCATACCATGCTGATGCGTCCACCCAAACTCCATTTCCCCATCGGACCGTTGCCCTTGAGTGTGCCTCTTGATTCCCTTGCCTGTTTCATGGGGGTTCAAAGGGCGTCGAGATGACCACGTGCCGCACGACCCACTTCGCCTGCCATTTCCGCTTTCAGCTCTCCAGCACGCTCCTGCCACATTGACACCAGCAGGCACCATCGCAAACTCGACTTCGCCCTAAACAGTTTCTAATAAGCCCCTTGCGTCGCGCTCCATCCGTGGGCACGCGGATTGCTATTGGGAACGCCACGTCACTCCATTCCCTCCAGGGGCGGTCGATACGATGTCAGCCAAGCAAATCTCTTACTCGGACGATGCACGCCAGAAGCTGCTCGCCGGAGCCAGCAAGTTGGCCCGCGCCGTTCGCTCCACGCTCGGGCCACGCGGCCGCAACGCGATCCTCGACAAGGGTTGGGGCTCGCCGACCATCACGAAGGACGGCGTGACCGTTGCCGAGGATATCGAACTGAACGACCCGTTCGAGAACATGGGCGCTCAACTGGTGAAGGAAGCCGCCAGCAAGACGTCGGACATCGCCGGCGACGGCACCACGACCGCGACCGTGCTGGCCGAGCACATCTTCCGCGAGGGGCTTCGCTCCGTGGCCGGCGGGCACGACCCGATGGCCCTCGTTCGCGGCATTCAGGCCGGCGTCGAGCGCGTCGTCGCCGAACTGCACAAGATTGCCGAAGAGATCGACCCGAAGGACAACAAGAGCATCACCGAAGTCGCGTCGATCTCCGCGAACAACAACAAGGAAATCGGCCAGAACATCGCCAAGGCCATGAAGGAAGTCGGGGCCAACGGCGTAATCACCGTAGAAGAAGGCAAGACCGCCGAGACCGACGTCCGCGTCGTGCAGGGCATGCAGTTCGATCGCGGCTACTTGTCCCCGCACTTCGTCAACAATCAAGACAGCGTCACCTGCGAGTTCGAGAACCCGTACATCCTGATCTTCGAAGAGAAAATCAGCACGGTGAAGACGCTGATCCCGATTCTCGAATGGGCGAGCAAGCAGAAGGAACCGCTGGTGCTGATCGCCGAGGATTTCGAAGGCGAAGCCCTGGCGACGCTCGTGCTGAATAAGCTCAAGGGCATCCTGCAAATCTGTGCGGTGAAGGCTCCCGGTTACGGCGATCGCCGTAAGGCTCAGCTCGAAGACATCGCCGTACTCACCGGCGGCAAGGCCATCTTCAAGGACCTCGGCGTTCAACTCGACGCCACCACCACGAACGCCAAGGGCGAAACGGTTCCGACCGTGGTCGCGGACAAGTACCTCGGCCGGGCCAAGAAGGTCCGCATCGATGCCGAGAATTCGACCATCACCGAGGGCAAGGGCGACCAGAAGGCCATCGACGGCCGGGCCGAACTGATCCGCAAGGAAATCGAGAAGACGGACAGCGAGTACGACCGCGAGAAGTTGCAGGAGCGCCTCGCGAAGTTGGCCGGCGGCGTCGCCGTCATCAAGGTCGGCGGCGCGACCGAGACCGAGATGAAGGAACGCAAGGCCCTCTACGAAGACGCTCAGCACGCGACCAAGGCGGCACTCGCCGAAGGCATCGTTCCCGGTGGCGGCGTGGCTCTGCTCAACGCTCGCAAATCGCTCGATAAGGTGAAGCTCGAAGGCGACGAGGCGGAAGGCCTTCGCGTGCTCTACCGGGCGCTCGAAATGCCGACGCGGCTCATCGCCGAGAACGCCGGCTTGGACGGCACCGTGGTCGTGTCCAAGATCCTCAAAGGTAAGGACAAGAACTTCGGCTACAACGCGGATACGGAAGAGTACGGCGACCTCCGCAAGGCCGGTGTCATCGACCCCGTGAAGGTCACGCGGAGCGCACTGCAGAACGGTGCCAGCGTGGCCTGCCTGCTTCTCACGACTGAGTGCATGATCGCAGACATCCCCGAGCCGAAGAAGGCGGGCGGCGACCACCATCACGACCACGATCACGGCGGTGGCGGAGGCATGGGAGGGATGGGCGGCGGCATGGGAGGTATGGGTGGCATGGGCGGGATGATGTAGTGGTTGTTTTGGGTGGGCATCCGGTAGATAACAATGTTTTGGAACAGAACCAAACAGGCGCTGCCGGAACTTAAAACGGCGCGAGAAATACACATGATGCGAGAGGCGGGTAAGCTCGCCGCTCGTGTTATGGACTGTGTTCGTGAAATGGCCAATCCTGGCATCCGCATAAGCGATGTTGAAAAGGCCGTCGCAAGAATTTACTCGGAGACCTCGTTTCCTGCGATCACAAATTATTGCATCAACGAGGTGATAAGTGGTGTCTCAACCGAACGCATCTTAGCTGAAGGGGACATATTCAAGGTTGATACGGTCTGTAAGCTCAATGGCTGGTCTGCCGTCCGTGCTTCGGCATTCTCAGTCGGATCTATTGCTCCTGAGAGGCAGCTTCTATTGAAAGTTGCCGAAGACACGCTCCAATTGGCTATCGGCCTGATGTCCCGGCGGAAATGGTGGAGCCAGATAGCTCGTGAGATGCAGCAGAATGTGGAGAAGTCCGGGTTCAGCGTTGTGACTGCGTATGTCGGCCATGGCATTGAAAACCCGCAGGTGCCCAATTATGCGGACAACCAGACGCGCAGATTCGACTTCAAACTGGTGCCTGGTTTAGTTTTGGCTGTGCATCCAATGCTGAATATGGGACGGCCTGAAGTTGAAACACTTGGTGATCAAAAGATAGTGGTAACGCGCGATGGTCTGCCGAGCGTTCATTTGGCACACACCATTGCTTTGACAGCCGATGGCGTAACCGTTCTGACGGCGAATGAGTAATGCGACTTTTGGAAGGATTCAAGGAGAGCGAAGTGCGTCTTAAGAATTGCATTCAATGCGGCGTTGCACTGTGCGTCTGCGGCTCACCTGTTTTGGAAGAGTCGTTTTGCGCAATTCAGTCGTTAGGCGATAAAAAAGAGGGCTGCCCTCATCCGGACGATCTACCTGAGAAGTCGTTCGTAAGTGAACGACCCGGAATAACTATGGCCATTACGCCCCCGACAACAACCCTTGGTTCCCAGATATTCCCACCGCCGTACAACGGTGGGCCGCTACGGATAGGACCTTGGAAGGACATGCTGGCTTAGTCTTGTTGCACACTCTCACCGACCGAAACACTCAGGATAACCAAAAATGGCCAAGAAAGAAGCGACCCTCGCGCTCCGTCCGCTGGATGATCGCGTGGTGGTCGAGCCGACCGAAGCCGAAGAGAAGACCGCTGGCGGAATTCTGCTGCCGGACACGGCGAAGCAGAAGCCGCAGCAGGGCAAGGTCGTGGCCGTCGGCCCCGGCAAGCTCTCGGAGAAGGGCACTCGCACCGCGGTGGCCGTCAAGATCGGCGACCTCGTCCTGTACGGCAAGTACAGCGGCTCGGACGTGGAAGTGAGCGACCGCGAACTCAAGATTCTCCGCGAGTCCGATATTTTGGCGAAGGTTGTGAAATAGTCTTCGCCCCGGAGGGGCCGGCTTTTTTAGCCCAGGGCGGGAGCCCTGGGTTTTGGTAACGACATCATTCCCAGGGCTTCCGCCCTGGGCTAAATACGACGGCCCCTCCGGGGCGAAAACAACGGAGTTCCCACAATGGCCAAGCAACTGCTCTACACCGACGACGCCCGGAAGAAGCTCCTCACCGGAGCCGAGAAGCTGGCCCATGCGGTCGGTATCACCCTCGGGCCAACCGGCCGCAACGTCATCATCGACAAGTCCTTCGGCGGGCCCACCGTCACGAAAGACGGCGTCACGGTTTCGAAAGAAATCGACCTGCCCGATCCGTTCGAGAACATGGGCGCGAAGCTCGTCAATGCCGTCGCCCAGAAGACCTCGGATGTCGCTGGCGACGGCACCACGACCGCGACCATCCTCGCCCTCGCCATTTATCAAGAAGGCCTCCGCAACATCACGGCTGGGGCCAACCCCATGACCGTGAAGCGCGGCATCGATAAGGCCGTCGCCAAGGCCGTCGATTACGTCGAAACGAAACTGACCAAAGCGCCCCGTACCATGACGCCCGCGGACGTCGAGTTCGTCGCCACCATCTCGGCGAACAACGACCCCAAGATCGGCAAGCTCATGGCCGAGGCCTTCAACAAAGTCGGCAAGGACGGCGTCATCACCGTCGAGGAAGGCAAGACCTCCGAGACCACGCTCGAATTCGTCGAAGGCATGCAGTTCGACAAAGGCTACATTTCGCCGTACTTCGCAGTGAACACGCCGGACCTGAAGTGGGAACCCGAGAACGTCCTCGTTCTCCTTTACGAAAAGAAGCTGTCCAACGTCCGCGAGTTCCTGCCGCTGCTGGAGAAGGCCGCGACCGCCCGCCGGCCGCTGCTCATCATCGCGGAGGACGTGGAAGCGGAAGCGCTGCAGATGCTGGTGGTGAACAAGCTCCGCGGCCTCATCGAGGTGTGCGCGGTGAAGGCCCCCGGCTTCGGCGACCGCCGCAAGGCCATGCTCGGCGACATCGCCGTGCTGACCGGCGGCACGCTGATTAGCGAGGACCTCGGCATTGAGCTCGAAAGCCTCCAGCTCGAGCAATTGGGTCGCGCCAAGAAGGTCACCGTCGATAAGAACAACACCACGATCGT